>JAYKIK010000093.1:0-8545 GCA_035284725.1 Synechococcus sp.
CACGGGAAACGTCTTCATACTGGAGCTTGGCCACCTGGGCGAGGCTACTGGCAGCCCACAGACGAACGGCGGAAATATCATGCTCAAGGGCATGGATTAGCGGATCAACGGAGCGGCGATCGCCACAGTTCCCTAAAGCCCACACTACCCCTTTGCGGACATAGCCATTCCAGTCTTGTTCAAGCACGTCGATGAGAGCAGGTACCGCGTCTGCTGAAGCGTTACGACCTAGGGCATAGGCCGCACTGACCCGGGTGAGGGGACAGACATCGCGCTGGAGCAGCTCAATCAGGGGCATCACCGCTCGGTCATCTCGATGGTCACAAAAATAGCGGGCGGCGATCATTCGTTGGGTTTTATCTGCAGCTTCCAATAGCCCCAACATTGCTTCTGTCGAGGCGTTGGTCTGGGATGCTTCCCCCAGAGTTTCATCAATGAGGTTTAGGTCGTTTGGGCTTGGCATAATTATTTACCCTACTATCGTTGTTGCTCCAGGGGCAACTGGTTTGGGGTTTGACCACAGGCACGCCGCCAGTATTCTTGGGTCAAAGTCTACTGGAGAGAATTTTCGTTGCAAAGGAATAAAACGAAAACTTTATAATAGGAGGTAGTTCTTTCACTTACCCGGAAAATTATGGCCTTAGCACTAACGCCCGAAAATGTCGAAACCACCCTGGATGAATTGCGTCCTTACCTTAAAGCAGACGGGGGTAACGTCGAGTTAGTCGAAATTGATGGCCCCGTTGTAAAACTACGCCTCCAGGGAGCCTGTGGTTCCTGCCCCAGTTCAACCATGACTTTACGGATGGGCATCGAGCGTCGCTTACGGGAAAGAATCCCCGAAATCGCAGAAGTAGAACAGGTTTTCTAACTATTTTATTTTTAACTTTCTCTAGAGCTGTAGGGGTTTACCACGGTAAGCCCCTACTTTTTGTGTTGGGCAGGGTTGTTGGGGATCAGCCCGTGTTCCGCATTCCCGCAGCGATGCCATTAATTGTTAGGAGGGCTCCCCGGAGCAGTTCTTCCTTGCTATAGCGGAAATGAACGATGCTGGCTTGGGTTTCTCTGGTGTATTGACGGAGCCGTTTTAATAGAGAAACTTGAAGGAAGCCGAGGGGAACAATGGTGCCATTTCTCAGTTGGACGGAACGCTGTAAAGGGCGATCGCCATCGAGGAGAGCTTCATTTTCTGTGATTTCGAGGATCAGCTTTCGCGTCAGGGTATATTCCTGGGAAATCTTATCGAGAAGTTTCTCAAACCGAGGAATATCTTCTTTTTCGGCCAGTTCATGGACGTAGTGGCTTGCCATCTGCAGATCCACTTTTGACAGGGTCATTTCCACCTTCGAGATCACCATCCGGAAAAAGGGCCATTTACTGTAGAAATAGCGCATTAACTTCAGGTTTTCGACAGGATCTTCCTCAAAAAATCCTTGGAGAGCTGTCCCGACACCATACCAAGCGGGCACGAGGAAACGGCTTTGGGTCCAGCTAAAAACCCAGGGAATCGCCCGCAGACTACTGAGATCCTTGTTGCCTTTTTTCCGGCGAGCAGGACGGGAACTGATTTGTAACTGGCTAATTTCGGGGATCGGCGTTACGGACATGAAAAAGTCGATGAAATCGGGATCTTCGTAAATCAAAGCCCGGTAGGCCGCCCGCGATCGCTGGGAGAGGTCCTCCATAATCCGGTTCCAGGGCTGGATATCATCAAAACCACTAGCCAGCAAACTCGATTGGATTACGGCTGTGGAAACACTTTCCAGGTGATAGAGGGCGAGATCTGGCAAGGAATATTTCGAAGCGAGTACTTCCCCCTGTTCGGTGATCTTGATGCGACCGTTAATGGTGTTCGGCGGCTGGGCCAAAATGGCCGCATAGGCAGGGCCGCCTCCCCGACCGACAGAACCGCCCCGACCGTGGAAGATACGCAGATCAATGCCGTAGGGATCGGCCACCTGCTGGAGATTTTTTTGGGCTTTATGGATTTCCCAGTTACTGCTCAGGAAACCAGAATCCTTGTTGCTATCGGAATAGCCGAGCATGATTTCCTGGAGATCCGGCACAAGGCGATCACCAAAAGTTTCATGGCAATTACCATCTTCGGGGGGGGCATATCCCCCTGCGAGACAGGCCCGGTAGAGGGGAATTTCAAACAGAGATTTCATGATCGCCGGAGCATTGCGTAGATCGTCCACCGTTTCAAATAGGGGCGCGATGCGAATGGTGGTGGTACCCGTCACAGGATCGTACAAACCCGCTTCCTGGGCCAGCAGCAGCACTTCCAGCACATCACTGACTTCGTTGGTCATACTGATGATGTAGGTCTGGCAAATGCCGATGCCAAATTCCTGTTGCAGGCGGTGTAACACCTGGAGGGTTTGGATCGTTTCCACCGTTTTTTCCGAAAAGTGCATTTCTTTCGGAATCAAGGGGCGGCGAGTTTTGAGTTCCTGCACCAACCAAGCAGTTTTTTCCTCGTCAGTGAGGTCATTGTAGGATTTGGGCAGGACACCCAGGTAGTCGACAATTTCGGCGATCGCATCGGAATGGCGGGTTGATTCCTGGCGAAAATCGAGGCGAGTGAGCACAAACCCAAAAATTTCCACCTGGCAAATGAGCTTATCCAGGGCAGCACAGTTGATTTCCGTTTGTACCAAGCTGTCGCGGATTAGTTTTAAATCCGCAAGAAACTCTTGGCCACAGATGTAAACCTTTTCGTCGGCTGCTTCCACTTTATTTTCCCAAGCAGGCATGTTCGCCAGACGGTGATTGCGTTCTAGGGTATTTTCCAGACGTCGTTTGATATAAGCTAACTTGAGGCGGTAGGGTTCCTGGCGGTAGCGGATAGCCAAAGTTTCATAGATATCCGGAAAAATGTTTTGATCCTGCTCCAAGGAATCCAACAAATCGGGTAGCACATTACTCCAGTGCAACGATAAGCTCAATACATCGGAAAGGGATTCCACTGATGCAATGTAACGTTCTAAAACCAGACCTCGTTGGTAACAGGCAGTCTTCCAGGTAACATCAGGGGTTACAGAGGGGTTACCATCGCGATCGCCCCCGACCCAAGAGCCAAAGTTACAGAAATTCGTTGCCGGTGCGTTCAGACTTGGAAAGGAAGCCTTGAGGGCTTGTTGTAATCGCACCGATAGTTCTGGCAGGGTATCGAAAAGGACCTCCTCGAAGTAATGGAGGGCATAGTCCACTTCATCTAATACTTGGGGCTTGAACTGGTGTAGTTCATCAGTACGCCACCAGAGGCGAATTTCTTCGGTCAGTTGTTGTTTGATATTTTCAATTTCCCAGGAATCGCTCGGGCCACTATTTTTTAAGCCTTCTTCCGTTTGGTCTAATTCCCGCAGGATCCCCGCAATGCGCCGCTGTTTGTTACGAATGGTGTGGCGCACAATCTCCGTGGGATGGGCCGTAAACACAAGGCGGATATCCAGTTGATCCAGTAGGCGCTGGATCGTTTGGGGGGGCATGTTCTGAAGCTTGAGGTGGGGAAAGAGCCAATCAAAGGTACCCGCCTGGGTTGGGGGAATTTCTGTCTGGACATTCTGACCATTGGCCTTACTTTCACTGGCTGCTGCTAACTGCCGCCGAAATTGCTGCTGTTCCCGCTGTTCGTAATGTTGTTCAACGCTGTTAATTAACTGAAAATAAAGCGCAAAGGCCCGGGCCGCTCGAATGGCATCTTCGAGATCGAGGGTTTCAATGAGTTCAGAAATGTCGTGGGGAGAAACATTAAGGCTCTGGCCATCGGCAGAACGGGTAGCCCGGAGGTGATTCAAGCGCTCGACTAATTTTTGCCCACATTCTTTCTGCAACACCGCCTGCCAGATATCTTCCACCAGCGTGAGACGTTGCCGGAGGAGGGATTGGGAAGTGGACAAAAGTTCAGCTTCGGCACTGGGAGGATGCATGACTTGGTTCATGGTACTTAGGCGTTGGGGTTGAGAAAAGTGGGCTGTCTGCTGTGAAAGAAGATCTTGATGATTGTAAGGGCTAAGGTCCGCTCGGGGTAGTGCGGTGGAGTACGGAATAAAGCGTCATTCTCGAAATATTTGCCGGTGGTCGCTGGGCCTAGAGGTGATTCTGGAGATTTATTAATCGAGTTGGTCTGGGTCAGGGAAGGGTAACGAAGGGAGGCGATCACCCCGGAAAATTTCTTCGCTCCAGACACCAGCATCTCGAGCTGCTCCGGCCAGGTCATGTCCCAAGCGGTGAGCAAGTAAGTAGGATGGGGCCAAAAATCCGAGGAGTAGGGATGGAGGCATAGGTAACTGAACTTTCATGGGCGGAGATGCGACAGGCCATACTTATCCTACTAGCGTATTTATCGGAGAACAATTCTGGAGACTTTCGTTTATCTTGGTGGGTGAATTATGTCTACTTAATTAAGCGACCAATACCTCATTTCCACTGTGACCCCTGAAACTTCGGCTGATCTCCGTTTTCATTTAGTACCATCGCTCCAAGACGCGATCCGCCAGATGGTGCCCTTGGGCGCTTATTTACGGTTACGGGTACGGCTCCGGGGCAACACCCTTCATCTTCTGTGTGAAACCACTTGCCCCACGGAAAAGGAAGATATCACCCAGGCAATTTTGCAAGAAATCCAGCGGCAATCGCCAACGGTCGAGCTATTGCAGCCATCTCCCAAGGTCGGTATTTATCGCCTAATTGTGTATGGTCGCCTGCGTCAGGAAAAAAAGAGTCTGTGGTTAAGCCTGATTAATCTAGAGCAGTTAGAACAACCCCAGGTCGCGCCGCTCCACCTCAAGCTCAAAAATCAAGCCCGCTTAGGAAAGCCTGGGGCGATCGCCCAATATCTCAGCCAAAATCTAAGTCCCCTAGGTGTCGGCCTACGGGTAGAAACCCAAACACTTACCCAAAGCGACGGTCAACCACCCAAGCAACGGCTCTGGATTACCTGTGAATGTGACTACAATCCCGACTATCGCTTACTGACGGAACCCTTGGTGCAACGGCTACGGGAACTACAAATCAAAGGGTTTCGGGATGGGGCGATCCGCTGCCAAATTCGGGGCGAGGCAAAACCGGAATGGGTACTATGGGTAGACCTGACGCCGCCGGAGGTGATGTTGCGTCAGTGGGGCCGCTGGGGTGATCCTGAGGCGATCGCCATTTTACTAAGCCAAGCATTTAAATCCGACCAAATTACGTTCCAAGCTAACGCTGACTATCCTGTTTTAACTTTGGTTTGTTACGTCTACCCCGACTGCTCTTTGGGACAAGCCCAAGTTAGAGAAACGGTGCGGGAAATTTTGGCCGGACTGACGCCCCAGGGTCTCCACACGGTTATTTTTCAGGGAAAATCAGCGTCATTCCATGAATTACTGTGGGAAACAACCTGGTCTTTACCCGGTAAGGAGCAACCCGAATACCAGGACTCCCCCGAGACCCTCGCCCAACAGGGAAATCTCAGCGCCCTAAAATTTTTACTCCAACGGTGCCTGAATCCCCAACTTTCAGAACGTCTCGCCACGGGGGGTGTCCACATTACCCTCCGGCAAAAGGCAAGTACCCTCTATGTCATGGCCGAGGCGATCGCCTGCCCGCCCCAAAAGGAAACCCTAAAGGCGATCGCCCAACTCTTTCACCGCTTAGAAACACATCCATTCAATGCCCTCAAGATTTATGGTCGACGTTCTGGCCAAGGGAAAGCCCTCTGGCAACAGGGTCTCAAATGCAATCCCATCACCCCTGCACGACCCGCCACCTCCATCCCAACCCCCCAAGAACCGCTCGCCCCTGAAATCACTCTCCCAGCTCCCCCATTACAACCCCTGGAGCGATTCCACCAGATTGGCATTAGCCTCCTTAAAACGAGTCAACTGTGGCAATCTAAGGCCGATGGTAGTAGCATAGTACTCCGCTGCGATCATTCTCAGGTGTCAGGCCTAACCCTTGCCCCCCAACGGTTGCGGCTGGCCTGGGGCTGGGCACTGCTGGGGATGCTCCTCACTGCCCAAATAGATTGGCTAGCTGGCCAATGGCTCCAATGGGATTTGGCTCAGGTGACTAAACTGGCTGAAAAGCAGACTGATCCCGCGACCCGTTCAGAAGTGCTTGATGCCCAACTGACCTACACAAGCCAACAAACCACTGCTCCTAAGGCGATCGCCTTCCCCGAAAATAGCCCTTACCCTTCCTTTGACAATCCGCTGCTGAATGAAAAACTGGCCCTCTATCAGCGGCGCATCGAAAAAAATGGTGTCCCCGACGTTCTAATTATTGGTAGTTCCCGGGCCTTGCGTGGCTTAGATCCCCTTACTTTACAAACCACACTGATCAGTCAAGGTTATCCCCCCCTCGATATTTTTAATTTCGGGATTAACGGCGCCACGGTGCAAGTTTTTGATCTCCTGTTGCGGCAAATTCTCCCGCCAGAGCAACTGCCCAAGCTGATTATCCTCGCCGATGGTGCCCGGGCGTTTAACAGTGGTCGACTGGATCTCACCTACGAAATGATGACCCGTTCCCCTGGTTTCCAAGCCCTCGAGGCCGGCACATTAACCCAATTACTGCAAAATGAAGCCCCGACTAAATCCCGGGCGATCGCCTTTAAACCTGACGATTTAGATCAAGTCGCAACCCAATGGTTCGGACAGTTTTCCCAAGTCCATGGTCGTCGTCAACTTCTGAAAACCCGATTTTTGACCCAAGCCATACCCTCCCTTGGTCAGCCAACCCATGCCACGAATACCGTAGCAGCATCGGAAAATTCCGAAACCGGTGCCATTAGCTTTAATTTAGATGGCTTTTTAGCGTTAGAGCGGCGTTTTATACCAGAAACCTATTACCAAAATCACCCACGGGTCACGGGGGATTATGACGGAGATTATGCCGATTTCAACTTAAATGGGCGGCAACAGGAAACCTTTACTCAACTCCTAGATCACTTACAAACCCATCAAGTTCACCTGGTTTTTCTGAATCAACCCCTGACAGACCACTATCTCGATCCAGTCCGTTCAATGTATGAACAGCAGTTTCGTGAATATTTCCAACAGCTCACCAGGCGGGATAACTTGGATTTTGTTGATTTAGTCCATCAACAACCTTGGCAACGTCGCTATGATTTTTTCTCTGACCCGAGCCACCTCAATCAATTTGGGGCTGCCCAGGTCGCCCGGGACCTCGCGCAGATTTCTACGATCCCTTGGCCTCGCTGAGTTTCTAGTTAATTTTCTGGGGATAGAGCCCATTCCGCCCGACAGTGATCTACAACTTGCCTGACCTGGGGGGAAAGCCAGTCATCATAGGTTGGATACGTGGCAAGGCGGGTTTGCAATTGCCAACCTTGACCATTGAGAAGAGTCCGCAGTTGGTCAAGGTGGAGATGGGCATAATCTGGGTTTACTTCATCCTTGGGAACAATGCCACCGAGATCCCGTGCCCCAGCTTCCAGGCAACGGAGTAACCATTGGGGATCGGCGACGAGGTTGGGGGGAATTTGGATCGTAATACTCGACGGTAAAAGCTCCCGGGCCAATTGAATCACTTCGGGTAAGCGGTGGGGCGAGAAAGGTTCTCCTAGATCATTCTGTTCCTGACCAGGGCTGTGAGGCTGCAAAATTACTTCTTGAATATGGCCGTATTGTTCCTGCACTGTGGTGATCACCTTTAAGGTATCTTGCCAATCCTGGGGGGTTTCCCCAATGCCCAACAGCAGACCCGTCGTAAAGGGGATTTTGAGTTCTCCGGCCCAGACTAGTTGTTGCAGTCGCACCTGGGGATCTTTACTGGGGGCGTGGCGATGCACAGGGAGATCCGAACGCATCTGTTCTAACATCAGCCCCATGGAACCATTTACGTCTCTTAACAATTCCATTTCGGCTCGACTCAGGGGGCCAGCATTGGTGTGGGGAATAAAACCGTACTCTAAGGCCAACTGACACAGATCGTAAATTAGCCGGATTAAAGGCGATCGCCGCTCCGAAGCCGGATGTACCTCGCCGCTCAAGATTAAAATTTCCCGAATTCCTTTCTTCCTCAATCCCTCCAGGCGAGCCCTGGCAACCTCCAACGTCAACCAGTGGTTCTGTCCCGGATCGACCCGAAAATTGCAATAAGAACATCGGTTAAAACATTCATAGGTCGGTACTAAGGTAAAGGCTGGACTGTAAGTAATGGGCGACTTTGGGCCTTGACTACGTGCTTGGGTAGGGGGATTTGCCCTTGACATCTGCGGCTCTGCTTCTTGGCAATTCAAAACATTTCCTGAAAACACTTTACAAAAAGAAATAGTTTCACTAAGATAGCAACTAAGGTTAAGCACCTTGATAATTTCATAGCAATCATAAACAGATGACTACTACACTACAACAGCGCGGCAGCGCTTCCTTGTGGGAGAAGTTCTGTCAGTGGATCACCAGCACCGAGAACCGTATTTATGTCGGTTGGTTCGGCGTCCTGATGATTCCTACCCTTCTCACCGCCACCACCTGCTTCATCATCGCGTTCATCGCAGCTCCCCCCGTTGACATCGACGGTATCCGTGAGCCCGTTG
>JAYKIK010000094.1:0-9424 GCA_035284725.1 Synechococcus sp.
TCGTCGTCTCAGTAAAGACTATGAGCAATTATCAGAAGTATCCGAGGCCGCGATTTATGCTTCGATGAGTCGTCTGATGTTACATCGGTTAGCTTCCTAAAGATTTACTTTATAAACAGCCTCTAAGGCGCGAATAAATGACCCGCAATGGATAGTAGTCGATGGAAAAATCACGCAGGTCACCGTCGAGGGATTCAATGAATTTCTCTTGGATAAAGATCGCATTTAGGGAATCCTTATAAACGCCTTGATGGGTTCCTCGGCTGAGGGATAAATATAGATTGTTTTTGATGATTTCAATGGCACTTTTGTCAATATATTCACTCAGGGAAGATTTTAAGGAAAAGTCAATAATCCAGATTGGCAGACGGGCAAGGTGAGAAGCAACACGAAAAATTTCTAGGCGATGGGAAAAGTTTTGGGTGTCAAGATTTTTGAGTTTTGAAATTAAGGCATTGGCTTTTGAGAGGTCTCCTGCTTCAAACGCTTTGATCGCATCTTTCTTTAAGCGCTGATGGAGTTTTTGAATATTTCTGAGTTCGACAATGACTTCTCCTCTTCCATTTTCATGGCGTACTTTAAAACGGGCAGTCAATGAGGATTCATCGTGTTCAGAAGAACAAATAAAGCAAATAATCTGGCCCCTTTTATCAAAGGAAAAAATCTTTTTAAAGGTATCCTCTACAGAGGATAAGTGGCTATTTCTTTTTTTTGCTTGAAGGATTTTCTTTGCTAGATAGAAGATCACATTTGAGTTTTACTATGAGTTTTTGCATGGATTTTAGTATAAATTAAGACAAGAAAAATGTGGCGATTTTTATTTGGAATTAAGATTTACTTATTTTTTCTTAATAAAAAACAAGCGAAAATCTTCAAGGACCATAATGTTCATGGACGATTTTTGTTAGAAAAAGCTTAGATTATGCAGTCTTTATTTGATGCGCAATTTCTTTATTAAGATATGGTGAGCATTTTCAGGAAGTATGATGTTTTTGCTTGTTGTTCATGGGAAATGTATTGGGATGGTTTAAGCTCCAGTGAGGTAACAACCCCCATGTGCATTGACTACAGCGATCGCCCCAGGAGATGACCCAAGTAGCCTCCATCCAATTAATCCTCAAGGAAACCGTGGATAATCTCCCGGAAGTGGTGCAGGGACGGATTGCTCCTATCCGACTAGATGGGCGTTTGACTGCTGAAAAAGAAGCTGCCCCCAAAACACGAGGCAGCACCAATTTTAAATACCAGAAATTTCCTAGCCAAAGGTGGAGCCATTCCAACCCCACATACTGCCCTTGGCGTCATTGAATTCGATGTAAATGCGGTTTTTTGCAACGCCGAGGCTCTGGTGAATTTCGTTGCAAAAGTCTTCGCTCATGGTCCGGGTGCGATCGCCCATGGTGCCGACACTTTTAATTTCCACATAACAGGCGGGATCGATGGTGCCGGCGAAGGTCATGGGGATCCCAGGCTCAAAACTGGTCATCACGTAGGACTCGGGCTTACCCAGGTGGGTAGCCAGCTTTTTGGAAAGGTTGAGGAGAAGCGCTTCCACTTCTCCCTGGGCAATGGGAGGGAGGTTTGAACTTGGATTAAAGGCATTGGGTCTCAGTTGGAAAAATAGAATTCAAAGAAAGTTGGCCATTGAGGTTCTGGGTCGAGAAAAGGCGATCGCCCTTAACCACCGTAACTCCAGCCTGTGCTAGCGAGGTCGAGGATTTTCCCTTCCCGGTGTACCCCAGCACCAATCACTTCGCCGACAAAAACGGTGTGATCGCCCTGTTCTACGGTACCCACGACTTTACATTCCACATAGCCGAGGGAGTCTTTGATAATGGGGCAACCGGTTTCGGCCCCTTCATAAAATTCAACGTCTTCAAATTTGTTACCGACCCGTCGCTTGGGTTTGAAGAAATTGGCAGCCATGTCCTTTTGGGTTTCATCGAGAAAGCTGAGGGAGAAGACCCCTGTTTTTTTGATCATGGCGTGGGACCCGGAATCCGCCCGGACACAATTAATCACCAGGGGGGGCTTAAAGGAACCTTGCATTACCCAACTGGCGGTGAAGCCATTCATCTCGTCCCCATCCCGCACACCGCAGATATATAATGCGTGGGGAATGTGAAGGAGCATTGTTTTTTTGGCTTGTTCGTCTAGCATTTTTGACTTCTCCTGTAGGGATTTGTTGTCACAACCATTGTTAATCATCTTCGTTGATCATGCTGCAACCTCATCCTGATTCTGATGGTCGTCCCATTCGTTGTGGGGTCGTTACAGTTAGTGATACGCGATCGCCTGGGACAGACAAAAGTGGTCAGCTTATTAAAGACTTGCTCACCGCGGCGGGCCACGAAATCGGTGACTACGAGGTGATCAAAGATGATCCAGAGGCGATCGCCCACCGTTTAGAAACCTTGGCCCAGATGGATTTAGAGGCACTGATTTTCAATGGTGGTACTGGCATTGCCCATCGGGATAATACCTACGATATGCTAGCTAAACATTTAGAGAAAATCTTGCCGGGGTTCGGGGAAATTTTCCGTACCCTCAGCTATCAAGAAATTGGTTCCCGGGCGATCGCCTCCCGGGCCGTGGCGGGCACCTACCGGGGGATGATTTTATTTTCCCTGCCAGGATCCAGTGGGGCAGTGCGTCTAGCCATGGAAAAACTGATCTTGCCAGAATTGCGCCATCTTGTGACCCAACTGCAACCAACGACTACCCAGGATTAATTGAAGTTAGACTTCCTGCTGAATCTCCGCCAGCAGACCTTGGCAAGCATCGAGGAGCAGATCAATTACATAATCAAAACCCGATTGGCCACCATAGTAGGGATCAGGAACCTCGCGATCCGTAAAATTTGCGGCGTAGTCACACATCATCTTCACCTTACCTTGGTAGGTACCGGCGCGATCCAAAGACAAAATGTCACGGTAGTTAGCCTGATCCATCGCGAGAATCAGATCAAATTCTTCAAAATCCGCTAGGGAAAATTGGCGCGCACTGCCGACAAGGCGAATGTTCCGTTTCTGGGCCGCCGCCTGCATCCGACGGTCGGGGGCTGCACCCACATGGTAGCTGGAGGTTCCCGCTGAATCACAGTGAATTTTCTGGGCCAGACCTTCCTGTTCCAACAGGTGCCGCATGATATTTTCTGCCGACGGGGAACGACAAATATTTCCCAAACAAACAAACAGTAATTTATAAGCCATCGTCAAATTTTTCGGTAAAGGGGCGATCGCAATTTTGCAGTGTAACCCAAATCCTCCCCCAGAAAAGCACAAACTCCCCATGACAAATAGACCATCGCCCGTGAAAATAGTTGGAAATTCTCTCGTAAAGGAAAGCATAAATGTTTAGTCGCGGTCGCCGTCGTTCCTCGTCCCTCGGTCGAAGAAAAAAGAAAAAATCCATTTCCCCCTGGACGATTCTGGTGGCGGTACCGGTAGCACTCCTCGGTTTGGAGGTTCTCGCCCGGATCGGCTCTGGTTACTTTGAAAACCAGGATGAGCAACTCTCCCAGGAGGCGATCGCCTACAGTTTGAAATTTGTTGACGATGACCAAAACAGTTACCAAGGCCTAGATAATCGCGGCAAACTGCTGGCCCACGAATCCATTGCCACCGGCTACAAATTGGTTGGCAATCAGACGAGTGAATTTTTCACCCTGAATGAACAGGGCTTCCGGGACGAAGAACCATTACCCGTTGCCAAACCCCAGGGGGAAATTCGGGTATTTATCTTGGGTAATTCCACCGCCTTCGGCAGAGGGGCCCAAAGCAACCAAGAGACCATCGCCGCCTTCCTTGAACAACGCCTCCAAAACCGTGTCCAGGATCAACGGCAGTCCCCCGGCACCTACCGTCCGGATGTATTCCCCTTTTTTCCCCCGACCCGCAACCGCCTCGCCCAACTACCCGCCAAAATTAAAGAAGGCGATTACCGCGTTGTGAATGTGGCAGTGCCTGGCTATAGCTCCGGTAATGAACTGGCCCAACTCGCCCTCGAAATTTTGCCCTATAAGCCAGATTTAATCATTCTTCTCAACGGCTACGAAGATTTACTCCTTCCCAGTGACCAGGAGGCGACGGAAATTCCGAAATTAGCGGAGTTTGCCACAAATCCTGATGCCTATTTCCATCAGTACATTAAACAATCCCTGCGCAATAAAGCTGAAAAAAGTGCCCTCGTGCGTACTATTTTTGCCCTGACATCGCCCCGGAAAGCGGATCAGGGGGGAGAGGTGTTTAGTATCCGCGAACGCAACACCATGGGTCTGGGGCAACAACTGCCCAATTCCGACGTAGAATTCCAAGCTCGCCTAGAACGGTATAAAGACAACCTAGCCCAGATGGTCAGTCTGTGCGGTGCGGCTCAAATTCCCTTGCTGGTAGCGCTCCAACCGGAAATTACCGGACGACCTGAAGCCCAACTCGATCCGACGGAAACGACCATCCGCGATCAACTGGGGGAGAGTTACACCGAAAAAATGACCACCTATTACCCCCAATTTGCGGCAGCCCTGGAACAGTTGGCCCAGGATTTTCCCAATAATCTCCAGGTCATCGATTTCTACAATCTGGATGCCCAGTTCCCCACACCGACATTTATTGACCCCATTCATCTCAACGACGCAGGAAATGAGGCCATGGCGGCAGAACTTTATGGGGCGATCGCCAATTTACCGAAAATGCAGATTATCCCGGAGAATTTTTACCTGGATTAAGCTCGATTCCGTGGGGGAATGCCGGCACTGGTGAGGACATCGCTGAGGGTGGGACAGGCAGATTCCAAGCCAAAACTGCGGGGATTATAGGTTTTGCGGTAGGTGAAATGGCGGTAGTCGATACAAAAGCGATCCCAGGCCGCCAGCTGAATCCGAAACACCTTAATGATCAAGTTCGCTAGCCACAGGCGGAGGGGAATTTTAAAGTAAATTTTTTGGCCCATGTGATCACAGAGTTGGGCGATCGCCTCGTCAGCGGTTAAAGATTCATTGCCCAACACAAATTGGCGATCGGGGTCTAATTCCCCAGGGGGCAGGTCAAAGCGGATGGTCGGTGGATGTTCTGCGAGATGGCGCACCACCCGGGCAATGTCTTCCCCATGGATAAAGTGAAAACTGCCGTCCGCACTGAGGAACTTCGCGAGGGGAATCCATTTAATGTGATCCCGTAGGCCGCCCGATAGATGGGAAAAGGGTTTATTTTCGCCGCCCCCGGCCACCAGGGTCGGAAAAACGACGGAAATTTTCGGGGCTAATTTCAAGGTGCCCAACTTTTGGTAACACTCGTATTTCGTGCGGATGTAGTCGGTGCCAAAATCCCGGGCCTCCGTCAGCACCTCATTGTTGCGCCCCAGAATACTCGCCGTGGAAAAATAAATCACCTGTTCACAAATTTCTGGATCAAGCAAATCAATAAGCTGTGCTGTTTTTACCACGTTGGTCTCAAAGGATTCTTGGGCGCCCCCCCAAGCCGTTGCCGCCAAGATCGCCACATTGATCGTTTTCAGGATCTCTGCCTGGTGTTCGATGTCAAGCAAATCTCCCTGGATAATGTGAATGCCGCCCCGGGCCTCGGTGTCAAACCTTAATTTCTCAGGCGATCGCACCAAGAGATAAAGCTCGTAATCGGTGTGATAAATAAACGTTTCAGCAAGGTAATGGCCAATGCAGCCACTGGCGCCGGTAATAAAAACCTTTTTCGTCATAGAGGGGCGAGATACGCGATGGAAAGTTGCCCCCTAGTTTAGTACGGTGGGGGATATCCCGAGAAATTCTACCCCAGGCTACCCCTGCCCCCAGGGATCACCGATAATAGGAACCGTCGTAATAATTCGTAATCATTAGCCATGGCTTTACCCACGGAATTGAGAACCTTAGATGGTGCCCCCCTCAGCCCCGAAACCCTTGCGAACAAAGTGGTTTTATTTGTCAATGTGGCGAGCAAGTGTGGCCTTACCCCCCAGTACAGCGGCCTCGTTGCCCTCGATCAAGAATATGGCGATCGCGGTTTGGTGATTGTCGGGGTTCCCTGTAACCAGTTCGGCGCCCAGGAACCCGGCACCCCTGAGGAAATTAAAGATTTCACTAAGACGAAGTATGATGTGGAATTTACCCTCCTCGAAAAACAGGATGTCAACGGCGCCAACCGTAGCCCCCTCTACCAATTCCTCGTGGGAGATGGCCCCGATATCGCCTGGAACTTTGGCAAATTCCTCGTCGGTCGCGATGGCGAAGTGATCGAACGCTTCGAGCCCCAGACTGCCCCTGATGATGCAAACCTGAAAGCGGCAATTGAAAAGGCTTTGGGTTAGAACATCCCCCTATATCCCCCTTCTGAAGAGGGATTTAAAGGCGATCGCCCCTTCCCGCACTTCTGTTTTTCTTCAGATAAAGTTGCGAGAATTCTGGGGGCGATCTTTCTTATTTTTTCTCCATTCCCCGAATTTCTTTCAGCCATGAGCCACGATTTTGATCGTCTGTTTGAACAAATTTCCACCCTGGTGATGCACCATTCCCCCAGTGGCCAAGAAACAGAAATTGACCATTATCTCCTCGCGCTGTTCGCCAAACTGGGGGTGAACCATTGGCAAGACCGCGCTGGCAATATCATTGTCAAAATTCCAGGCCAGCATCCGGACGCAGGGGCGATCGCCATTACGGCCCACAAGGATGAAATCGGGGCGATCGTTAAACAGGTGGATGAACGCACTGGTCGGGTGGAAATTCGCGCCCTGGGGGGATCTTATCCTTGGATCTACGGTGAAGGGGTGATGGATATCCTCGGGGACAACGCCACCATTTCCGGGATTCTCAGCTTTGGGTCGCGTCATGTTTCCCACGAATCCCCCCAAAAACTCTTACAAACGGAAAAAGCCGTCCAGTGGCACCAGGCTTGGCTGGAAACGAAGTGTCACAGCAGTGAACTCCTCGCCGCTGGGGTTCGCCCTGGCAGTCGGGTCGTGGTCGGGAAACACCGCAAAAAACCGTTCCGCCTGAAAAATTACATCGCCAGCTACACCCTCGACAACAAAGCTTCCCTTGTCATTCTGATTGAACTGGCCCAACGGCTCAAAAATCCCCCCCAAGATGTTTATCTCGTGGCCTCGGCCAAGGAGGAGGTGGGGGCTATGGGAGCGCTCTACTTCAGTCAAAATACTCAACTCGATGCCTTAGTTGCCCTGGAAATTTGTCCCCTGGCGCGGGAATATGCGATCGCCGCTGGGGATCGGCCCGTGTTACTGTCCCAGGATGGCTATGGGATCTATGATGAAGGTTTAAACCAGGAAATTCTGATGGCTGCTGCCGAGATTAACTGTCCCCTCCAGCAGGCAATTATCCAGGGATTTGGTAGTGATGCGTCTATTGCCATGAAATTTGGCCATGTGTGCCGGGGCGCATGCCTCAGCTTTCCCACGGAAAATACCCATGGTTACGAAATTGCTCACCTCGGGGCGATCGCCCACTGCATCGATATTTTGTTCGCCTATTGCCAGCATCCGAAAAGTCGAGCTTAGCGAAAGACTTGATCAATGGCGATCGCAAAATCGGGCAACAACGGTGAAGTGAGAGCATCATCCCCCAGTAAAGTACAGACCAACTCCAACTGCGCCTGATTTCGCCGATAGACCTCAATGGTTTTCAGTCGCCAATCCACCACCCAATATTCCTGCACCCCATAGAGGGAATACAATTTACGCTTTGCCTCTTTATCCCGCTGCTCATTTAGTTTGCCCGCCGAGAGAATTTCGATCATTAGTTCCGGTGCAACGGTAAAATGCCCCGACTCATCCACACCCGTTTCGAGACGGGCATTGCTCACCCACACCACATCTGGAATCACACCATCATTCGGAGAGAACACCACCCCTGGAGCCTCAAAAACACGACCAAGACCTGATTGGTCTGACCAATTACCTAGGGCGATGTGAAGCCGACTGGCAGCACTTTGATGAAAAATATGGGGCGCGCGGGTCACGATTAATTCTCCATCAATAATTTCATAGCGTTTCCAGCCGCCATCGTCGGGCATGGCTTCGAGATCCTGTAATGTCCAGCGAACTGCATTGGCAACCATGGTTTTCCCGGGAGTATTGATATTTTTAGTTTAATCGATGTTCTTCGGGGCGATCGCCCACTGCATTAATATTTTTGTTCGCGTATTGCCAGCACCCCAAAACATCCTATGAAGTTAGGGTAAAAAATCAAGTTCAAGACTTTCTGAAATGGTAAAAGGTGAATTCTCAGGAAAATTTTGAATAGCAATTCCTGTTTCATCAGCGGCTAAACGGCGGGCATTTTGATAACATCGCCCAAATTCTTCCTCTAGAAATCTCCCCAGACTTGGACTGATTTCTAACGTATCTAAAATTCTTTGGCGATGCTCGGTGATCGTGTAACGCCAGCTATTGGTTCTTTTATCTGGTTGAAATTGATATTTGAGAAGATGCATCAGAAGAATTTTTAGGTTACTTTTGAGGGCATTTTTCTCACTCCGCCCCATAGATTCTAATTCCTCAATCAAATTTTCATAGTCAACCTCTAGCAATTTCCCTTCCTTTAGAGAACGCACCGTTTCTGCTAGCCATAGATGGAAATCTTGGCCGTATAGAACTTGAGTTGAAGTCGGTGACATGATAGCCATAAAAGAATCAGGCAATGACATACAAAACTACATATATAAGACAACAATCAGGAAAGTCATGGGGGCTGTCAAGGGTTTTAACGCTTCATAGTTGATGGAAAATCTGGATCGAGGAGTTGCTCTTTTTGATAAATGCATGCTGGGGGTAAATCTACATAATTTAGCGGCGTTTCCTTCACGACCAAGTCTAAGCCAGATTCGTAACCATTGGTGATCGCCTCCTCTAGATAGGATTTAAGACTGGGATTATCTTTGAGTAAGAACAAAATTTCACGGCGTTGTTCACGAATTGTTGCTTGCCAACTTTTACTGCGCTTTTCAGGTTGGAAATCCCATTTTAAGAGATGTCCAATTAAAATCCCCAAACGAGTGCGCAGTTCTCGCCGCTGCTGTTTACCCAAAGCTTCAATTTCCTCTGCTAAATTCAAGTAGTCTAAGGTTGTCAATTGACCTGCTTTTAGGAGAGCTGATTGTTCGATTGTCCAAGCATAAAAATCCGTTTCGTAGAGGGGCGATCGCATCATTTACCTCCATCGGGGTTTCTCACATCACATACAGTATCAAGATCAATGATGACTGATTTTTAAGCTGCTCGGTTGAGCAAAATTACCCGCCATTTTTAGGCGACCATTGGCAGCAAGGTGACGCACAATCTTATAAATCGTTTCGATTTGTTCTACTGCCCCCACCTTAATCGCCAACGTATCCAGGGTGAGAGGGGATTCACTCGCGGCGACTGCATCCACCACTTTTTTCTGAAGATCGAGCACCGATGC
>JAYKIK010000095.1:0-33043 GCA_035284725.1 Synechococcus sp.
CAATCTTATAAATCGTTTCGATTTGTTCTACTGCCCCCACCTTAATCGCCAACGTATCCAGGGTGAGAGGGGATTCACTCGCGGCGACTGCATCCACCACTTTTTTCTGAAGATCGAGCACCGATGCGGCGGCTTTTTTCCCTGCTTCTACGCCGGGTTGATGATAGGCGTTGATATTCACCAACGAGGCGTAGAGGGTAACGGTACGCTCATAGAGGGCAATCAGTGCGCCCACGGTACGGGCATCGACGGTCGGAACGGTAATGGTGATCGAATCTCTGCCATTTTCGTAGAGGGCTTCACGGGTTCCCAGTAAAAATCCCGATAGAAAATCACCGCTGGTGGCTCCGTTTTCAATATCTATGGAAGCCCCTTGGCGATCGCCTAAGACTTCAATGAAGGTGGCAAAGAAATTCGGAACCCCTTCCCGCAGTTGTTGCACGTAGGCGTGCTGGTCAGTGGAACCCTTGTTTCCGTAGACGGCGATCCCTTGATAGACCTTATTGCCATCGAGATCCGTCTCTTTACCGAGGGATTCCATGATTAACTGCTGCAGATAGCGACTGAACAGCAATAAACGGTCTTTATAGGGCAAAATCACCATATCTTTCTCGCCCTTGCCATTGCCGGAATAGTACCAAGCCAGAGCCAGTAATGCCGCTGGGTTTTGTTTCAGGTCGGTTAAGCGAGTGGCATCATCCATAATTTTTGCGCCGTCGAGCATGCCCTGAATATCAATGCCCTGTAATGCTGCGGCAACTAAACCCACCGCCGACAGTTCCGAGGTGCGACCGCCGACCCAATCGTGCATCGGAAACGTGGTTAACCAATGTTCTGATTTCGCTACCCCTTCCAGTTTGGAACCAATGCCCGTAATGGCTACTGCATGGGAGGAAAAATCAATTTTGTGGGCTTTGTAGAAATTTTGCACTTCCACCATGCCGTTACGGGTTTCGGGTGTGCCGCCGGACTTGGAAATGACGATCGCCAAGGTGGTATTCAGTCGATCTTTGACTTGGGCGAGGGTGCGGTCAATGCCGTCGGGATCGGTGTTATCGATGAAATGGATCTTTAACGGCGCATCCACATCGGCGAGGGCTTCCGCGACAAATTGGGGGCCGAGGGCAGAACCACCAATCCCAATGGAGAGAATATCGGTAAATTTCGCACCGCCGGGAGCCGTGATCTCGCCGGAATGAACCGCCTTGGCAAATTTTTCGATCTTTTCGAGAGTCTCAACAATATCCGCCTTGAGTTCCGCATTGGGGGCTAACTCTGGATTGCGTAGCCAATAGTGACCGACCATCCGTCCTTCATCAGGGTTGGCGATCGCCCCAGCTTCGAGGGCAGTGAGATCCTGAAATGCTTTCTCAAATTTCGGTTTTAAACTTTCTACAAACGCCTCATCAAAACCCATCCGACTCACATCGACGTAAAACTCCAGTTCAGGATGGTAGTAAAGCCAATCTTGGTAACGTTGCCAGAGTACGGCGGTATCCATATATAAACTTCTCAAACTGTTTTTGGATGATTTACGTTAAGTTTAACTAGAGGCCGGCGCCGATTTGTGTAGCAATTCACATTGTTTAGTATTCAGTTTTGGGTTAAGAGCGGGAGATCATGGGGAGATTTAGGCAGAAACAGTCGCTTTTTGGAGTATTCACCCTCGGTTTGACGATTTTTGGGGGAATTGAAAAGGCGATCGCCCAGGATTTTAACGCATCCATCGGCGATCATGGGATTCAAGCGACCACGCTCCATGATGAACCCTACGATTTACTCGGGCGAAAAATTGCCATTGGTCAGGTGGAAATCGGTAGACCTGGTAAATTTGGTCTCGATAAACGGGCATTTTGGCAACCCCAACTGAGCCTCTCCCAACTGTTTTTCCTCGATGAAAAGGCCGCCGCCGATGACTATGTCGATGACCATGCGGGGATGGTGGCTGGGGTGATGGTGGGCCAGGACAAAAGACAACTGGGGGTTGCTCCCGAAGCACGGCTCTTTTCTTCCGCGATTGGTGCAACAGACGAAGCCGCCCAACCAGAGGAATGTTTAGCTACCCAGCACATTGCCCGACAAAATGGTGGTGATCTCCGGGCGATTAACTTTAGTTTTGGGGAATCCCTCAGTCGTGATCCCCGGCCTGAACCTACCCTGGATGGCAATGCCCTTTTGACCCAATGTTTAGACTGGACGGCCCGGGTCTATGATGTACTCCATGTGGTGGCGGGTAACCAGGGAGACGGCGGGATTCCCATTCCCACAGACCATTACAATGGCATTACCACGGCCTACACCACCCGCTTTCAGGGGGATACGTTCAATAAAATTGATTTTGCGAATCTAAGTGCCTTGCCCATCGGTAGTGGCAGCCGTCTCATCCGCCAGGAAATTAATCTTGGGGCCCGTCGTGCGGTAAGTCTCAGCGCCCCCGGCAGTCAGTTAGACCTCATTACCACCTTTAATAAAATTGACCGTGCTAGTGGTACCAGTTTTGCCGCCCCCCACATTACCGGCACCGTTGCCCTGTTACAGGAATTTGGCGATCGCCAACTGAAAGCCCAGGCCGACCGATGGAGTTTGGATGGCCGCCGCCACGAGGTGATGAAAGCTGTATTACTCAACTCCGCCGACAAAATTATTGATAATGGCGATGGTAAACACCTCGGCATGACCCGCACAGTTCTAAGCAAAAAAAATCGCACTTGGCTGGAGGGGGATGCCTACAAAAACCCCGACATTCCCCTGGATATTGAAATGGGGACTGGCCAGCTCAATGCCTACCGGGCCTATACACAATTCGCCGCTGGTCAATGGTCATCGGCAACAACGGTGTCCCAGCGGGGTTGGGATTATCGCCAAGTGGCAGTCCGAGGTTTTCAGGAGTATACCTTTGCCGCCCCCCTACAACGGGATTCCTTTGCGGCCATCACCCTCACCTGGGATCGGTGGGTAGATTTAGAGGATACCAACAATAACGGTCAATATGATCTGGGGGAAACCTTTACGGATCGCGGCTTGAATGATCTTGATCTCTATCTCTTGCCTGCTGATACCAACGATTTAGGCGATGCGGTTTGTCGCTCCACCAGCCCCGTTGATAGCGTTGAACATATTTTTTGCCCCATCCCCAAAACGGGAAAGTATAAAGTGCGGGTCGTCTATGCCCAGCAAGCCAATCAAGCCACCCAAGATTATGCGATCGCCTGGTGGACTGCAGAATAGAAAGGAAACTCGATTTGCCTGCCTGCGTCCTGGGAAGATAGCCGCATGAATTAGATGCAAGGGGGAAACTGGATGAATTGGTGTCGTTGGGGGAAATTCGGCAGTATCGTGGTCGGGGGAATTATCATGATGGCGATCGCCCCCGTAGCCTCCCAGCATTATCCCAATCACAACCTCCACAACAATATTCTTTCCTGGGGACAAACGGGCAGGGATGGTCGCCCAGGTCGAGACGGTCGCCCCGGAAATAATGCCCAGAATCAAAGTATTTTTGCGAATGGTACTCCCCTTAACCTCAATCTGAAGGGCAGTGATGGAGAAGCCGGGAGCGATGGTGAGTATGGAGAAGCAGCTCGCTGTGCTACCTATTGGCAACGACCGGAATATAACCTCCAGGGGGCTAATGGCGGTGATGGGGGTCAGGGGGGCAATGGAGGAGCCGGTGGTGATGGCGGTGATGTGACGATTTTCTACCGCACCCCCCAGGATCTCCGCCTTATTGTTGTGGATAACCGTGGCGGTGCTGGTGGTCTTGAAGGGCGGGGGGGTTATGGCGGACAAGGTTGTGGCTGTCCCTACTCGGCTTGGGTGGTGGAAACCTGTGAACTTGAAATGGTGTCCAGTGATAATCCTGAGGAAAAACCCAAGGAGGTCAGGCAATGTACCCAGCAGCGCTATACCTGTACCCCTGGTCGCAATGGTCGTAATGCCGCCGATGGTATTCGTGGCAGGGACGGTAACTCTGGCACTGTGACCCTGGTGCAAAATCTGACAGCCATCCCCATAGATAATCCCACAACAACGATTTCTTTGGCAGCATTACAGCGTTCGGGTATAACCCTCAGTAAAAATATTTGGCGATCGCAAACGGGTTTACGTAGTCAATTAGCCAGTGGTTCCCAAGTGCCCGACACCTACCGGGAATATGCCGAATTTTTTGAAGCTCCCATTCAACTGGCCTGGGCCGCGGCTCAATCCCCAACCGCTTTTACCCAAGCACAATTTACCCTCACCCTCACGGACAGCAAAACCCCAGCGGTGCAACAAACAGGGGAAGCCTGGTTAGACTACACCGTACAACCCCAAGGGAATGGTTTTACAATTCAGGTCAACCGGGCCATGCAAGCCAGGGACGCCACCCAATTAATTCGCCAAGGCCCCAGGGGAATAGGCCGTAATTTAACCTTTGCCATTGTGGATCTTGGGCCCCGGAGTGATTGGTTAGAAACACAATTTCATGTCACCTACCGCACCCGTAATCCAACGCCCCAATTTCGCGAAGGCTACACCTACGAAACCCGTTACAGTGGCCCATTACCCCCAGAGGCAGTCCGCCAAGTTGGTTCGGAATATCAACTCCAGCTCGGCAATCTCCCGCTAGCTGCAAACTATCTCCAGTCCGGAACCATTGTGGACTTAGAAATTACTGCCGCAAGATCTTTTGGGGAACATCGAGCGCAACAAACTATACAATGGCGGGGCGCGTTACCGTGACATACTCCCGACTCTGATGCTTATGCATACAGCGTTCGACGACTCGACTGAGCCCTTCGGGTCGAGCCTCAGGGTCGAGACCTCGCCGAACTCTCGCCGAAGTCGCGGGGCTTTCGGTGAAAAGCTAAATGCAATTTCCCTCCCCTTTGATGACTTGTCAATGGGCGCTGGGTAGTTCACACTACGAGCAACGATATTATTCCTTGAAAGAAAAATGAGCCAAACCGTCAACTGTGTCGTGGAATGCGTCAATGGTTGTATTCTCGGGGAAGACTGCCCCAACAAAGAATATGCCCAAAAAGCGAGTGAATTTCTCCAAACCGTTTCCATCGATAAAATGCACGAAATCGCCGAAGCTGCCCGCTTGAAAAAGATGATGGAGCCGCCTAAATGGGTGATTCCGGACGACTTTTAAGGCTTAGGGTAAAAGGTTGGGTCATTGGCGATCGCCCTTTAGCTCCCCAGGATAAACAGACTCAAGAGGGTACCACTGTTCCACAAACTATGGAGGAGCATCGGAGCCAGCAGGTTACGGGATTTGACATAAACAAATCCCAAAATAATCCCTAGGGTCATCAACGGCAAAACTTCTGACAGGCTCATGTGAGCGATCGCAAACAGAAAAGCACTGAGTAAAATACTGCCCCACACTGGCAGGTAACGGTTTAAAGAAGGCAGTAGGAAGCCCCGGAACATAATTTCTTCAAATAGGGGCGCCATCACCGAAGCGGTCAGGAAAAAAATCGTCAAAGCCACCTGATCCTGGGCCTTCAGGGCGAGGAATAAAATTGGGTTACTTCCCCCTTGACCCTGCCAAATTTGTTGATTCAGCACTGAAACCAATAGCACCAAGGGCAGCGCCACCATGTAACCCCCAAAACCCCACACTGTCCAGTTATCCAGCCATTTCACCTGAAACCACCCCTGGGGTAAGGGCCGGAATTCCTGGAGAGAAAACGTCAACACTGCGAGGCCAGCGATCGCCATTAGGGAGTAGGTCACGAGGGTATAGGCCGCCTTTTCCCGCACCGTCCAAGCGGTGAGATCCAGGTTAAAGGTTTGCAGAACAATGGGCAGAAGCAACGGCAAAATAATTTGACCCACTAGGAAGAAACCGACAATAAACACCTGCCAGACCACTTCCCCATCCCAGGGAATTGCCCAGGTAGATTCTCGAGGGACGTACAGCAAGGAAGCTTCCCGTTTGCGGAGGGCTTGAATCCCCAGGAAAATTAAGAAGCCCAGACCGAATAACCCCACACTAAAGGGCAGGATCGTGACAACGGTGAGTTTTAAAAAGGCCTGTTGGGCGTCCGCTTGGATTTGCTGATGGAGTTGGGCGAGGGCGAGGTCATTGTTTTGGAGACGGTACAACTGTTGGAGGTTTTGTTGTTGGAACCAAGTTTCCAGCTCGGTGGCCGTGAGGGGCTCGAGATTCACAGGGGGTTGAGCCTCTAGCCAAAGGGGTTCTAGGGTTTGGCGCAGGATATTAGACGGACTATTTTGTGCGGCAATGGCCCGCCACTGTTGCCGGGCTTGATCGGGCTGTTGGTGGGTCGCGTATAGAATGCCAAGTTTGAGGTGGAGTTCGTCGATTAATCCGTTGGTTTCGGCGATCGCCTTTTGGGTGCTAGAACGGGGCTTGGTTGTTTCTCGATCTTTGAGTAAAGCTAAATTGGCCTCGCTACTGCTGAGGACGTCCTGATATTGGGTAATCGCGTTGCCGTAGGGATCCTGGCCCGTGAGTTGGGTGACGAGGGTGGCGATCGCCTCCGGGGAAGTGCTGGCGGTGGAATTCGGGTCATACTCAGCGGCCTGGAGCACCAAATTGGTTTGATACAGCTCAAGGCGACCTTGGATCTGCGGTTCCTGGAAACTGGCCCACAGTGACGACAGCAGGGGCACTAGGGTAATTACCGTCAACAGAATCAAAATGACACGCTTCACGTTCGACACCCACACAAAAACAGTGGATCTAGCCTAGCCTGTTGTTTCTCACAGAATCAATACGCCACCTTGGGATTATTCTGGGTTGGCCCCTAAAAATTTAGGTCTGTTGCCAGAGTTTTATGGTGCCATCGGATCCACCGGCGGCAAGGGTGTTGCCATCGGCACTCAGGGCCATCGACAGGAGGCGGATATGTTCCGTCTCCGGTGTGTTGAAGTTCAGGGTGACTAAAGGTTCCGGGATACCCAACTGCCAAATTTTAATCAGGCCATCCACGCTACTGCTGAGGAGGAAGTTACCCTGGCCACTAAAGAGCAATTTTGTAATGGGTTTGTCATGGGCGTGGAGGGTGTAGCAGGGGACGGTTTCGGGCAAAGTTGCCAAATCATTGAGATCCAATTGCCACAGCTGAATGAGGCCTTGTTCTCCGGCGGAGGCAAAGAGTTTCCCGTCAGCCCGGATCGCGATCGCCGCAATCGCTTCGGGAGGATCATTTTTCAGGTGGCCTAACAGCTTGTGATCTGCTGTGCGCCAAAACTTCAGACTGCCTTCCGTCCCACCGGTGATAAAAAGATTTTCCTGGGGGGCCAGGGCGATCGCCTGGATTTGGTCGTTAAGGTCTAAGGTTTCCCAACGTAGACTCCCATCTTCGAGTTGCCATTGGCGGAGGGTTTGGTCATGGCTACCGGTGATCAACGTCTGTTGGGAGGTGGTGGCGAGGCCATAGATCGCGCTTTGGTGTCCCTCAAGGGTGCGTTGGAGAGTCCATTGGGGAATGGTTTCCGTAGGGTCCAACTGCCATAGCTTCACTTCTGGCGAAAAACTCCCTGTGGCGATCGCCAATAACTGCTTAGGATCTGTCTCTTCCGGTAAGGTTACGGGCTGGACAAATTGCAGATTTAAGATCCCTTGGCCATGGGCCGTCACCTGGGAAATTTGCTTTCCATCCTCAACCCGCCATAGTTTTAACTGCTGATCCCAACTGCCACTGGCGAGAAACCGCTGATCCTCACTAAAGGCTAGGGCGCTGACACAATCTCTATGGGCTGTTAACGTTTTCACCAATTGCCACCCTTGTTTCGGGGCTTTTTCTTGGGGGGAAGGTATAGATAAATCCATTGCCCAGGGATCGGCGATCACCTCGAATTTTCCCGCTGGATCCTGGGGCATTTTTGCCGATTGTTCAGCCGGAGAATGTTGCCCCTGTAGAAAAGTCTGCTCAAGATTGCTGAGTCGTTCCGCAAGAGCCGCTTGGTTGAGATATTGCACCACATTGGTGAGAGACTGCTCTAAGCTCCCCAGGTAAGCCTGCATTTCATCCTTCGTCTTAATTTTTGCCAGACTTCCATTGATTTGACTGGCCTGGCGGAGTTGACCTAAAAGGGGTTGGATTTGCCCTTGAACATGTTCCTGGAGGCGCTGCTCAAGATTTCGTAACAGGCCGAGGGTTTGTCGCCGTTGCCGGTGTTGCTGAATGAGACGGTTATAAAGACCTAGTCCAAGGGTAATCCCCAGAAAAACAGCAGTCAAAATGTACCGTTCTCCCCAGAAAGTTTCTCCGAGCCACCCGAAAAAGACCAGTAGCAGGAATCCTAACTCTGCCATCTCGAGCCATTGCTGCTTTTTTCCCATCAAAATTTATGATCCTCCCGGCAGCTTTATGGGCCCCATCATAACCCCAACATCAACCGCGCAATGTTGAAGTAAATTAGCACCCCAATCACATCCACTGCCGTCGTAATAAATGGTGCAGACATCAACGCCGGATCGAGGCCCAGATACCGAAACAAAAACGGTAAGGCGGAGCCTGCCACCGACGCTAAAACGGCGATCGCCACCAAACTTGTCCCAACGGAAATCGCCACCGCCAAACTCCCCTGGAGAAAATAGGCCCAGACGATCACCACAATCCCCAAAATTGCCCCCAGTAATGCCCCGGCGATCGCCTCCCGTAAAACCACCTTCCCGGGGCCCAAATCGCTGAGATCATCGGTATTTAAACCCCGAATCACTACGGTCGAAGACTGGGCACCAACGTTACCACCGGTTCCCGTTAGCAGAGGAATAAAGGCCGCTAAAATCACCGCTTCCTGCAACAAAGACTGTTGGGAGCTGATAATCCACCCCGTAAAAGTATTCGTGATCAGCAACACAAACAGCCAAACCACCCGCTGCCGTGCTACCGTCCACAAATTCATCTGAAAATAATTATCTCCATCCGTTTGTAAACCCCCTAGGGCGTAGATGTCCTCCGTGGTTTCCCGCTCAATAATATCGATTACATCGTCCACCGTCACCACCCCCACCAGGCGGTCTTCGCGATCCACCACCGGCAGGGCCAAGAGGTCATAGCGTTGAATGGTGCGGGCCACTTCCTCCTGATCCGTATCCGTATGTACCGAAACCACATCCCTGGTCATAATCGCAGACAGGGGTAAATCAGGCTCCGAAATCACTAAATCCCGTAGGGAAACAATTCCCACCAGTTGCCGGGAGGCGTTGGTGACATAGAGGTAGTAGATAATTTCTGACTTGCTGGCCTGTTGACGAATCCGTTCGATGGTCTCTGCAATGGTTAGGGTTTCCTTGAGAGAAATATACTCCGGGGTCATCACCCGGCCGGCGGTATCTTCCTCATAGCCCAGTAGTAAGTTGGTTGCTTGTCTTTCTTCGGGGCTGAGTTGCTCCAGCAGTTGGCGGACGACTTTTGCGGGGAGTTCATCAAACAGGCGCACCCGGTCATCGGGGGACATTTGATCAACGACGTCTCGTACCTCTTGACGTTTAAATTTTTGAATTAACGCCTGTTGGACGGAGGAATCTAGGTATTCGTAGACTTCAATGGCCTCGGCCTTGGAAAGGAGTCGAAAGGCGATTACCTGCATCGATTCGGGGAGATCCTCGATCGCCTCGGCAATATCCACGGGCTGTACTGGGACCAGTAACGATTTGGCCCCCTGCAGGTTATTGGATTCCAGGAGGAGTAGCAATTGGCTTCGAACCAACTGACGCAGCTCAGTATGTTTAGCAGAGGATGTAGTCATCGTGGTGAGTTGTTTCGCCTCGGAATATGCTGCCAATCGGAGCCTGGATAACCAGAGTAGATGAAATCTAAAAAAAGCTGACCCTGGGATTATCTAAGGAAAAGTGATCAGGTTATCGGAAAAAACCAGGGATACTTCACAAAAGTTCGTTTTATTTTACCGAACAATTGTCCCAGAGCACCGGTGTTGAGCATTAGGGAAAAAATTGACTGTCCTGTTTTCTGCTCTTCTACAAAAAGTTGTGCAAAAATGGCGATCGCCCTGGGCTACTGAGACAGCTGAGGAAAGTGATTACAGATCACCAGGAAGCCTTCTGGTGAAGTCATAAAAATCAGCCCACCCCCAGACGACGGGGATGGCAATGTGCTAGCCTAATAATGTTGGGAATTAAAAGAATTCGAAAGTACTCGGTTACGGTTTTGTCTCGTTTGGTATTGTGTTCGGTTACGACAGTATTGATTGACAGAAAATTTTTCCGCCCGATACGACTACGAACTCTCCTTCCCCGATGCACAGATTAAGTCATCTTTAAGGAGACACTCTCTATGTCAATTTATGTTGGAAACCTGGACTACGCCGTGGAAGAGGACGATCTTCGCGAAGTATTCAACGATTACGGTAAGGTGAAGCGGGTATATCTCCCCGTTGACCGTGAAACCCAAAGAAAACGTGGCTTCGGCTTTGTGGAAATGTCTAACGACGAAGAAGAAGATAAGGCGATTGAAGCCCTCGATGGTGCAAGCTGGATGGGCCGTGACATGAAAGTCAACAAAGCACGCCCCCGCACAAACGACCGCTAAATTTTGTTGATTCATCAACTGAGAAATCTGGTGCACTGTAACCCTGAATGGTAAAAACCCAAGGGTTGCCCAGAAGAATACAAACATCACATTTCACCCCTCCACTGGAAGATCGAGCTAAGTCTCCTTCAACCCTCCGGTGGATTTTTTAGTAGGTGGTGCCTGGGAAATTAATCAGTGTGCCACAGATCAAAAAAATACTCCCCAAGCCATTGCTAGGGAGCATCGGTGCCCATTAGCAGATATTCAACAAGCTGCTAGGCAGTAATCGCCGCCTCTTGGTTCAAACGATTTAGCTGTCGGGTCAAAAGACTGAGGAATAGACCCACATCAGTCACCACACCGATGGATTCTACGGAGCCGCGATCGCTGAGTTTTGTCACCACAGCGGGGTTAATATCCACACAAACCATCTTCACACCAGCAGGGGTCATGTTACCCACCCCAATGGAATGGAGCATGCTGGAAAGCATCAGGATCATGTTAGTTCCCTCTAGGAGACGAGCATATTCTTCCTGGGCACGGATTAAATCCATTTCTGTATCGGGCAGTGGGCCATCGTCGCGGATGGAACCCGCTAAACAGAAGGGCACATTATTTTTTACGCATTCATACATGACCCCTTTGGTAATTAACCCTTGGGAAACAGCATTGGCGATACTGCCACAACGCCGGATGGTGTTAATGACCTTGAGGTGGTGTCGGTGGCCACCGCGCACGGGAACGCCTTTATTCATATCTACGCCCAGAGACGTCCCCATCATGGATTGCTCAATATCATGGACGGCGATCGCATTTCCTCCCAGAAGGGTATGGACGTAGCCTTGACGAATTAGGCTGGCGAGGTGCTGGGCACCACCGGTATGAATAACCACTGGCCCGGCTGTTACGGCGACTTTGCCACCCTGGGCCCGGATTTTATGGAGTTCCCAGGCAATTTGCTCGACCACCAGTTCAACGCGGCGCTCACTGGAGACTCCAGCGCCCATGAAGCTGAATTCTTGCTTTTCGGAGGTGCTGCGATTTGTGGCTTTGTGGTGAGTGCGGATGCCATCGACCCCAACCACGACTTTTTCACCCACTTGGAGGTCTCGCAGCAAACGACACCGCGCGGTAATAGTGCCGTTATTTTCACTAATGGCGATCGCCCCATCCATCCGTTGGTGGGCAACCTTAATCCACTGGCCTTTGACTCGCACTTCCGTGGGATAGATATTGGTGACATAGAAATCATCCGGAGCGACCCCCATCTGACTGACTGTTTCGAGGGTTGCTTCCTGTACATCTTCCGTTGTCGTACTGATCGCCCCCATTTCAATCAAGGCCGACATAATATCTTCCATCGTTGCTGGGGAAGGGGCCGAGACCCGCACATTGGCGGAGGAGGTATTTTTGCGCTCCATGCCGAGATTGAAACTGAGAACTTTGGCACTGCCTCCCTGCTCATTGATCAAATCCAACGCCTGGTTCAAAATCCCTGCATCGAGGAGATGGCCTTCGAGGTGAATAATGCGACTTTCGACGGGGGCATTGGCCTGGGCTTTTTCTTGGATCGGTTCCGTGGTTTTGAGGGTGAGACATTTTGCCGCCCCCCCAGCTTTTAGGAACTCCGTGAGGGAAGTCTGGCGCACTTGGAATCCCTTGGTGGCGATCGCCTTTTCCAGTTCGGCACTGATCTTGTTCATGATGATCACATTGCCCACATTGACTGCATTGCAGGCAAAATTCACCGCATCGGGCTCCGGGACAACAATGCGCTTCGCTTCGGGAATCCGTCGCTCGATTAAGGCGTTGGAATAGGTGTCGAAGGCGGGCGGATAGTAAAGGAGATAACCACCGCTGAGGGGACAGAAACAGGTGTCAAGGTGATAGAAACGTGGGTCGATCAAACGTAGGGATAAAACCTCCACATCGAGCCACTGGGCAATGTAGGCATGGGAGTCGAGTTCTGAGCGGAAACCATAACCGGCCCACAATGCCCCAGAACCCCGGTCAAAAAGGGCATCTCCGGCCCCTTCAAAGGGTAAATCCTGGGGCAGTTCATAGACTTGGAAGCCATTATCCGCAAACCATTGCTTGAAGTAGGGTTCTTCTCCCTGGCGTTCTGGGTGATAAAAACGACTGAGGATCGCTTTATCGCCAAGGACAAGGCCCGCATTTGCTGTGAAGACCATGTCAGGCCAGCCTTTGGCAGGGGGGACGAGATCCACCACTGCGTGTTCTTTGATGATTTTATGGAGGGCTTGCCACTGTTCAATCGCCCGGGCCTGGGAGGATTTATGAACATTCCCTTCCATCCAAGGATTGATCACATAATCCACTTCATAGTGGTCGGGGGCACACATGAGAATGCGGGTGGAGTCGGTCATGGTCAATCTCAACTAAAAATTTCAGATAAATAATCTGGGATTAATAATGCAACGGAAAAGGAGCAATGAATTGTAGTTTTGGGTACGGTACAAAGGGCCATTTTCTGGAGCGCGACCTTCATTGTATGGGGGAGCCCAAACCTCGGCAAATCAGTTTTTTTCGCGTTTTCTGACTTTCGGGGCGATCGCCTATTTATTTATATAAAAATGCTGACAAACGACCCGGAAACACTTCTTTCCTTCTGACCCTCGGGCTGCTTTACTTTTTGCTTTTTTGTCATAAAAACCTGACACAAAAAAGTAGTGGCGATCGCCTTGCGGCCCCCACCTGGATGTTACGTTATATGTCAAAACCTTGAAAAGGACTTTTATTCAGGGAAATTTAAGGGTAAGCACCCCCCTAAATATCTTCAGGAGAGTCGCCGTTATGCACACTACCAAGCAGTCCAAGAGCCAAGGTTCTTTTGACTCCCTTTCCGATGCCGTCAGCCATGATGAGCTTGCTTTGTTTGATCCGGATGAGACAACACTCCGGAATGGCCAAACCACAGATTTGGTGAGGTTGTACCTGCAGGATATTGGGCGTGTCCCGTTGCTCGAAAGGGATGAGGAGTTAACGGAAGCTCGCAAGGTTCAAAATTATATCCAGCTTTTGGAAAAACGACAAGGGGGGGCAGATGCTGGGGACGAAACCCTCGCAGAATTCATTGCTTGCATCAATGTCCATGACCGCCTCGCCATTGAATTGGGATGCCGTCCTCCCCTCAGTCGTTGGGCCCAGGAGATGGATCTAGAGCGAGAAGTCCTCCGGGATAAAATTCGTCACGGGAAAAAACGTTGGGCAGAACTAGTAGGACTCACGGTAAAAGAGCTAGATGCGGTTCTTAAGGCCGGTGCTAAAGCGAAGGAACACATGATCCAAGCAAACCTCCGTTTAGTAGTCTCCGTGGCGAAAAAATACCAAAACCGTGGCCTCGAACTGCTGGATCTGATCCAAGAGGGCACCCTGGGTTTAGAACGAGCCGTCGATAAATTTGATCCCACCAAGGGCTATCGTTTCTCGACCTATGCCTACTGGTGGATCCGTCAAGGTATTACCCGGGCGATCGCCACCCAGAGCCGTACCATCCGTTTGCCCGTCCACGTCACCGAAAAACTCAATAAAATTAAAAAAGCTCAACGGCAAATTTCCCAAACCCAAGGCTGTACACCGACCCTAGAAGATGTCGCCCAGGCCCTAGAGATGACCCCCGACCAAGTACGGGAAGTTCTCCAAAAAGTGCCCCGTTCTGTTTCCCTCGAAATCCGTGTGGGCAAAGACCGTGATACCGAACTAGGAGACTTGCTCGAAACCCAGGACGCTTCCCCCGAAGAAAACCTCGTCCGGGAGTCCCTCCAACGGGATCTCAATCACCTACTGACAGAGCTCACTGATCGAGAAAGAGAAGTTATCCAACTACGCTATGGCCTAGGCGATGGCAAAACCTATTCCCTCGCAGAGATCGGCCGCATGCTGGAACTTTCCCGGGAGCGAGTCCGCCAAATTGAAGCAAAGGCTCTCCAAAAACTTCGCCAGCCTAAACGTCGCAGTGTCATGCGTGATTATCTAGACACCCTTTCGTGAACTACCTAGCGCCGAATCAAAAGCTTGGCTCATCCCCATTGATGGGAATCGACAAGGGCGGGATGTCCGTTTATCCCGAGGCTGAATTAAAAAAATCACAGCGTTCGACGACTCGACTGAGCCCTTCGGGTCGAGCCTCAGGGTCGAGACCTCGCCGAACTCTCGCCGAAGTCGCGGGACTTATCTGTCTCCCGAGCCCACAAAAGTTAAAAACTCATTGAGTTTCCAGACAATCAGGTATTTTTCAAGGATCTGGAGTCACATCACTCCAGATTTTTCTTTGATTAATTCTTTGAGAAAAAGCCCATCACCATCGGAGAGAATGTTTCCCAAAAGCAGATTCAGACGAAATATGCCAATAAAAAAAGGGGCTATGCCGCCCCTCGATTGAACATTGTTTGAGAAGTTGAAATTAAGCAGCCGTCTTTAGACGAGCGTAGAAAATACCACGAATACGCACTTCTTCGGGATCTTCTGCACCCATGTCAGTGGATGAAGTTTGCTCACTTTCGAAGGTGCCAGCAATTTCACCGGTCTTTTCGTCGATTTTTGCAATTTGGAGAGAAATTTCCCCGGTACGAGCGTCATATTGTTTGACGTTAGCGCGGGTTAGATCATCTTCGTCAGCCTGGGCGGGCAGAGCAACGGCGTTGTCATAACCGCTAGAAACACCCCGAGCTTTAGGATCGAGGAATACGGCACCACGGTAGGCAGGAACACGGAATGTCCCAACGAAATCAGTGGATGTGTTGATAGAATCGCTGGGGGCAGAGGTCTGAGCCACAAGATTCTTAATGGTGAAGAGGAAAGGTACCTGATCCCCGCCGGGCAACTGGACAGTTACGGGTTGGAAATCAATCCCATCTTCTTCTGCGAAAGTCAGGATTCCTTCGCTATTGGCGCTGATTTTGCCAGTCATTTGTTCGAGGGAGGAGGTATAACGAGTCAAGGGTTTCCCTTCGATGAATTCGGCTTCACGACGCTTGTTGAGAGGTTCCTCCTTTACAAAGTAGGTCTGTGGCTCTAAGCAAAGGTCGGAAAATTCAATGGTTTCATTGGGGCCAATGGGAATGGAACCCCGGGTAAAGTTAGCGATTTGGGGGCAGGAATTCGCAAGACCTGTGTTGAGAATTTCGTCGTATGTTAATTTTCTTACATCGACGGTCGCAGCATCGGGTGCTTCGCTACAGGCAGTTAGCACGCCGATACACAGAGCCAAAACGGCTGCTAATAACGAACGTAACTTCATGATTAACCTCTTTTTGTCAATCTCAGGGCGGAACTCATCTTGTCCGTTCCACTTAGTTTTTAAAAAGTCTGGGATCTAATAGGGACAAGCTATCCGGTTTTATATCGGTATCTACTCTACCAAATTGGGATCCTTTAGTGGTAATGAATCCTCTTGGCTCTTTTAGGGCAACCAGGGGTATTGACGGAAATTTGGCGATCGCTTTTCGAGAAAAGCCTGCTTTCCCTCACGACCCTCTTCGGTCATGTAGTAGAGCATCGTGGCATTTCCCGCTAGTTCCTGTAGTCCTGCCTGGCCGTCGCAATCAGCATTTAGAGCGGCCTTGAGGCAACGAATTGCTACGGGGCTCTTGCTCAGAACTTCCTGGGCCCACTGTATTCCTGTAGCTTCTAGTTCTTCCACGGAGACTATATGGTTCACAAGCCCCATTTGTAGCGCTTGTTGAGCATCATATTGACGGCAGAGAAACCAGATTTCCCGGGCTTTTTTCTGCCCGACAATACGTGCCAGATAGCTTGCCCCAAAACCACCATCAAAACTGCCCACCTTTGGCCCTGTTTGTCCAAAAATAGCGTTGTCCGCAGCAATGGTGAGATCACACAGCAGGTGTAGTACATGGCCTCCACCGATAGCATAACCAGCGACGAGGGCGATCACCACTTTGGGCATGGAGCGGATTAACTTTTGCAGATCTAACACATTTAGGCGAGGTACACCGGTTTGATCGATGTAGCCCCCTTCGCCCCGCACCGATTGATCCCCACCGGAACAGAATGCATACTTTCCATCTGTATGGGGGCCGGCGCCCGTAAGCAGGACGACACCAATGTTTTGATCTTCCCGGGCATCCCAGAACGCTTCATACATTTCAAATACCGTCTGGGGTCGAAATGCATTGCGCTTGTGGGGACGGTTGATTGTAATTTTGGCTATCCCATCTAATTTTTGGTAGATAATATCTTCGTAGGGTTTGACAACTTGCCAAGCAAGAGACTCCATAGTTTTTCATAGATAATGACTGCTGGCCATCTTAGCCCATTCCTTCCGTACAAGAACTGATTTCCTATCGAAAGTTTGTGGTCATTTGGATCAAGTTTGTGCTAGAAAATAACCTGCTGAAATCTTCCATGTTAATTTTTCTTTAAGAATAGACCTCAGAAAAAGGAGTCTTTTGACTATTTTCTGATTAAAACTTAAATTAGTCTTAAGTATGCTTAGGATCAAAGAAAAAGGTAAGAGAATATTCTTGGGATCAACTCAATTGCATTTTAAAACTTTTTAATGAAACTTCAGACGACTCTCAAATTCACAGATCTTAACTTCTTCAGAATTCAGGATAAAGCTATGGACTGTTCATATTCGCTCCCCTGTCCCAACTGTGGTGCCTCTGCTTTACGTCGTTATTTTCATAACTCCAGCCTCCGGGAAACCACCTGTGAAACCTGTGACTATTTGCTCGTTAGCTGTGAGGAAACAGGTAATGTGGTTGAGTCCTATGCCCCTGGTCTTTATGATCTTTAGGTGGATTTAATTGCTCCTAGGACTTTGGCGATCGCCAAATTTTTCTTGGGTCAAACCTCAACCATCTGAACTAAAGCACTGAAAATTGTAGATTCTCAGCAACTTTTACCTAAACTCGTTCTTTGACCTTTACTAACTTACGACTGATTGCCTCGTAACCAAGAAGCATATCGCAGTTTTCCGTTCAAGATGTTCGTCCTCTCTTTGACAAAATTTGCTGCCAAAGCCATTGCTTCCCACGAAGATTGCCGTTAACCCAGCGAAAGACCATTATTCCGAACCTTCGTTAGTGGGAACATCTCACCTCAGGGTGACCTAGCATAAGCCTAAAATTCAGCCTCCAGAAAGATTGACCTCTGGCGGTGGCTTTTTTGTAAGAAAATGCAAGCAATCAGTTATCCTAGACTGACACATATTCAAGTTTTGGCAATCATTAAGGAGTAAGAGTGGACATTCAAATTGGTCGTGGCAAAACAGCTCGTCGTGCTTACGGATTCGATGAGATTGCCCTCGTTCCGGGCGGTCGAACCCTGGACCCCGAACTGGCAGATACCAGCCTCGAAATTGGCGGCATCAAGCTAAATATTCCGATTCTTGCCAGCGCAATGGATGGCGTTGTCGACGTAAAAATGGCGGTATTGCTCTCGGAGCTGGGAGCGATGGGCGTATTAAATCTAGAAGGTCTACAGACTCGCTATGAAGATCCCAATCCAGTGCTGGATCGGATCGCTGCGGTAGATAAAACTGAATTTGTCGCTCTGATGCAAGAGCTGTATTCCAAACCGATCCAACCCGAACTGATTCAAAAACGCATCCAAGAGATTAAGTCCCAAAACGGTCTGGCCGCAGTGAGTTTAACTCCTGTTGGTGCAACTAAGTACGGCCAACTCGTGGCTGAAGCGGGCGCTGATATTCTTTTCATTCAGGCAACTGTTGTTTCCACATCCCACCTTTCCCCTGAAGGGATTGTTCCCCTCAATTTGCACAAACTGTGCTCCGAACTGCCGATCCCGGTAGTACTTGGGAACTGTGTCACCTATGATGCCGCCTTAGAACTGATGCGGGCTGGCGCTGCGGCGGTGCTCGTGGGGATTGGCCCTGGAGCTGCCTGTACTTCCCGGGGTGTGCTCGGGGTTGGTGTTCCCCAAGCAACGGCAGTGGCAGATTGTTCTGCGGCTCGGGACGACTATGAAAAAGAATCTGGTCGTTATGTACCGATTATTGCCGACGGTGGGATCGTGACTGGGGGTGATATCTGTAAATGTATTGCTTCTGGGGCAGATGCTGTGATGATTGGTTCTCCTATTGCCCGGGCCGCAGAAGCACCTGGTCGTGGCTTCCACTGGGGTATGGCAACGCCCAGTCCTGTATTACCTCGGGGGACTCGGATTAATGTGGGTACCACAGGTACAATTGCTCAAATTATGACGGGCCCTGCAAAGCTGGATGATGGAACCCATAACCTTTTAGGTGCTCTGAAGACCAGTATGGGAACTCTTGGGGCGAAAAACATCAAGGAAATGCAACAAGTGGAAGTCGTTATTGCACCTTCTCTGTTAACGGAAGGAAAGGTCTACCAGAAGGCACAAAAGCTCGGTATGGGTAAGTAATCCAGCAGAAAAATGTGCCCCTTGGGATTGCCATCAATCCTTGGATTCATTTCATTCTTAGAAACCGCGTGGTGAATACTTAATAAACCATCAGTGAACCCATAAAGCCAACAAGAATAGACCTAGTCATAGCAAAGGGAATGTTTAAAAAACACTCCCTTTTTCTTGTTTATCAGTCACCGGCGCGGGCGCTCCATCGCTATTTGGGGCTTTGGCCTTGGGTAGAAGCTTGGTTTCTTAGCTGAGGCCAAGGTACTGGGCTTCAGCTTCAAGTTGTTGAATTAGGTGATCATTGCCGGAACTGCGGGCAGCCTCGAGGCGATGTTGGAGATTTTTCTTGAGATTTTCTCGGTGGGTGAGCTTGAGTTGCTTCACAATTTGTTGCTGAATGTTTCTAAACATGGGACTACGGCTAGGGATAATTGGTCTATTTTCAGAGTAGCAGGTTGATGTTTAAACTGTATCAAATACTACAAAAGACTTAAAAAATGGCGATCGCCTTAATGACGGATTTTGGTCTGCGGGATAGTTATGTGGGCGTAATGAAGGGGGTCATTGCGAAGATTGCCCCCCAGGTGCCGGTCATTGACCTTAGCCATGACTTGCCACCCCAAGATATCTGGGCGGGTCGTTTTTGTCTGTTGAGTGCAGCGCCCTACTTTCCGTTAGGGACAATTTTTGTAGGGGTCGTGGATCCTGGGGTAGGCACCGACCGGCAGGCGATCGCCATTGGGTTTGAGGGAGGTTATTTCGTCGGGCCAAACAATGGTCTAGGCAGTGGCTTGTTTGACAAATATCCGATCCTTGCAGCAGTGCAATTAGATAATCCCTACTATTGGCGATCGCCCCTGGGTGCAGAAATTAGCACCACCTTCCATGGACGGGATATTTTTGCCCCGGTGGCTGCCCATCTAGCTTTGGGGGTGCCTCTGGCGAGGCTGGGGAGTCCCCTGGAACCTGGGGAAATTTTGCGCTTAGAAATTCCTCCCTGTCACCACACCCCCACAAGCTGCACAGGGACGATTCAACACATCGATCATTTTGGCAACCTGATTACGACGATTCCGAACCATATTTGTCCCAGGGGGCAAGGTTGCGTTGAACTGACGGATCAGATCATTCCTTTGGTACGCACCTATGGGGATGTGCCTCTGGGAAGCCCCTGCGTCCTACGGGGGAGCCATGGCTATCTGGAAATTAGCATCAACCAAGGAAATGCCCAGACTTTTTTTCGGGTAAAACGGCAGGCGATCGCCACTTATCATTTTCCTGCCACAACCCAATAACAACAAAAAAGGAAAGCTTCCTGGGGAGAAAACCTTCCTTGGGATTTTTAATAAATACCTAGATTATCTTTTGCAAATGTTGTTATCGATGCACCGAAGACCTTGGAGAATAACCTAGTCCTTGGCAGGCCGGGGTTGGATTACGCCATAACCACCGTGGTTACGCATATAGATCACATTGATGGCGTTCGTTTCCTTGTTCAGGAACATGTAGAAGTCATGATCCACTAACTGTAACTGTTCTAGGGCCTCATCAATAGTCATTGGGGGCATACTGAAGTACTTCATCCGCACCACTTCGGAGGGGAGTTCCGGGGCGCGATCGCCAATGAGATCATCAGGAACCGGGGCATCGGGCAGCACTTCGCTCGTTTTCTCTTGAACGTGGGTCTTCTTCCCGAAAGTTTTCTCTTTATACTTGCGCAGTTGACGGGCGATTTTATCAGAAACCAAGTCAATGCTGGCGTAGAGATTTTCACTCCCTTCCTGGGCCCGAATCACTGTACCGTTGGCATACACAGTCACTTCAGCTTTGTGCTTATTATTGATGCGAGCATTGTTAGCAACAGACAGGTGCACATCTACTTTAGTGGCGAAGGATTGAAAGTGTTTTGTCGCTTTTTCGAGCTTACTTTCAACGTAGTCATGGATCGATTCGGTTACTGCAATGTTGTTGCCTTGGATCAATAGCTTCATAGTCTCTGATTACTCCATCTGATATGGATACAACAAACACACTTTAGGGAAAAGGACGAATTTTTATTAATTATGAAAATAAAAGGAAATTCGTTGAAAAAGTATCAGCCTAAAATGCCTGTTACTGAAGTGTTTGGTTATTCTAGCAAGATTTCTTTCAAGGCGTAAAAATTACTTTGGGGGTTTCATAAACAAACCTAGTAAATGGACTTTTATTAAGATTTCCACAAAAACCCTGGGTACCTAGACTGAAACAAAAGATCGCACTGGGATTTATGAAGGCGTAAATTTAATTGTTTTAGGTCTTTTTTGCAGAAGTTTCTTGATAACCTCAAAAGAGACTTTGGATTTAAGGATTTATCTCTTTCTCTCTATAGTTTTAATTGTAGGTTTTGTCTTTGAACCTTGTCAATTTATCTGCTTTGAAACATTAAGAAAGGTGGGGGACTTTTACAGTTCTTAACTCTTTGCTATGGTGGAGACAGTAAATAACATTTTTGTGCCAAAAGGCGATCGCCCCTTGATGACTTTTAATATTTCGTCGGATCCCTTGACATCTCCCATGCCCGATTCTGCTTCTTTGCCTCTCTGTTTTCTCCAACAGGGGGGGATTTTTCCCTACACCGAAGCCTGGGAGTGGCAACGACAATTGGTGACAGCTCGCCTTGGGGATAGCGATTTGCCGGATACCTTGTTACTGCTGGAGCATTTCCCGGTTTACACCCTGGGCACAGGTTCTCGCTTAGATTTTGTGAAGTTTTCTCCGGAAAGCACGGGGGTGGAACTACACCGGACGGAACGGGGGGGCGAGGTTACTTACCATTGTCCAGGGCAGCTAGTGGGCTACCCCATTTTGAATTTGCGCCGCCATCGTCAGGATCTCCATTGGTATCTGCGGCAGCTGGAGGAAGTGTTAATTCGCTTATTGGCGAGCTATGGCCTAGTGGGGGAACGCATTCCCGGACTAACAGGGGTTTGGGTGGCTGGCCATAAGGTAGCGGCCATCGGCATCAAGGTAAAGCGGTGGATTACAATGCATGGATTTTCCCTGAATGTTTGCCCGAATTTAGCCGGTTTTCAGAAAATTGTGCCCTGTGGTATTGGCGATCGCCCCGTGGGGAGTTTGCAGCAATTTTTACCGGATATTACCCTGGCCCAGGTGCGCCAGGATTTACCAAAAATTTTTGGGGAAGTATTTCAGTTGAAAATAATTGAGCACAAATGATGGTCTAAGCAAAACAGGCAGCGATCCAGAATAAACCGTCCACTAGCAGGGTGCTGACCACGGCCCCGGCGAAACCCCAGTAGGGCGTCTGGTTTTGGCGAAAAGCCCACCAACTAATCCCAATCAGTAAATTTACGAGCACCACCGCCCAGCTAAAGCCCCAGAAAGTTTGCATTTGCGCGAGGGCCCCCTGGAAAATCGGCATCACGAAGTCCGGTTCGGCGTACATCAACTGCCGCCAGTAGGGAATTAAGTCCGTCAAATAAAAGTAAATATCTGTGATCGCTGTGCCCAAGAGGGAACCCAGGTAGAAGAAATGTCCCACTAGGCCGCGCTTTTGCCACAAACCCCAGAGGGCAAAGGGTAAACCAATGGCTTCCACGGGAAGATGGAGAAAGGGTTCATAACGCAACCAACCCCAATAAATAGCCCCTGCCAACCAACTCCAACTAAAGCCCCAGAGGAGATCACCCCAAATTTCGGTACTTTCCCGCTGACGTAATCCATAGGCGATCGCCACCCAAACGAGGGTCAGGGCCAAACTGAGCCAGGGGGCCGTCCTCACCAAGGGCGCTTGAAAAAACACAGGGACAGACACCAGAAAACCCGATGTCAGGCAAACGAGGAGGGGCGTATTGCGGCGGAGGTCCTGCTGTCGCTTGAGAACATACACTGCACCGATGGAGAAAAGGGGATGGTTCAGCAAAACAAAAGGGTTTGTAACAATAACTTGTAAATATTTATGAATGAATTTTAACTGATGACCCCCGGTTTTCTCAGAAATCCCCCTGAAAATTTGTTTCTTGCCCAAAAAACGCCGGGGCGATCGCCAGAAGTGCCAACTCTTCCGGTCAACAAAGTCAGGAAGCAGAGGTGGATGCAGGAAAAAACTAGTCAAGGTCAACTGGATTGATTAGAGTGGTTGAGGCAGATTTACCCAACGCCCGGGAAAAGACATCGATGCTCAGAAAAAAGCAACAACGGCACTGGTTTGAGTTCAGCAGTATGGTGGCCTTAGGCTTGGCCCTGTTTCTCTTGATTAGCTTCTGGCATCTCCGGGTCAATGCGGCCCCTCCCGAAAACATTTTGGCGATCGCCCCAACTCCAGCACAATTTAACTGGTTCCAAGGGGCAGTGTTGGGTCTAGTGCAAGGTTTGACTGAATTTATCCCTATCAGTAGTACCGCCCACCTGAAAGTGATTCCCGTTGCTCTCGGTTGGCAGGATCCTGGGGTGGCCCTCACCGCCGTCATTCAATTGGGGAGCATCATCGCTGTTTTGGGGTATTTTTGGCAGGATCTACAGCAGGTTTTTGGGGGGGCTTGGCAAGCTTGGCAGCAGAAAGATTGGCAAAAACAAGAATGGCGGATATTTTGGGGCATTTTCTGGGGGACTTTTCCGATTCTCGGGGTTGGCTTGCTCATTAAAGCTTTTGTCCCTGACTACGACGAATCGCCCTTACGCAGCTTGCCGGCCATTGCGATCGCCTCTATTGTGATGGCGGTTCTCTTAGCTGCCGCAGAACGTTTTCCCCAACACCAGCGCACCTTTGGGCAACTGAGCCTGAAAGATGGCATTCTCATGGGTTGCGCCCAGGCCCTTGCCGTAATTCCTGGGGTTTCCCGATCCGGTTCGACCATTACCGCCGGTTTATTTATGAATTTAGACCGGGCCACTGCTGCACGATTTTCCTTTCTGCTGGGGATTCCCGCGATTACCATTGCCGGCCTGGTGGAATTAAAAAGTTTGCTGAGTGATGGCCTCTCCACCGTGCCTCCCCTCACCTTAATTACCAGTCTGATTTCTTCGGCGGTGTTTTCCTATTTGGCGATCGCCTGGCTGATTCAGTTTCTACAAAAACACCAAACCTGGGTTTTCGTCTGGTACCGATTGGCCTTTGGTATGATCATCTTGGCATTTACCCTGCTGCGTTAACCCATGAGTGCCTCCACCATCAAACCTGCCCGGATTTACCGTGTTGTTCCCGATTCCATTGCCGCCGAAATCGGTTTTGAAGCGGGTGATGCCATCGTTTCAATCAATGGAATGCAACCCCGAGATTTAATTGACTACCAATTTCTCTGTGCCGACGAATACCTGGCATTGGAAGTCTTGGATGCCAAGGGAAAATCCCACCATCTTGAAATTGAAAAAGACTACGATGAGGATCTGGGCTTGGAGTTTGATAATGCCCTTTTTGATGGTTTGATCCAGTGCAATAACCGCTGTCCGTTTTGTTTCATCGATCAGCAGCCTCCCGGAAAGCGTCAAAGCCTCTACCTCAAAGATGATGACTATCGCCTCAGTTTTCTCTACGGCAGTTACCTCACCCTAACTAATCTCCCCGAACGGGAATGGCAACGCATTAGCCAGATGCGCCTTTCTCCCCTCTTTGTCTCGGTACATGCCACGGAACCCGACATCCGGCGGCAACTCCTGAAAAACGACCGGGCCGGGGAAATCCTCAAGCAACTCCAGTGGTTCGCAGATCATCGGCTCCAAATCCATGCCCAGGTTGTGGTCTGTCCCGGAATTAATGATGGGCCACATCTAGAAAGAACCCTGCGCGATTTAGCTCAATTTCACGAAGGGGATTTACCCGCTGTGATTTCGGCGGCGGTGGTGCCCGTGGGTTTAACCCGTTTTCGGCCCAACCTCCAGGAACTCAGCCCCGTTAACCAAGCCAAAGCAAAGGAGGTGATCGCCCAGGTAACAACCTTGCAAGCAGAATTTCACGCACGGTTCCAGACCAATTTTGCTTGGTTGGCTGATGAATGGTTTCTCATTGCCCGGGAAGAACTGCCCCCAGAATCCCATTACGAAGATTATCCCCAACTGGGGAACGGAGTCGGTTCGATCCGCCAATTTATTCGGGATTTTCTTCAGACCGCTGACGAAAAATTGCCTGCTGCTATTGCCACACCGAAACAATTTACCTGGGTGGTGGGAAATGCGGTGGAAAAAGCCTTTGAACCCCTGGTGGCCCGCCTCAATCAGGTGGAAAATTTGACCATTACCCTAGCGGCTCTCAACAGTGACTACTGGGGTCAGGCGATTACGGTTACCGGCCTACTCACGGGGGAAGACCTGATCCAAAAACTGGCGGGACGGGCATTCGGTGACGGTATTTTGCTCCCGACGGTGATGCTCAAACATGATGAAGCGAAGTTCCTCGATGATCGGACTGTGGCGGAAGTGGCGATCGCCTTAGACACCCTAATCTATCCTGTGGAAAACGTGGGGACTTTAATGGAACGCTGCATCCAAGACGAATAGCAAAGAAGCTTATCAAAACATTAAGATTTAATGGTTTCCTAACTAAATCGAGTATCTTTAGCACTCTAATGGGAGAGAGAACCGACATCGACAGCCTAAACCAACGCTTTCCTGGGGTCAGTTTTCCTACTTGCTCAAAGAAGGCGTACTGTTTATGAATATTCAGCAACTTCTCTGCGATTACGCCCAAGGGCAGAGATTGTTTTACAACTCGGACTTTGTGGCGGCCAACTTAATCGGTTTAAATTTAGCCCATGCCAATTTTTCCGAGGGAAATTTTACCGCAGCCTCCCTCGCCCGGACTGATTTATCCCACTGTTGTCTACGGCGCGCCAACCTCCAGGACGCATTTTTATACGGCGCCAACCTGAGCTATGCCAAGCTCGAATGGGTCAATTTAGCCAAAGCAGATCTGACAAAGGTGAACCTCCGGGGAGCAACCCTTGCCCATGGCAACCTCTCCCAAGCTCAGCTTAGTGGTGCGATCCTATGTTGGGTGATCTTTTTTATGGCAGATTTACAGAAAGTCAATCTTTGTGGTGCCAATCTCACAGGGGTAAATTTCCGGGGGGCGAACCTAACGGGGGCGGACTTGAGCTGGAGCAATTTGAGCCAGGCCAAATTGAGCGGCGCCATTTTACAAGGGACAAACTTGCATGGTGCCAGGCTGCAGCAGGCCTACTTAAATGGGGTAGATTTTCGGGGCCGGGATTTTAGCGGTTTGAACTGGGAAAGGGTCTTGTTTAGTGGTGGTAAAGGTAATGCCATGACCCTGGTGGGGACAAATCTGACGGGGGCGGTTCTCCGGTTTACCAGTTTTCGGGAGGCCAATTTCTCCCAGGCTTGTCTAAACCAGGCAGATCTGCAACATGTCGATTTAACAGGAGCGAACTGTCAGCACCTAGAGGCGATCGCCTGCAATTTCCAAAAAGCGAATCTAAGTGCCGTCGATTTTCGCCATGGGAATCTCCAGGGGTCAGATTTCCGGGGGGCCAATCTTCGAGGTGTGGATTTTACAGGGGCGAATCTCCAGGGAGCAATGTTCGATGAAGTCCAGTTTCAGGGGAGTGTTTTTGGACAGGCCACCCAGGCTCGGACGTTGTTGGCTTCTTAGGGATTTTTTTTAGAACATTTTGAATGTTGCGGCATTAACAGCCTGAGTTTAAGGGATTTTGTCAATTTTTCTAAAGGTAGTAGTTTAAAGTTTTTTGACTTAAACTGGGTGACTAGCGCCTAAAAGGCGTGGTCTATTCCGTTGCCATTGTCCCCAGTGGACGTTGCTAAAATTTATCTTCAGCTGGATCCTTAGAGGCTAATGTTTGCTTTTCGAGACCTTTTTACGTTTAGTACCAGTGGTGTAATTATTCTCTGCGGTGGTGCAGGGGCGATCGCCCAAACCGTATCACCTGTCCCCAGCACCTCAGATCCCCTCGAAGGGCAGTCCATTTCCTTAGGCACAACCACCTCTGAATCTTTCTCCCTAGAAGCTGACTTTCTCCCGCGTCTGGGTGGCCTCAGTGAACCCACCACCCTTGCGGCCCTACCGACGACATCTGAGATCCCAGATTTTCCCACAGGCCCCCACCTCGGTGGTCTTCAGCCCCCGACTTCTCTTCTCGCCCAGGGCGCTATGGCACCGGCCCAAACGACAGAACCTGTAACATCCACCTCGAGCCGGCCTATTCCGGTGGTGCAGTCCCCCTCCCCAGAGCAGGCGATCAATGCCGAACTGCAAACTCTCCTTGAACCCATTGGGAATCCAGCGGTCACGGTCCCCCAGGATGCCGCTACTATCACCGCAGATAACGTTGTGGACTTAACCTTTGGGGAAACAATCCGCCTGGCCCTGGAACGCAACGAAACCCTCCAGGAAACGCGCCTCAACTATGACCGGGCCGAAGCCCAATTGCGGGAGGCGATCGCTGCTGAAGCCCCAACCTTGAGCAACCAAGTGGACATTACCCGTACAGACAGTGCCAATGGGGAACTCCAGGCCCGTGCCCTCGACCGGGATGCAAATGCTACCACCGCGATCAATGGTCGTTTGGAAGTGAGCTATGACATCTACACCGGTGGACGCCGCTCGGCTCAGATTGAGGCAGCCCAGACCCAATTAGAAATCACAACCCTAGACATTGAACGTCTTACCGAGGAAACTCGCCTCACCGCCGCCGTGGGATATTACGATCTCCAGAGTGCCGATGCCCAGGTGGTGATTGAACAAAGCTCTGTTTTTGATGCCAACCAGAGTCTACGGGATGCCACCCTCTTAGAACAGGCCGGTTTGGGAACAAAATTTGACGTCCTCCGGGCCGAAGTCGAATTAGCCAATGCTCAACAGCGTTTAACCCTTGCTGAAGCCAATCAAAAGACTGCCCGCCGCCAACTAGCTCGAATCCTGAGCTTAGAACCCACCGTTGATCCCCGCACCGCCGATGAAATTGATCTAGCGGGTCGGTGGGAAATTTCCCTAGAGGAGACCATTGTCCTCGCCCTCCAGAACCGTCAAGAACTCCGACAACAGCTGCTCCAGCGGGAAATCGATGGCTACCAAGAACGGATTGCCCTAGCCAATGTGCGTCCTTTGGTCAGTGTGTTCGCTAACTATGATGTGCTCGAAGTGTTTGACGATCGCCTCGGGCCAGCCGATGGTTTGACCGTGGGGGCAAGGATGCGTTGGAATTTCTTTGATGGGAAAGCTGCGGCCTCTCGAGCCGATCAAGAAAAAGTTGACCAGGCGATCGCCGAAAATCGTTTTGTCAATCAGCGGAACCAAATCCGCTTCGCGGTGGAAACGGCCTACTACAACCTTGAGGCCAGCGAACGCAATATTTCAACGGCGGCGGCGTCCGTTACCCTGGCGGAGGAAAGTCTGCGTCTGGCCCGGATGCGGTTTAATGCGGGGGTCGGCACCCAAACCGATGTCATTTCTGCTCAAACGGGATTAAACACAGCCCGAGGGAACTATCTCCAGGCAGTCACTGATTACAACCGTGCTTTTGCCCAGCTGAAGCGGGAAGTGGGCCTGGGGGATACAATTCTCAATAACCCATCCTAAACAGAGACTAGATTCCTGGGGTTATTTTCCCTTGGAGCCAATCTGCAATCCCATTGGCGATCGCCACTGCTAATTCATCCTGGGCCTGGGGATTGGTAATCCACTCAAATTCTGCGGGGTGAATCATAAAACCCAACTCCATCAAGACCGCTGGGGCTTCTTGGGGTCTAGTTAAGGCCAGATTATTCCAGAAAACACCATAGCTAGGCCGATTCAGACGGGTCGTCAGCTCATCGTGGAGAAATTGCGCGAGGTCATGGGCCTGGGGATGGTACCAAAACATCCCAATCCCCGCTGTATTTTTCGCATCGCCAGCATCGGGCAGGGCATTGTAATGGACGGAAAGGGCGAGGGTCGGCTCTAGGTTACGGATTGCGGTTTGGCGATCGCCTAAAGATAAATCTTGATCCGTGGTACGGGTGAGGATGACTTGGGCGCCCTTGGCAGCTAGTTGCTGTTGGATTTTTTGGGAAATGACGAGGTTGATCGCTTTCTCGGGGTAACCGGTTGGCCCCAGAGCACCGGATTCAGATCCTCCATGGCCTGGGTCTAGTAAAATAGTCGCCCCTTTGAGGGAATTGCCCTGGAGTTGGGGGGGGTGACGGAGGGAAAGGATTAAATTATTGCCTTCATAGCGTAGGCCATAGCCCCATTGTTGGTCAGTTTTGAGATGAAAATCATAGCGGATGATTGCAGGATCTACCTGGGCCCAATCAAGGCGACGGATCACGGGGCTCTCAGCGAGGTAAATCGTATCGGTCTGGGCGATCGCCTGGTGGAGGGTCAGACTAAAAGTGTCATCCTGTTGGGTCACAGTTACGGGGATGGGCCGCTGGAGCGGAAAAATGACCTCCGTTTCCGTGGCTTGGGTTTGCGATCGCACACTGCGGATCAAAGTGGTTGGGGGAATAAAGCCGGTGAGGGGTGTCGTTTCATTGGCTCGAATCCACGCCCCATAGTCTAAGCGTAGCCAATCCCCCTCTTTGCCTGTCACAAGGGCTTGGGTGCCTTGGGGTAAAGGGGTCAGGCGGGAAAAGTCCGTACTGGGGCCGGTACGAGCAACCCCAGCAGTACTACTAATGGCGATCGCCTCGGTTTTTTGGGGGTCTAAAATTTCAACGGTGCCGGCACTGGTGATGACACTAGTTTTTTCCTGAAAATTCATCTGGTAACGGGCTGGCCCCAAATTGCCCACCTGGGTAAACGCCTGACAGCCCCCATAGGTACCGCTGAAGGTTCCCACCGGTGCAGCATTATCGAGGGTTAAAACCGCTGCATTACTGGGTAAATTGGCGGTTGTCTGGGGTCGGAGGGGAAAGGTCTTACCACCAAGGGAAATGCTTACCTGAGCTTGGGCTGGCCCCTGGGCCTGAAAACAAATCAGTTCATCGGGTTGTCGCGCAATGTTGACCCCGGGAAAAGGATTGGTTAGTTGACTGGGGGGCGTTGTGCCATTTGCCAGGCGTTCCACGATTAAAGTTTGGGTTTCTGTTTGACCAGAGCCTTGACGGTAGGTAAAGGTGAAGCGATTTTGACCGAGTACAAGGGGAAAACTGGGGGCAAAGTGGCCGAGCTTACTCCTCTCAACGGCCTGGCCATTAATCGTCACTGTTCCCGCTGGGGGGGCCGAACCGATGAAGAAAATTTGGGCGGCAGTGGTTTGGTGGTTGTTGGGGGGATAGACCAGTTGGAGGCGATCGCTTTGTTGGGGCAATTGGGCCACTACAGGTGACGTTAAGATCAAGGCCATACCAGAGCCAAGGGCGATCGCTTTGTACATGAATTTTTCCTTTCGTAAATGTTCCAGCTCAATGGGGAGAGTTTTCTAGGGCAGACTATCCCCTTGCACCACCTGTTTAATGGTCGTAAAACTTTCGAGGCCAATCAAACCCCGTCGGTTCCCCTTTTGATTAGAGACCCCAAGAAAGACCGAATCACTGCCCTGGGGATTTCGGGAAAAACAGGGCGACGCATTCACATAGACCAACGCACTATCAATACCCATCGCAAATTGACGACTTTCAGCGTAGGACTCTGTCACGATACAGTCCGCATGGCCCCCAGAATTACAGTTGATGTAGGCGATCGCCGCCGCCAGATCCGGCACCCGTCTAAAGGCGATGACTTTATCTAGATAGGCTTGGTGCCACTCATTATCCGCAGCGAGGGTTAAATGCTCTGGGAATTCTTCGACCAATTGGGCATCCCCCCGGAGAATAAAACCTTGTTCCTGGAGGGACTTAAATAAGCTAATGAGGTTAGATGTTTTTTGTTCGGGGCAGATTAAAACCTTTTCAATGGCATTGACCGCATCGGGTTCATAGTTGTGGCTGTCTTGGATCACCCAGTTAGCCCGCTCTAAATCTCCACTAGGGGAAAGATAAAGATAGCAGTTGCCCACGGTAGTGCGCAGCACAGGGGTTGTCGCTTGTTGTACCACCTGGTGGATCATGTTGGGGCGACCATAGGGAATGATCAGGTTTAGATATCGATCTTGGGTCACCAATTGTTGCACAGTGCAGCCTTCTTCGGAGGAGAGCACCTCGATACAGCCCGCTGGTAAATCTTGATCCACCAAGGCATTTTTCATGATCTCGGCGATGAGTTGGTTGGTATGGCTCGCTTCTCCACAGCCCCGAATCACTAGGCTATTGGCGGTTTTCAGGCACAGGCCAGCGGCGATCGCCCCCAGTTCTGGTAATGCTTCATGGATCAGACAAATCACCCCCAGGGGCATCCGTTGGGAGTAGGTTTCGTAGCCACTGAGCTGGTAGGTGGCGTTTTTAATCCGTTGGAGCGGGTCTGGCAATTTGGGCAGTTGACGCAGGAGGCGCACCGTTTTTTCGAGACGTTCGGGGGTGAGCTTTAACCATTCCAAGATAAGCTTGGGGACTGCCATTTCCCGACTGGCTTCGAGGTCTTTGGTATTAGTTTCGAGGATGTCAGGAATTCTTGCTTCAAGGGCAGTGGCGATCGCCTCAATGCCTAAGTGCCGTTCACTTCCCTTGAGTAATTCCAATGCGAGGGAAGCCCGCTGGGCCCTTTGGAGCGCCGTTGTAATCGGATCACCACTTGTTTCTAGGGGGGAAGGAGAAGCCATTTGATTACCCATGAAATTCCCAGATGCGTGCAATGGTTTACGCAAAACCTCACCAAATCATACTGACTGCCCCCAGGGATCGCAAGGTGGGTGCTTGGGGCCGCCCCTGAAACCGTCTAGGGTTTCTCGCCGTTCTCTATAGCCGTTGGCTCCATTGATCCTGGGACAGAAAAGGGCGATCGCCACTAATTTTGGCTACGGGTTCTGTGAGGGTAAAATCTCCCGCTGTGATCCATTGTTTGAGGCTCTCTGCCACTTGATCTGCCAAATATAAGCTTGTTACGGGGGCCACTTTTACGGTTTTTCCTTCGATGGTAAGCTTGCCTGTTTTCAGTTGACCATAGCTCACCAGACCAAAGGTCGGTCGTACCCGACGGGGAATGGAAAAATCCATGACTGGTGCCACAATCTCCTTATCCTGTACAGCACAGCGGGCGATTACCTCTTCGTGGAGAACGGGCAACGGCACCCCGACCCCCAACATCAAAGACGGGCCATATTTCGTAAAATAACAACCCCTTACCCAGTGTGGATCCATCTGTTTGGCGTCGCCGATTAGAGCGAGGGTAGAGGCGGGGCCGAGAGGCGTGCGATTACCGAGGCGTTTTTGGAGGGGAAAATGCTGGGTTCCTTCCCAAGCGACATACCCAACGCCACCCCCAAGGAAAATCTTTGTGCCGACCCCAATCAGTTCTAAATCTGGATCATTGAGCAAAGGGGAAATCGCTCCTGCACAGGCATAGACAGCATTCCCTAGATGGGGCTGCAGGGGGCCCAGGTAGGTATAGAGGGGGCGATCGCCACCATTAACGCCAACGATAAAGTTTTGGTAGAGATTGCGCGGATTAAATAGATAAAATTGATTGATTTGATCTTTGGTGATTGTATTATCCCAGATGGCCCGGGGGTAACAGTCCGTCACATGGCCCAGGGCATGGAAGTGTACCGCTTTACCGGCAATGAGATCCTCAATCACATGGCCACCACCTTTTTGGGAGACGGGGCGATCGCCAATTTCCTGGGTTTCATTTTCTAGGGGATCCTCTGCCATGGTTGCACCGAGGTAAATATCCACTGCCCCTAAACCAGGGTAAGCGGGGACGCCGTTAAGCCAGCATTTCCGGATTTTAATCGGGGGATCCGTATGGCCCAGGTTAAGCATTGCCCCCGAAGATTCCATCGGCTCAAAGGTGCCTGTGGTTACGACATCAACGGTTTCGGCAATTTTTTTGATGCCCCATTCCGCGACCCGGGCTTTGACCTCCGCCACAGTCCACACCACCGCTTGCCGGGCTAAAATTTTTTCGTTGATATTGGCTATCGTTCTCATGGTTGAACAGAGGGAAGCGTACCCTTTCATCCTAGGAGAAAATTACCCTTGGTTACGCCGCCGTCGACACCGCTCAGAACAATATTTCACGTCATCCCAGCATTTTTCCCACTTTTTGCGCCAGGTGAAGGGAAGACCGCAGACGGTACAGGTTTTGGTCGGGAGATCTGCTTTTTTGCGTTGTC
>JAYKIK010000096.1:0-3058 GCA_035284725.1 Synechococcus sp.
CTCCCTATGAGTCTGTTTGCGGAACCCCCTGTTATCCCCGATTGTGCCTGGAAACGTCCCCTCGGTCTGGGTTGGGATCAGCCTTATACCGTCCGCTATGGCAGCAATTTGGATGATGGCCCTTGGCATGGGATGCCCTTGGGAGGATTCGGGGCCGGTTGCATTGGGCGATCCCATCGGGGAGACTTTAACCTGTGGCACCTGGATGCGGGGGAACATACCTTTCGTAATGCAGGCGCTTGCCAATTCAGTGTGTTTGAACAGCCTGAGGGGGAAGCTGCCCAGGCCTATGCCATGGCGACGGCAGCACCGGAAGATGGCATCCTAAGCAGTTGGCAGTGGTATCCCGCTGAGAAAGGCACCTACGCCGCCTTGTATCCCCGTAGTTGGTACCAGTATGAAGGGGTTTTCCAGGCAGAAATCACCTGCGAACAGTTTTCGCCAATCATCGCCCAAAACTACCAAGAAAGCAGTTACCCTGTCGCCATCTTTGAGTGGACAGCCCATAATCCGACCGACAAGCCGATCACCGTCAGCATTATGATGACCTGGCAAAACATGGTGGGTTGGTTTACCAAAGCCCAGAAAGCGCCCGAGGTAGTGCTGCGGGATGACGGTTCCCCGGTTTACGAATACCAATCCCGCTGGGGAGATAGCACGGGGAATTTGAACCAGTGGATTCAAGACCACTATCGGGTGGGTTGTTTACTGAATCGGGTGCGGCCCCACGCTAAGATCAGCGAGGGGGAAGGGCAGATCTGTTTTGCGACGGTGACGAATCCAACCCTAGAGGTCTTCTATCACAACCGTTGGAATCCCCAGGGGGATGGCCGGGATGTGTGGGATTTTTTCGCGGGGAATGGTTCCCTGCCCGACATTGAAGATGAAACGCCGGCGGCCCCGGGGGAACAAATTGCCGGGGCGATCGCCATACGGTTTACGATCCGACCGGGGCGCACGAAAAAAATTCCCTTTTTCCTAGCCTGGGATTTACCGGTGATGGAATTTGCCCAGGATATTAACTATTTCCGCCGTTACACCGATTTCTTTGGCCGTACCGGAAATAACGTCTGGACGATGATCCGCACCGCGATGAAACACAGCGATCTGTGGAAGGAACGCATCGAAGCCTGGCAAAAGCCGATCCTCGACCGTGCCGACCTGCCGGATTGGCTAAAGATGGCCCTATTTAATGAACTGTATCTCCTGACCCAGGGGGGGAGTCTCTGGACGGCGGCCACGGAGGATGATCCTGTGGGCCAGTTCGGGGTTTTAGAATGCCTCGATTACTGTTGGTACGAAAGCCTTGATGTGCGCATGTATGGCTCCTTCGCCCTAGCGATGTTGTGGCCCCGGTTGGATAAGGCGGTGTTGGAAGCCTTTGCCCGGGCGATTCCCAGCAGTGACGATAAACAGCGGATGATCGGCTACAACAAAACGATGGCCACCCGCAAAGTAGCTGGGGCAACTCCCCATGACCTGGGGGCACCGAATGAACATCCCTGGGAAGCCACTAACTATACCGCCTACCAGGATTGCAACCTCTGGAAGGATCTAGGATCGGATTTTGTCCTGCAGGTGTACCGGGATTTTCTGATGACGGGCTCCGAAGATACGGAATTTCTCTGGAGCTGCTGGGGGAGTATTGTCACAGCGCTAGATTACCTGAAAACCTTTGACCTCGATGGGGATGGTATCCCTGAAAATGGCGGCGCCCCTGACCAAACCTTTGATGATTGGAAACTCAAGGGGATCAGTGCCTACTGTGGTGGCCTGTGGATTGCGGCCCTGGAAGCGGCGATCGCCATTGGGATAATACTCCAAGAAAGCCCCAGTCACTTTGAAGAATATCAAGGTACAGTCTCCCCGGCGGAATTTAGCAAAACCATTCAAACCTACAAAACCTGGCTTGCCCAGTCCCGCCCCCTCTACCAAGACACCCTCTGGAACGGCAGTTACTACACCCTCGACACCGGTTGCAACTCCCGGGTAGTGATGGCGGATCAATTGTGTGGTCAATACTATACCCAACTGTTGCAGTTACCGGATGTGAATCCCGGTGATCGCACGGTTGCGACCTTACGCACAATTTACGAAGCTTGCTTTGAGAGATTTCACGGTGGGCAATTCGGCTGTGCCAATGGCCTCAATCCCGACGGTACCCCCGAAAAAGAAAACGACACCCACCCCCTCGAAGTGTGGACAGGGATTAACTTTGGCATCGCAGCTTTAATGATTCGCAACGGCATGACCACGGAAGCCCTCACCATGACCGAAGCCGTCGTTAAGCAGGTTTATGAAAATGGTCTCCAGTTTCGGACCCCCGAGGCAATCACTGCCAATGGGACTTTCCGTGCTTGCCACTACCTGCGGGCCATGGGGATTTGGGCGATCTATGAGGCCTTAGAAAATGCCAATTAGGGTCTGGGGTTAGGTTGCAGCAGTTGATAAAAAGTCGGCACCCAAAACCGTTCCCCCTGAAACAGAACAACAGTCACCACAGGGGTGAGGCAGGTTAGCAGCAAGAAAAGCCCGGCAAAGGTTGGTAAGCTCAAGGGAAAAAAATCCTGGGTCAGGCGCACCATGTCATGGTCGAGGAGTCCCCCTTTGCCGACCCGGTAACTGATGCGAAAGGTTTCGCTAGTGAGTAATTTGCCGAAAAAGGCACAATTTTCCAGAAAACTAAAGCTGGCCACCATGCTGTAAAGGGTCTGCTCCCCAGCAACATGACAAAAATATTTCCCCAGGGCAAAGTAGAGACAGACAAACACTGCCCCTATTTCAAACAGGTGGCCCATGACAATAATTACCATCTGATCCCAGCCCGTCAGAATCAGCAAGATTTGTAGAAATGCCAGACATCCCAGGGTGATCAAGGTTTTGGGGTTACGCCGGTATTGCCAGACTAGGTAAAGTAATCCTCCGTAGATCAGCCAGAAAATAATTGGGGCACGGTTTAAGGCTAGGGTAATGCCGCCCCCAAAGACAAAATCAAAGCTCGGCACCGCAGGATAACCAAACATCCAATAGGCGATCGCATGGCCGATTTCATGGACGA
>JAYKIK010000097.1:0-9249 GCA_035284725.1 Synechococcus sp.
AGACCTTCGGCTAAACCATAGATAGCGATGGGAAGCCCCATAATCAGCAAAGATACGCCGATGAAGCGTTGGACGAAACGAAAAAGAAACTTTGCCCAATGGGTTTTCGGCGGTGTTGCCAAAGGAGTATTGGCTTGGGAACCTTGGCTAAGATTGCCACTGACCACCGTTGCCGGTACAGCTATTTCCTGGGGATTTGTTTTTTGGAGATTAATTGCTGGTTTAACGGTGGCTTGGGGAGGAGTGATCAGGGTTTGGAGGGCGGCTTGGACTTCCATCGCTGACTGGTAGCGGCTCCGGAAATCGAAACAAATCATCCGATCAATGATGTCTGCAAAGGCTGGGCTTACGTTGGCATCTGGACGCCAAATCAATTCAGCGGTTTGGGGGTCTTCGTAGAGTTCATCGGCGCTGTTATAACCCATGGGAGGCAGCTTACCGGTGAGGGCCTGGATGATGATAATCCCAGTGGCGTAGAGATCGCTACTCAGCTTGGGCTTGCCCCGTCCTTGTTCATTGGCCATGTAGCCAGGGGTGCCGATAATGGTGCCGACCCGGGTTTGGCCTTGGGTGTTGACCTGGGTGGCTGCTAGTTCTTTCACCGCGCCAAAATCGATTAAAACCACTTTGCCATCCTGTTTCCGCCGAATTAGGTTCGCAGGTTTGATATCCCGGTGGATGACATTTTGGCTATGGATAAAACTGAGGGGCTCGAGGATACTTTGCAGTAGGGCGATCGCATAGGTCTCGCTGAGTTTTTTCCCGACGGTAATTTCCCGCTCCAGACTGTGGCCTTCGATAAAATCCTGGACAAGAAAAAATTCCTGGTTAATCTCAAAATAGGCGAGCAACTGGGGGATTTGATCATGGGTTCCCAGACGATTCAGGAGTTGGGCTTCCGCTTCAAAGAGGCGTCGGGCAACCTTGAGGGCTTCGGGATCAGAAAAACTGGGTTTAAATTGCTTGACGACACAGGGTTTGTTGAACTGCTTAATGTCTTCGGCGATGTAGGTTTGCCCAAAACCACCGGCCGCCAAGGATTTGACGATGCGATAGCGGCCATCGAGTAACTGCCCAATCATAATCTCTGTAACGGTTGGCTCACACCTAAACTGATGTCCCCATTATGGAACAGCTTCGGCGAAAACATTTAGCCAATCAGGAATTGGGCGTGGTGCCGGACGTGGTCAGCCATAAAGGTGGCAATGAAAAAATAGCTGTGGTCGTAGCCTGCCTGGTAACGGAGGGTGAGGGGTTGAGCGACTTTTTCACAGGCGATCGCCAATTTTTCTGTGAGTAATTGCGTTTCTAGGAAACCATCGGCACTGCCTTGATCCACCAAGATGGGATAGCTTAACGGGCCGTGTTTTTGTAAAAGCACTGTCGCATCATAATTTCCCCAAAGATTTTTATCCTGTCCCAAGTATGCGGTAAAGGCTTTCTCTCCCCAGGGGCACTGGCTCGGCGCGACAATCGGCGCAAAGGCAGACACCGACTGGTAAAAATCAGGATTGCGCAAGGCACAAACCAAGGCCCCGTGACCCCCCATAGAATGGCCGAAAATCCCCCGTTTCGACGTGACAGAAAAATTCGCTTCGATGAGCTGGGGCAGTTCCTCGGTGATGTAACTGTACATTTGGTAATGGTTTGCCCAGGGCTGTTGGGTTGCATCCACATAAAAACCGGCGCCACTGCCGAGATCCCAGTCTTTCGCTTCATCGGGAATGCCCGTATTGCGGGGGCTGGTATCCGGGGCCACGAGCATTAAGCCATGGTCTGCGGCATATTTTTGGGCGCCCGCCTTCGTGGTGAAATTTTCCTCGGTGCAGGTCAAACCCGACAAATAATAAAGGGTGGGTACGGGTCGAGCTTGGGCCTGGGGCGGCACAAACACCGCAAAATTCATCGGTAGACCACACGCCTCGGAATCGTGCTGGTAATACTGAACTTTGCCGCCAAAACAGAGGGTTTCTTTCGTTAAAACAAGATTTGCCATAGTTAATTTGCTCGTGCCATGGGAGTTCACCAGGGTCAATCCCTACTCATTTGGATAACTTAAAAGGTGACCACGCTGCGGATGGATTTGCCTGCGTGCATCAGGTCAAAGGCTTCGTTAATTCTCTCGATGGGCATGGTGTGAGTAATGAGATCATCGATGTTAATCTTGCCTTCCATGTACCAATCAACGATTTTCGGGACATCGGTGCGGCCCCTTGCTCCCCCGAAAGCCGTTCCTTTCCACACACGCCCGGTCACCAACTGGAAGGGCCGGGTACTAATTTCCTGGCCTGCCCCCGCTACCCCAACGATGGTGGAAACACCCCAACCCTTATGGCAACTTTCCAGCGCTTGGCGCATCACATCCACATTGCCAATACATTCAAAGGTATAGTCAGCGCCCCCCTTCGTCAGATCCACCAGATAGGGTACGAGATCCCCTTCCACTTCCTTGGGATTCACGAAATGGGTCATGCCAAATTTTTCGGCGATCGCCTTTTTGTCGTCGTTAATATCGACCCCAACGATCATATCTGCCCCCACCATGCGACACCCTTGGATCACGTTTAGGCCAATGCCCCCCAGACCAAAGACAATCACCTTTGACCCCACTTCCACTTTCGCTGTATTGATCACCGCCCCAATCCCCGTAGTCACACCACAACCGATGTAGCAAACCTTATCGAAGGGGGCATCCTTGCGGATTTTTGCCAGGGCAATCTCCGGTACCACGGTGTAGTTCGCAAAAGTAGAGGTACCCATATAGTGAAACAGCGGTTCGCCATTAACCGAAAAACGCCCCGTACCGTCGGGCATCACCCCCCGGCCTTGGGTAAGTCGGATCGCTTGGCAGAGGTTTGTTTTAAAGCTGAGGCAATATTCACACTCGCGACATTCTGGTACATAGAGCGGGATCACATGGTCGCCGGGCTTGAGACTTTTAACATCCGGGCCCACTTCCACAACAACACCCGCTCCCTCATGGCCCAGGATCGCCGGAAATAGTCCCTCTGGATCCGCCCCGGATAGGGTGTAGGCATCGGTATGGCAAACCCCCGTCGCTTTAATCTCGACTAAAACTTCTCCAGCCTTGGGGGGTTCGAGTTGGACGGTTTCTATCTTGAGGGGTTCTTTTGCTGCATAGGCGATCGCCGCTTTCACATCCATGGGGGTTAGTCCTTTATAGGGGTTTCCGAATCACTGCCGACCATTTTCCCATACTCCTTCCCCGGGATGTATTAGGGCATTCGGCGCAAAGATGACTCATTTCCCAGGCCAAAATTAGCCTCCTGGTTAAGGCGACAGGATTGCGATCGCCACAGGGCTTGGATCAAACTTTCTAGATGCACAGGTTTTGTCACATAGTCATCCATGCCCGCTTCCAAACAAGCGATCCGGTCGTGTTCTATGGCATTAGCAGTAAGGGCGATGATGTACGGACGAGACTCTAAAGGGAGAGCCAAAAGCTGACGGGTGGTCTCTAGGCCGTCCATTTTTGGCATTTGGATATCCATTAAAATCACGTCATAAGCATGATCTTTAACCGCAGCCAAGGCCGTTAGACCATCCCCAGCTACATCCACCGCGCCGTAACCCAAATTTTTGAGGATTTTGGTCATAACCCTCTGGTTGGTGGGATTATCCTCAGCTAACAAAATTTTTAAAGGTAGTTTCTGGGCCAAATCCCGATCAAAGGCAAACAAAGACTCGTTTGTCGAACTAGGATTCTGGGGAGCATTGGGAATGTCCACACACAGTTCAAAGCGGAATTTACTGCCCACCGCCGGTGCACTGGTTACAGTGATCTCTCCCCCCATCAGCCGGACAATCTCTTGACTGATAGCTAAACCTAACCCCGTTCCCTTTGCTTTAAATTTTGCTTTCCCCGTCTGTTCAAAGGGGCGGAAAATAAAACCCAACTGATCCGGTTCCATGCCAATGCCTGAATCTTCCACCGTGAAATCTAATAAAACATAGGTACTATCCCCATTGAGAATATTTTGATCATCGTTGGGCTGGTGCTGTACCCGAAAGATCACATGGCCCCGATTGGTGAATTTAACGGCATTGTGGAGAAGATTAAGCAGTACCTGTCGGAGTCTTTTCTCATCCACATAGATCACTGGTGGTAAGGTCTCGGCAAAGTCACAAATAAATTCCACATTCTGTTTAATTTGGGATTGGATAATACCCTTAATGCTCTGGAGAAATTGGAAAACATCTACTTCCTGGGGATAAAGCTCTACTTTTCCAGCTTCGATACGGGAAATATCCAAAATATCTTCAATGAGATTCAAGAGATGACGTCCCGAGTCACTAATCGTCTCTAAATCTTCTTTTTCAAAATCATCTAGGTTGTCAGAATCCTTGAGAATTTCTACTAAACCCAGAATGGCATTTAGCGGAGTACGCAATTCATGGCTCATGTTCGAGAGGAATTTTGTTTTGGTGTGACTGGCTTTTTCCGCTGTTTGTTTGGCTTCTTCTAAGGCCGTATTTTGCTGGGCAAGGAGTTGGGCCGTTTCCTTGAGTTGGGTTTTACTGGCTTCGAGCTGGTTCGATTTTTCTTGGAGGCGGAATTTTGATCTTTGGAGCTGGGTAACGGTTTGGGTTTTTTCGTTGAGGGTCGCCATCAGACTGAGGTTTGTAATGACGATCACCAAGGTGAATAGCTGTAGGCGGATGAGGGCATTGTTGACATCTTCACTGCTAAAGGAGCCGAGACCCCGCACAGTCCCAAAAACGGCCAACATGGTGATGAGGGCGATGAGATTGGTGACGCCTAGGGTGCCAAAGCGAACCACCGCCCAAACCAAGCAGGGGATCAGCATATATTCAAAATGCAAGGATTGGTAAAAGGAGGCATAGCTCACCAGGACAATGATGGCGATCAGACTAAGGGCCTCGAACAGTTTGGGATTTTTTAGGAGGGTTGTCAGTTGCTGGCCATACCGGGACAAGGAGAGAAAGGCTCTCTGTCGGCGGCGGTTTTTTTGTAGTCGCAAGTACTCGTACCAGCTAATGAGCACTGGGGTAAAGATATAGATGCCGGAGACGTTGGAGATCCACCAGGTCAACCACACGACATTAAAATTTGCCCAGGGTACGGTGCCGCAGATGGTCAGGGCCAGGACTCCCACGGTGGCATTAATGATTGGGGTCAGAATGCCCACGGAGAACAGAAAAATACAAAGGTCGTTTAATTTTTTGAGAGGATTTCTGCGACGAATCTGAACGTCTAGGAGATATTTCCCCAGGCCAATTCCGATGGTGGTGCCACAGGCGATCGCCACAACTTGCCGAACGGAGATCAAGGCATGGATAAGACTATCTGTTTTGATGAAAGCCCAAATATTGGCTAAAAAGGAGCCGATAAAAACCCCTGGCAGGATCTGATAGCCATAGATCAAAACAGCAGCCAGGGCAAATCCATCTGGGGGCCACACAGGGGTAACGGATTGGGGGGTGGCAGCCACTCGCCGGGAAATTTCTGCAGTACCGTAGTAGACCAGGGAAAGAAGCAGAATGAGAACAATGCGTCGAGCCTGCTTGGGAGAGGATTTGGGGAAGTGGAACATGGTTACCCTGGTGGACCTTTAAACTCGGGGAACAAGATCAAATAGACCTGTCGGAAGAAATTGGGTAATGCTAAAACATGCGCATCATCCCAACGAAATTGAGGTAATCAATAACAGCAACGATGATTTTATTTTTTTATTATGGTTGACAATAACAATATCTCGGCCAAAAACGTTACGTGGATTTACCGAAAAAATGTGACCGATTCTATCGATGGTTGTGGCCTTGAAACAAACCAGTAACAATAGGCAGCAGATCATTTTTATTTGATAGGCTTTGCGCTAACCCTCCATGTACCCTGCTTTTTTACCGCCTACTGCTGAAAAACTAACGGAACCCGAAGCGATTCACCTCGCCCAACGACTTCAACAAAAGGCGATCGCCACCCCACTCCAGGATGCCCCTATTTTGACGAGTTTCGTACACCAGGGGGAAGGGGAACAGGCTATCCTCTTAATCCATGGCTTTGACAGTTCTGTTTTAGAGTATCGCTACTTGCTACCTGAACTTGCGACCTATCATCGCGTCTGGGCAGTCGATCTCCTCAATTTTGGCTTTACGGAACGGCCCCAAAACCTAGCCTTTACCCCAGAGACGATCAAAACTCACCTGTATCACTTTTGGCAGCAGGAGATAAATCATCCTGTGGTGATCGTCGGTGCGTCCATGGGGGGAGCGGTGGCCCTGGATTTTGCCCTGGCTTATCCCGAGGTAGTCCATCAAATTGTGCTGTTAGATAGTGCGGGTCTCGCGCCGAAACCCCTTAGTCGCTTTGCGATGGTGCCGCCCCTAGACCGTTGGGCGACCCAATTCCTCGGGAGTATGAATGTCCGGCGGAAAATTTGCCAGAGCGCCTATTTTGATAAAACTCGGGTGACAGAGGATGCGGTGTTGTGTGGGGCGATGCATCTCCAGTGCGATCGTTGGCAGGAGGCGTTGATTTCCTTCACTAAAGGGGGCGGTTATGGATCCTTTTATCCCAAACTGAAACAAATTCAACAGCCGACGCTGATTCTATGGGGGCAGCAAGATAAAATTCTCGGCACGAAGGATGCGAGACGTTTCCAGCAGGGCTTACCCCAAAGTACCCTCCACTGGATTCCCAATTGTGGCCACCTCCCCCATGTGGAACAGACAGCCCTCGTGGCCGAAAAAATCTTGGCCTTTTGTCAGACACCGGCGGCCTTGGTAAGCTAAACTAGAGTTAAGATTTGTTACAGTTTTTTGATATTTACTGTTTAAAAAGAGGTTTTACCATGGCTGCCCCTGAACCCACCGTTAAGCCCAATCTTGAAGACCCGAAGTTTGGCTTTAATATGTATTCCGAAAAATTAAATGGCCGGGCCGCAATGATTGGTATTGTGATTGCGATCGCCATTGAACTGTTTACCAAAGAGGGTGTCCTCAGCTGGTTGGGGTTAATTTAAACGCTTCTATCCATTTTCTTGACTTGAGTCTGGGTCTTCCTCGCCATTGTGGGGAAGATTTTTTTCGTCTTTAATAGAAACCCCCCTCTAGGGATAATCATCGCTATTGTTGCCAGTCACTGCCATGCTTCGTCTTACGGAAATTAAACTGCCCCTCGACCACACCCCAGAGGCGATCGCCCAGGCCATTTGCCAGAAGTTAAAAATCCAGCCGGACGAACTACTGGAATACGAAATTTTTAAGCGCAGCTACGACGCCCGCAAAAAGAGCAATATCTATCTCGTCTACATCTTTGATGTGCATACCACCAAGGATCAAGCCCTCCTCAAACGCTTTAAAAAAGATCCCCACGTTATCCCCACCCCGGATATGGGTTACAAAATGGTCGCCCAAGCACCGGCAAATTGTACTGTCCGTCCCCTGGTGATCGGCATGGGCCCCTGTGGGATGTTTGCAGGGTTGATGCTGGCCAGGATGGGTTTTCGGCCAATCGTCTTAGAACGGGGCAAAACCGTCAACGAACGCACCAAGGACACCTTTAATTTCTGGAAAAAGAAGGGGGAATTTAATCCCGAATCCAATGCCCAGTTTGGGGAAGGGGGCGCCGGTACCTTTTCCGATGGCAAGCTCTATAGTCAGGTGCGCGATCGCCACCATTACAAACGCAAAGTCCTCGAAGAATTCGTCGAAGCTGGGGCCAACCCAGAAATTCTCTACATCGCCAAACCCCACATCGGCACCTTTAAACTCGTCGGCATTGTGCAAAATATCCGTAAAACCATTGAATCCCTCGGTGGCGAAATCCGCTTCCAAAGTAAGGTCAAAACCCTCGAACTAGAAAACCACCAAGTGAAAGGGGTCACCCTCGAAAACGGTGAATTTATCCCCAGTTCCCATGTGGTGATGGCCATGGGTCACAGCGCCCGGGAAACCTTTCAAATGCTCTATGACCAGGGCGTTTACATCGAACCGAAGCCTTTTTCCATTGGGTTTCGCATTGAACATCCCCAACCCCTGATCGATGAATGCCGCTACGGGGAATTTGCGGGGAATAAGATCCTGGGCGCCGCCGACTACAAACTCGTGCACCATTGCCAAAATGGGCGTTCTGTCTATAGCTTCTGTATGTGTCCGGGGGGCTTGGTGATTGGGGCCACCTCAGAGACAGGCAAAGTGGTCACCAATGGCATGAGCCAATATTCCCGTAACGAACGCAATGCCAATGCGGGGATCGTCGTCGGCATCACCCCAGAGGCAGATTTTCCAGGGCATCCTTTGGCCGGGATTGATCTCCAGCGGCAGTTAGAAGCCAGGGCTTTTGAGTTGGGGGGAGGGGACTACAGTGCCCCGGGTCAGTTAGTGGGGGATTTCCTTGTGGGACGGTCTTCGGCAGCTTTAGGAACTGTCAAACCTTCCTATGCCCCAGGAGTCAAGTTGACGGATCTCAGCACTGCCCTGCCGGGCTATGCGATTGAGGCAATTCGAGAAGCCCTACCCGCCTTTGATAAGCAAATTAAGGGGTTTGCCATGGCCGATGCGATGTTAACAGGGGTAGAGACGCGCACTTCCTCACCGATTCGCATTAAACGGGACGCTAATTATCAAAGTATCAATACCCAAGGGCTGTATCCAGCGGGGGAAGGGGCCGGCTATGCGGGGGGGATCCTTTCGGCGGCCATTGATGGGGTCAAAGTGGCGGAGGCGATCGCCCTCAGTATTGTGCAAAGTTCTTAAATATAATTCAGCAAGATCACGCTTCCCCTGGCGAAACATCTTAACTACACTGAAACTACAATCCTAAATACGCCATCCCCATGGCCTGATGTAGGGTTATCGCTTAGTTATTTATCGCAATCACCACAAAGAGTATGGCAAGGGCAATTAGTACCACAGATATGGAAGTCACGAGTATCCGCCTCGAGCGTAAACTCAAGGACAAACTCAAGGAACTCGCTGGCCACCAGGGATACCAGGCCCTGATCCGTGACATTCTTTGGAATTATGTCAACCACAACTCCGGCGACTATCGTCCCCAGTTCAGCGAGGCGGATGTCCGGGCTACCCTCAAGGCGATCGCCCAGAAAGATGAAACCTGCGCCCTCAGTGGTAAGCGTATCCAAGCGGGGGAAGAAATGTTCCTAGGCCTGACTATCCATGGTGATTTTGTTCCGCTGAGCTCGGATATCGCCATTCCCAATCTCTAAGGAGATTGCCACCTTTTTCATCGCAATCCCCAGTGCAAAC
>JAYKIK010000098.1:0-10918 GCA_035284725.1 Synechococcus sp.
CAAGCGGGGGAAGAAATGTTCCTAGGCCTGACTATCCATGGTGATTTTGTTCCGCTGAGCTCGGATATCGCCATTCCCAATCTCTAAGGAGATTGCCACCTTTTTCATCGCAATCCCCAGTGCAAACGGATCCCATTACATTTCGTAGCCAAATTTATTGGGGTCTACTTCGCTTAAATCAATATCCGCTAAACCATATTCTTCCCAACGGCGATCGCATCTCGTAGCCACATCCGGATCGGACTCTAAAACTTCACCCCATTCGTGGTCGGTTTCCGGTGGAATTTTTGTGGTAGCGTCAATGCCCATGCGTCCCCCCATACCAATTCTTTCGCTAGCAAAATCAAGGGTATCAAAGGGTGTATCGGGCAGAATAAAAACATCGCGCACGGGGTCAACTTTCGAGCTAATTGCCCAGACAATTTGGCGCGGATCACGGATGTTAATATCTTTGTCCACCACAATCACAAATTTTGTATAAGTAAACTGCGGTAAGGCACTCCAAAAGGCGAGGGCAGCCCGTCGAGCTTGACCCGGATAAGCCTTATCAATGGAGATAATGGCAGCTTTATAACTGAGGGCTTCCATGGGTAGGAAAAAATCGACAATCTCGGAAACCTGTTGCCGCAGGATCGGCGTATAAATCCGGTTCAAGGCGATCGCCATCATCGCTTCTTCCTTGGGGGGACGACCGCTAAAGGTGGCTAGATAAATCGGATCCTTGCGGTGGGTCATGCAGTGGAAGCGCACCAGAGGCGAATCCTCCACGCCGCCGTAATAGCCCATGTGATCGCCAAATGGCCCATCGGGCAGCATTTCCCCAGGGGTAATCGTGCCTTCGAGGATAAATTCCGCATCGGCAGGCACTTCCAGATCCAGCGTCTTACATTTGGTCAATGCCACGCCAGAACCGCCATATAGTCCCGCAAACAGCCATTCGGACAAGTCCACCGGGATCGGGGTTGCCGCCGCCATAATCAGAATCGGATCGATACCAATGGCGATCGCCACCTCTAATTTTTTGCCCTGTTCCGCCGCTTTCCGCAGATGACGCGCCCCACCCCGCACCGACAGCCAATGCACCGTCATCGTCGTTTTCGATTGCAATTGCAGGCGATAGACCCCCACATTCGGCACACCCGTTTCACAATCCTTCGTAATCACCAAACCGAGGGTAATATTTTTCCCCGCATCCTTGGGATAGGGACGCAACATCGGGATCATGTTCAGGTCTAGTTCTTCTTCTTTGACCACCACTTGCTGACAGGCAGGCAACAAACTCCCACCGGGTTTCGCCTTCAGCACATCGAACAGCACCTTACCAAAATCCACAGCCTGGGAAATCTTTTTTGGGGGTTTCGGCTGTTGGAGCATCGCCAACTTACGCCCCAAATCTTCCAACTCTTCGGGCTTTTCCATCTTCATCGCCCAACAGATGCGCTCCACTGTCCCCAGCAGATTCACCACCACCGGAACCGAAGTCCCCCGCACATTCTCAAACAACAAGGCGGGACCACCCACCTGCAACATCCGGTTCGCAATCTCCGCAATCTCCAGATCCGAATCCACCAGAGCCCTAATGCGGCGTAGTTGCCCCCGTTCCTCTACCAGTTTGATAAATGCGCGTAAATCCCGTGCCATGTCGTTTGCTGCAAAATGTACGTTCTATAGCTTAACGGGTTTATTCGGGAAACAGGGATCAGACATTAACGATTAAAGTCTCTATAAAAGCTAGTACCTGGTGCTATAGTTAGCCAAGGGGAACGCTATGATTATTTACCAAACACGTACATTTTGGCGTTAGGCAAACAAGCAAAATATCGCGGATCAAAATCTTTGTCGGGCGGTACAAGAAATTTTATCGGGTCTGCATGATGGAGATTTGGGCAGTGGCTTAATCAAGAAAAGGGTGGCTCGTCGAGGCCAGGGAAAACGCGGTAGTTTTCGCACATTGCTGGCCATTAATCAGGGTGATCGCTGTTTCTTTATCTATGGTTTTTCTAAAAGTGAATGGAGTAATATCGATGAGCGAGAGAAAGAAGCGTTAAAAAAATTGGCTCGGTTCTATCTCTCACTACCTAAAAAAGATTTAAAAATAGCCCAGGATGCAGGTGAATTAGTTGAGGTAATTTGTAATGAAACAATCTAAACTTCTTGAAGCGATCCATGAAACCGTTGATGGTTTGCATCAAGCAGGAGTGATGGATCAAATGACGTTACGAGAATTTGAACAGCTTTGTTTGCCTCCAGTTCCGTCATTAAATCCCGAAGAAATCAAAGAAATCCGAGAAACTTGTCAAGTCAGTCAAGCTGTATTCGCTGCGCTGCTAAATATTAGTGTTTCTACTGTACAAAAGTGGGAAATTGAAAAAAAAAAGCCGAGTGGAATGGCATTAAAGCTACTCCATTTGGTCAAGAAGAATGGCTTGGAAGTTGTTCTATTTTGATGTGGATTTTTTGAAGAAAATTCCTCAGTCTATTTTGTACAGATAGCACCTTGAGAAACTAGGGACGATCGCCTCTAAAAAGAGGATTCTAAATTAGATCATTTTTAGCCAATGAAAAATCTGATCGACACTGAGCTTGACATCTAACTGTGGTAAGACAGGAACCTCCTGATCCCCTTGGAATAAGATGGGTTGTTGCTGGGGTTCTAAAAATAAAACACTCAAATCATCAGGATCGATAAACCAACCTAAATGGCTACCATGTTCTAGACAATAGAGAATATTACCAAGAACCTTATTCGCTCTTTGATCTGGTGAAAAAATTTCGATCGTCCAATCTGGTGCTAGATCAAAATTATCGGGAACGCTACCAGTTGCGGTAAAGGGAATTCGATCCCACCGAAAAACTGCAATATCAGGCACAATGGAGCGTGTACCAAAGCTGCATCTTAATTCAGGGAAAGCATAGGCAACTTTTTGGTCTTCTGCGACCTGATTAATCACAGCACAAAGCTTTCCTTGTAAACGGCTATGCCTTCCTTTTGGCATCGGCTTCTGAATGACTTCTCCATCAATATATTCGCTGGCAGGTGTTGTTTCTGGTTGCTGTAAAAAAGCTTGGAGGGTTAGTCTTTGGGCGAGGGTGTCTACCATACCAAGCACCTTGATTCGTCGATGATGTTTCTTTAATCCTACTCAATTCTGCAGATGTTGCTTTTGACTTCAAGCATTTAAATTGACTAAGACCACAAAGCACGCCAAACAAATTGCGGCAACGCTAACATCCGTCGCCAGCGCCAAGGTTCTTGATAAAGACGATAAAGCCACTCTAAATGGAGTTTTTGCCAGAGTTTCGGGGCGCGCTGTTTTACGCCAGCCCACACATCAAAACTCCCCCCTAGACCAATCCAAGTGCTATGGGGACAGAGGTGACGATGCTCTTCGATCCAAAACTCCTGTTTCGGGACACCAAGGCAAGTAAAAATGAGTTGGGGCTGTAACTGCTGAAGTTGACTTTGCCAATCCGCTGCCGTTTCTGGGGTGAGATAGCCGTGCTGGGTGGTGATGTCTAAATCTGGATAACGCTTGAGCCAATTGGTTTTCGCTTGGTCAGCAATCCCAGGAGAGCCGCCGAAAAAGACTACCCGCCAATCATGGGCCGCCGCCTGGGCTAACAGTTGTTCTGCAAGTTCGATGCCGGGTACCCGGTGCTGTTTTTTGCCCTTGAGTTTGAGGTAGAGGACAATCCCTGCACCGTCGGGAATAATCAAATCTGCCTGCTTAATCACCCGGGTGATCGCCTTATCCTTTTCGGTCATCATGGCGATTTCGGCGTTGAGGGTCACCACATGGGTGCCTTGATGGTGCTGGATCCGCTCGGTGAGCCATTGGCAATAGTTGGGATGAAGATGTACCAACACCTGAAAAACGGGAACACTGGGCAGAAAGAATTCAGCGGTCAACATAGACAGAGGTCAACACCTCGGGTGAATGGATGAGGGTAAACATTATTTTCTAGCACCCACTCTAGCAGGGTATTGATCGCGGTTGTCTAGGGGGATCGGAAATTTTCGGGGAAGCGATGGCAGTGAATCAAGGCGATCGCCTGCCGGGAAACACTTTGCCTGGGCAGATAAACGCTAAAATTCTAACTCGGCCCCTCTTGTTGTCTAATTTTGCGGCGCTGATGGTACACATCAAGCAAATTGAGCTTTCTCACTTCAAATCTTTCGGTGGTACTGTCGCTGTGCCGTTGCGTCCGGGGTTTACGGTGGTGTCTGGCCCCAATGGTTCCGGTAAATCAAATATTCTCGACGGTATTTTATTTTGCTTGGGTCTGGCCAGTTCTAAGGGAATGCGGGCGGAACGACTGCCGGATCTGATTAACCACAAACACAGCCAAGGAAAAGGCGCAGCGGAAACGGTGGTGTCGGTAACCTTTGACCTCAGTGATCTGGCCCAACAATATCAAGAGGAAACCACAGAAACTTCGGAATTAAAAGAATTTTTAGCCCAATTCCAGAGCCATGATTGGACGGTAACGCGCAAACTCCGGGTCACCAAAAGCGGTAGTTACACTTCTACCTATTACATCAATGATCAGGTTTGCACCGCCACAGAACTCCATGAACAACTGAATCGCCTACGCATTTATCCCGAAGGCTATAACGTCGTGCTCCAGGGGGATGTGACCCGCATTATCACCATGAACGGGCGGGAACGGCGGGAAATCATCGACGAACTGGCAGGGGTCGCGGAATTTGATCGCAAAATTGCCCAAACCCGGGAAACCCTTAATGCGGTGAAAGAACGGGAGGAAAAATGCCACATTATTCGCCAGGAATTGGAACGGAATTTAGACAAATTGGCAGATGATCGCCTCAAGGCAGAGCAATACCAACGGCTCAAAATTGACCTAGCTCGCCAGCAGCAGGAAGAAGTGCTTTTAACTTGGCGATCGCTCCAACTCCAGGAGGAAAAACTCCAGCAGGACCTCGCCAGCGGCGCCCAGGAACGAACCCAGCTCACCCAAACCCTCAACGCCTTAGATGGGGAAATTTTCCAGACCAGCCAAACTCTCGATAGTTTAAATGCCAAGGTGAAAGCCCTCGGGGAAGATGAACAACTCTCGGTCGCCTCAAAACTCGCCACCCAAAAGGCCAAGCGTCACCAATGGGCCCAACGGCAAACGGAACTGGAGGAAGAACAAAGGCGATCACTGAATCTCCACCGCCAACTTTTAGAAACCGTCCAGGTGAACCAACAACAACTCCTCCGCCTCGAAGAGGAAAAACTCACCCTCCAGGAGGAAACCCTGCCTGAACAACGGGAAGCCCAAGCCGCTGCCGAAACGGTATTACGACAAAGCCGCCACCGGGCCGATGAACTTGCCAGTTCCTCCGAAGCCTGGGTACAAGAACAGGCCGCCCTCACCAAGGAAATCCAAGGCATCCAAGACCAACTCAATCCCCAACGGACCGAGCAAGCCCTCCTCCAGGAACGGGTGAGCCAGCTCCAGCAAAGCATCACCAGTCAGACCGAGCAACTTAACCAGTTCAGCGCAGACATTGCCCAACAGGAAACAGAATTAGCCACGACCCAAACGGAGATTGCCACTCACCAAGAAACGGTTCAAACCCTCGCCCAACAATTCTCCCAACTGGAAGAAAGCTTTAAACTCGACCAGGAGACAGGCGATCGCCTCCAACGGGAACAGCGAGAAAAACAACGACAACTGGATCAACTGGAAGCCCGTTCCCAAGCTCAACAGGAGGCCCAGGGTACCTACGCTACCAAAGTAATTCTCAATGCCGACTTGCCCGGTGTCCATGGTTTGGTTGCTCAATTGGGTCAAGTGGAAAAAAATTACCAACGGGCCTTGGAAATTGCGGCTGGGGGTCGCCTAGGATATCTCGTGGTGGAGGATGACCAAACGGCAGCGACGGGAATTAAACTCCTGAAAAATCAACGGGCCGGCCGTGCCACATTTTTGCCACTCAATAAAATCCGCGCCCCAAAACTGCAAACCAACCTCATTCCCCGCTATGCCCAGGGGTTTGTTGATTTTGCCGTTAACCTGATCCAATGCGATCGCCGTTATCTGGAAATTTTTCGCTACGTCTTTGGTAATACCGCCGTTTTTGAGACCCTAGATCTGGCCCGCAGCTTTATGGGGCAAACTCGCATTGTCACCCTTGATGGGGAGCTTCTCGAAACTACAGGAGCGATGACCGGGGGCAGTATTGGGCAAAAATCTACGCTCCATTTCGGCAGCATGGCCACGGGGGACTCTGCAGAAATTGTCGCCCTGCGGGAACGGCTCGAGGAAATTGATCACCTGCTGCGCTACACCGAAAACGCGATCCTCGACAAAGGCGATCGCCTGAAGGAACTCAGCCAACAATTAATCCAGACCCGCCAACAGGAACGGGAAACCCAACTGCACCAGGAACAACTGACGAAATCCCTCACCAAACTACGGTCCCAACTGGCACAGGCCCAACAACAGCAGCACCAGGCCGAAACTGAATTGGCGATCGCCCAGACCCGCCTAGCAGAACTCACCCAAGCAATTCCCCAACTTGAACAGGAACTCACAGCCCAGCAAGCGCACCTTGCCCACCTCGAAGCCCAGCAGACCCACCAAGAGTGGCAGGAGATTCAACGGGAAATCAAACTCCAGGAAGCGATCCTCCAAGGAGCAATCCAGACCCTCAACGGCACCCAACAAAAAATCCAGGACTGCGATACCCAAATCATTCGCCTCAGCGAGAAATTAACCAACGACGAACAAAGACTACAGGATACCCAAACCCAACTCGAAGATCTCCAAAGTCAGGTGGCGATCATCCAAACCCAACTAGATCAAGTGAATGTCGAGATCCAAACCACTGAAACTCTCCTCAAGGAACTGTCCGCCCAGATGGGAGATGTGAAAAAACAGCGCGATCAAGCAGAAGTCGCTCTGAAAACCCTCCAGAAACAGCACCAGGAAACCCAATGGCGCCTGGAAAAACTGCAAACCCAACAACAGGAACGGGCCCAACAGCTGGAAAAAATTCACCAACAAATTCAAACCCAAGAAGCGGAACTGCCCCCAGATCTTGACCGCACCCACCTCGATATTGAAGTGGCACCGGAGGGGCTAACGGCAGTCCTCCAAGACCTCACAGAACAGATTGAAAAAATCCAACGGACTAACCGTCGCACCCAGAAAAAAATTGAAGACCTCGAACCGGTCAATATGTTGGCCCTCAAGGAATATGAACAGACCCAAATCCGCCTGGGGGAACTGTCGGAAAAATTAACCACCCTTGAACAGGAACGCCTCGAAGTCCTCGCCCGCATTGAACGGTTTACCACCAGACGGTTCCAGGAATTTAAGAAAGCCTTTGATGCTGTGAATGAAAATTTTCAAAAAATCTTTGCGGCCCTTTCCGATGGAGATGGCTATCTACAATTGGATAATCCGACGGATCCCTTTGCTGGGGGCTTAAATTTAGTGGCTCACCCCAAGGGCAAACCCGTACAGCGCCTCAGTTCCATGTCCGGGGGCGAAAAATCTCTCACTGCCCTTTCCTTTATCTTCTCTCTCCAGCGCTATCGTCCATCTCCTTTCTATGCTTTTGATGAGGTGGATATGTTTTTGGATGGGGCCAATGTAGAACGTTTATCAAAAATGATTCAGCAACAGGCACAACAGGCGCAATTCTTGGTGGTCAGTCTCCGCCGCCCGATGATCGAGGCCTCCCAACGGACTATTGGCGTCACCCAGGCCCGGGGTGCCTATACCCAAGTGCTCGGGATTCAACTGTAAACTTTGGCTCGCCTGGGTTTAACCTGTTTGTTGCAGTAGATTTAGCGATCGCCTTTGGAATAGGAACAAGACTAAATTTCCTGATTTAGAGGTAGGTATTTAAACTTATTTTGAGTCAATAAACCTGTCTTTTGACGGTTGCGTTTTTTAAGTATTTTTAGTTAAAAAAAATCTTCTTTTGTTGTGGTTTGTAACAAGTATTGCTGAATCTATTGTAAATTGTCTCCTTCCCGTAGAAATAGACAAAAAATCGATCCCCTAAGGAACCGACCCGAACGAAACAAGTTGAAAAGAATTTAAAGGTTTTATTATGGTGGGATCTATATATAGCAGTGATCCCTTGTTATATTTTCTGTAGATGATTATGCCGGATCATTGGCAATCGCGATAGATTTGTAATCTTTTTTTTAGATTTACTTAAATTTACTTTTGTGTCCTTTGGTAAAGCTTTGCTTGCGATCGCCGAGGGACGCCCCCAGTAATTTTGAAACCCAGACTTCCACATTCCGTACGGGGTGTTTACGAGTGGCAATTAGGGGGTCCACCATCGGTTCCACGAGGATTGTAAATAGACCTAGACGATTACCCGCCAGGACATCAGTGAACAGGCGATCGCCAACCATCGCCACCTCCTGGGGAGCAAGATCCATTGCTTCCATGGCCTTACGGAGCTTTTTCCGGGACGGTTTTTTCGCACCGAGCAGATAGGGCAGTTCTAGGGAAGCAGCGATCCGACCAATGCGCTTTTGGCTGAGGTTATTGCTCACGAGCCAGATATCGGCCACCCGTCTGATCTGGGTTACCCACTGCAAGACATCTTCGGAAGCATGACTCTGGCGCATGGAAACCAGGGTGTCATCCACATCAAGAATCAAACCTTTGAGGCGATTTTGACGCACAATCTCTGGGCTGAGATGCAGGATCGTTTTCCCTAAAATTAGATTTGGCTCCAGTAAATTGGGATTAAATAACGCCATAACACCTCAGCTGCGGTTGCTTTTCAAGCTTTCATTTTACCTGGATATTTCCCGGTTTTTGGCTCTGGATCATCTGTAAACTCCCCCCTGCATACTGGGCTTCTTTGAGAATTTCAAAGCCTGTTTCCGTAAGTTTTTGGGGGAGATCGGTTTTGAGTAGTTGCCAGGCAGTATCCGTTTCAAAAAGGAACATGAACGTATAAAGACTGGGGATAAAGAGGGGGTTGGTCGGCTGGTGTAGGTCGATGAAGGTAAACACACCACCGGGCTTGAGCACCCGATACACTTCCTGAAAAATCTGGGTCAGTTGGTCGGGGGTCATTTCGTGGAGGGCGGCACTGGTATGGACAAGGTCAAAGTGCTGGTCAGGAAGGGGCATCTTTTCGGCAGGCCCCACCACATAGCTGGCCTGGGGCACATTTTTTCTAGCGCGTTCGATGGCGAGGGGAGAAATATCAAGGCCGGTGACGTCGTTGGAATATTGCGTGAGAAATTGGGTCGTTTGGCCGGCACCACAGCATAAATCCAGGACTTTTGCTTGTTTATTCGCCGTTAAGCCCTGGAGCGCTAGGTTACGAAAACGGGTTTCTCCTCCCACTGTCAAGGCTGCAAGGCGGGAAATGGTGTCGTAGATCCATTGGTAACGGTAACTCAGGGTCCGGAGAAAGGTAGCCATGGCGATCGCCTCAAGAAAATTGCAAACAAAGGGCAGTCCACAGCATAGGCTAACAAAGAATCTCCGGGGATGGCGGACTAGGACTGGATTCCCCCTGGTGATATAGCTCCGTGATCTCCCGTAGGAAATTAAGACTCTGGGGGCCAGTCATCGCAATGGGAGAAAAGGTTTCGGAGTGGGAATATTTCAAAATAATCCGCCGCACTGCCTCTTGATTACTCAGTTGCAGTACCTTCATGGACCAAATCCCAAAATCCCGCTGGTCAATTTCTGAAAATTCGATCAATTCAGCATTGGTATGGCGCGCATCGAGCAAAATACGGTTGTAGGTTTCACTAATGGCCCGTCGACTTCCCTCGAGCACCTGGAGAAACATCCCATCCCCAAAGGCCAACATGCCCGTAATTCCGACCCGACGGTTATTAAACTCCGATTTTTGCAAAATTTCAATGAGATCACGGTACTCCAGACCGGCGATCGCCTGGCTGACGTAGATGAGTCGATAAAGCGCCATAATTTTATGTTTCCACCCCGAAATGACGTGTATAAGACTACCAAAAAATATCCCCTCCTGCCCTGGAATAGGCAATCTGGAAAAATCTTGCTTCCAATCCTTAGGCCCTGGAGAAATGCAACCCGTGGAATTGAACAAAGGAAGGCTGATAGGGCACAATCAGTGCTGTACTGCTTTAGTTGTGTAGTTGAGAGTGACTGTGACTATTTGGGAACTTGATTTTTATTCGCGCCCGCTGCTGGATGAGAACGGCAAAAAATTGTGGGAAATCCTCATCTGTGAAACCCCCACCCGCATTCAACAGGACCCCGCGACTCTTTTCCGTTACAGTGAATTTTGCGGCAACACCGACGTCAACTCCATCACCCTCAAAAACGCCATCGAAAAGGCGATCGCCACCTCCGGTCAAAGTCCTACCAAAATCCGCTTTTTCCGTCGCCAAATGAACAACATGATCACCAAGGGTTGTGAAGATGCTGGGATTCCTGCTGCCCCCTCCCGCCGCACCTACACCCTCATGAACTGGATCACCCAGCGGGAACAAGACGTTTACCCCCAGGAAACCAACTACGACGAAAAGGCCGCTAAATCCAGTTCTGTCCAGTACCCTGCCCTGAATGCCGTCGCCCTCCCCGATGCTGTCCGGGGTGACAAAGGCGACAAGTGGGCGATCGTTTCCCTCGAAGCTGCTACCTTCAGTGATTTTGACGAGTGGGAAATCGCCTTTGGTGAACCTTTCCCCTTGAGCCATCTGGAGCCTACAACTAAAATCCCCGGTCTACTCATTTTTTCCCCCCGGGCTGTGCCCCTGGCTGGTTGGATGTCTGGCCTTGAACTCGGTTTTTTACACCTCCAAAAAAATCCCCGTGCCAGCCTAGTCCTGGAAACGGGGGTGAGTGATAGTTGGATTGTGGCGGATTTACCGAATAGTCAAACCGTTAAAGAAGCAGAATCCTTTGAAACCGCGAAGCAAGCCGCTAGCGGGAT
>JAYKIK010000099.1:0-25407 GCA_035284725.1 Synechococcus sp.
TCGTCGTCTCAGTAAAGACTATGAGCAATTATCAGAAGTATCCGAGGCCGCGATTTATGCTTCGATGAGTCGTCTGATGTTACATCGGTTAGCTTCCTAAAGATTTACTTTATAAACAGCCTCTTAGAAACCAAATCCTCGTAATGTTTGATCGAAGCCTGAATCGGGTAAATGAGCGGTTAAATCGTACTTTGACCCGAAATCAACTGTTACAGCAGATAGCCGATCAAACCCGCTGGCAACTTCAGGTGAGCCGGACTGTTGTGTATTATTTTTACCGCGAGTGGAAAGGACAGGTCATTATCGAATCGCTGAGTCACGGTGACTTCTCGATTCTAGGTTCTACGGGGGCTGATGACTGTTTTAACGGTGATTACGCAGCGCAGTATCTTCGGGGGCGAATTTTAGAAGTTGAGGATACTGAAACAAGTGATTTTGATCCTTGTCATTTAGAATTTTTGCGTTCTATTCGTGTAAGGGCGGATCTGGTAGCTCCCATTGTAGTTAGTGAGCGTTTATGGGGATTACTGGCGGCCCATCACCATGAGGTTCGTCCTTGGTTAGTGGAAGAGGTGGAATTTATCCAACATCAGGCCCAGAGCCTATCGATGGATTTGCAGATGATGGAGTAATTTTGCGGATGATGGGGACAAGTGGATTTGTTAATGTATAGGGAATCACAATGGACTAGCCAAATCTATGTCTTTTGATGTATATGTTGGCGTAACTCTGTAAATAATTTATTTTTATGCTTTCCCTTGATTTGATGTCACATACCTTAGATGCTGAGCTATCGACGAAGGCACGAATCCTCGTTGTGGAAGATGAAGCAGTCATTCGTGACATGATTGTGATGGGTTTAGAGGAAGAAGGGTATGAAGTCTTTTTTGCGGATAATGGCCGGACTGGTTTAAATATGCTGCAAAATCCTGAGTTTAATGCGCCAGATATGCCTTTGGACTTGGTGATTTTAGATTTGATGCTGCCGGAAGTGAATGGTTTAGATCTCTGTCGTTTCTTGCGGTACCAGGGAAATACTATTCCGATTTTGGTGTTGAGTGCGAAAGCTAGTGAGACAGACCGGGTACTAGGCCTAGAAGTAGGGGCAGATGATTATTTAACAAAGCCCTTTAGCCTGCGGGAATTAGTGGCTCGGTGTCGGGCACTATTGCGCCGGCAGCAGTTTATCCGGAGTACACCGAAACATTCCGTGCGTCAGTTTAAAGATATTTCTCTGTTTCCGGAGGAGTGTCGGGTGACAGTCCGGGGCGAGGAGGTGAATCTATCACCGAAGGAATATCGTCTCCTGGAATTGTTTATGAGTTATCCTCGACGGGTTTGGTCGCGGGATCAGCTGATTGAGCAGGTTTGGGGGGCTGATTTCCTTGGGGATACTAAAACGGTGGATGTGCATATCCGCTGGTTGCGGGAGAAGTTGGAACTCGATCCGAGTCAACCGGAGTATCTAATTACGGTGCGGGGCTTTGGTTACCGATTTGGTTAGGGTAAAGCGGCCATAATTCGCTACAATCAGCGATCGCATTGTTTCAGCAGAGGTGATATGGCTCAGGCGCTCGTCATGGGGATTGGTCGTTCGGGAATTGCGGCGGCCCGGCTTTTAAAGCGGCAGGGTTGGGAAGTAATCCTAGGCGATCGCCAATCTGGGGAATCCCTCGCAGCGGTACAAACGGAACTATCTGCCCAAGGGATTGAAGTCAAGCTGGGTCATACACCGAGTCTGGAAGGCGATCGCCCTGATTTAATTGTGGTCAGTCCGGGGGTACCCTGGGATATTCCCTTTCTGCAAGAAGCGCGGGACCAAGGCATTGACATTATTGGTGAGATGGAACTGGCCTGGCGTAACTTGGATCACAAACCCTGGGTCGGGATTACGGGTACCAATGGTAAAACGACGACAACTGCCCTGGTGGAAGCGATCTTTCGGAAGGCGGGAATTGGGGGGCCAGCCTGTGGGAACATCGGCCATGCTGCCTGTGAGTTGGCCATGGATGAAGCGCTCCCGGATTGGATTGTGGCGGAAATCAGTAGCTATCAGATCGAGTCTGCACCGACCCTGCGCCCCCAAATTGGTATCTGGACAACGTTTACGCCAGATCACCTCGCCCGCCATTACACCCTCGATAACTACCACAACATTAAAGCTTCTCTCCTCAAACGCAGTCGCCGTCAGATTTTAAACGGGGATGATGCTTTTTTGCGATCGCACGCTGAGCAGTGGCCCGATGCCTATTGGACAAGCGTCAAGGGTGCAGATCATCTCCCCTGTGATCCAGCCCGGGGGGTGTTTATCCAAGATGCTTGGGTGAAAGCCTTTGGCGAGTTAATTATTCCCACATCCCTCTTGAAAATGGTGGGCGACCATAATCTTCAGAATTTACTCTTGGCGATCGCCGCCGCCCGGTTAGCGGATATCGACAAAGGGGCGATCGCCGAAGCCATTGCCACCTTCCCCGGTGTACCCCACCGTTTGGAATGGATTTGCTGTTACCAGGGAGTAGATTTTATCAACGACAGTAAGGCGACGAATTATGATGCGGCGGAAGTAGGTTTAAATGCCGTTACTGCCCCGGCGATCCTGATAGCGGGCGGTGATCCAAAGGAAGGGGATGCGAGTCAGTGGGTAGCCAAAATTAAAGAAAAAACCGCCACCGTTTTGCTCATTGGGGATGCCGCCGCCCAGTTTGCCCAACTGCTCCAAGATAACGGCTATACCCAGTATGAAATTGTTGAGACCCTAGATAAGGCGATCGCCCGCAGTGTTGCTTTGATTCCCAGTCTCCAGCCCAAGGTGGTGCTCCTTTCCCCAGCCTGTGCCAGTTTTGATCAGTATCGTAGCTTCGAAGAGCGGGGGGAACATTTCCGGCGTTTGTGTCAGGAGTTGTAAAATTCAAAACGCTTTTACAAGTTAGCCCCAGGAGATCCACTGTGCAAAAACGGCCCCTCGCCATTGATTTATTTTCTGGCTGTGGTGGTATGTCCCTAGGGGTAGAAGCAGCGGGTTTTGATGTGGTGGCGGCCGTAGAAATTGACCCGATCCATGCCCTGGTTCATGAACTCAATTTTCCCTATGGGGTGACCTTTTGTCGGGATATCCGTCAGCTGCAATGGTCAGAAATCAAAGCCGGGATCCAAGCCCGGGGTTACGCCGCTCCGGAAATTGATTTATTAACTGGTGGCCCCCCTTGCCAAGGCTTTTCGGTGATGGGTAAACGGCAACTGGATGACCCCCGCAATCAACTGATTTTTGAATATGTCCGCCTGTTACGGGAAATTCAGCCGAAATACTTCATTTTTGAAAATGTCCAGGGTTTGGCCTCCCCCCGGCATCGGACCATGCTCACCCAGCTCTGTGAGTCCCTTACCGCAGCGGGTTATGCCGTTCTACCACCCCGGATCTTAAATGGTGCAGATTACGGAGCACCCCAGAAGCGTAAGCGCTTGATTCTCTTGGGTCATCGTCAGGATATGCCACCCATCAGTTATCCGCCCCTCAGCCATGGCCCCAAGTTAAGCCCCTATGTGACCGTGCAAAAGGTGATCGCCGATCTGGCCCCCATCCCTGTATTCACCGATATTGACCAAGGGGTATATCCACCGGAAACAGCAGGAACATTTGGTCAATTTTTGGATAATCACTTGCACTGCTGTCACCTGCGCCACCTAGATTCCCCAAAACTCTGGGGACACCTCGGTTCTAACCACAGCCTAGAAGTACAAGTCCGTTTTCAGGCTGCTCATCCTGGTCGAAAAGAGCCTGTTAGCCGCCTGTTTAAACTCGATGCCGATGGCCTCAGCAATACCCTACGGGCCGGCACCCCCACCGAAAAAGGCTCCTTCACCGCCCCAAGACCGATTCACTACCATTTGCCCCGTTGCATTTCGATCCGTGAAGCGGCACGCCTCCATACCTTCCCGGACTGGTTCCAATTCCATCGCAAGGTGTGGCATGGTTTCCGCGAAATTGGCAACGCTGTTTTACCTCTCCTCGCCCAAAAACTGGCGGCTCAAGTTATACAATCCCTTGCGATAGAAGTCGACTCATTGCCTCAAAAAACAATTATTATTTCCCAAACCAATCGCTTGGATTACACCCTTAGCCAGGCCAGCCAATATTGGGATATCCCCCCCCATTTAGTACCCCGTCGTCGCCGTCCAAAATCATCTTTTAAAAAGTCATAAAAGTCATATACTGCAAAGGCTCCTTTCTCGTCCATAATGACCATGTCCATGGCAAATAGATGATTGGCTTAAAAGTCAAATCTTTCACCAAGATCTGACTTTTGGGCGACGAATTATATTGGATAAGTATTTAAAAATACATTGATTCTTTGTTCGATTACTGGCGCGATGAATTCTGCTTGGTTACGCTACGGTCGATGGTTCAAGGGGATTGGTTTAAATATTCTCTTGGCGATCGCCTATGTTTTAGCTGCCAAAATTAGCCTCATCTTTACAACGCTACCGGGTAGCGTAGCATCAGTGTGGCTCCCCTCGGGATTGACTTTGGGATTAATTCTCCTACTGGGAAAGAAAGTCTTGCCGGGGATTGCTGCGGGTTCCCTTTGGATAGTTTCTATCGATCTTCCCATGAGAGAACCCAGCATTGGTTTATCAGCTTTTCTTTTAATCAATCTTGGCTGTGTAATTGCGAATATTGTTCAGCCTTTGCTCGCGCAATTTATTTTGGACAAATGCACCCTTCACGAACAATACTTCACCCATATCCGCGGTATTAGCTGCTATATTTTGGCAGCAACTGTATCGCCCATGGCTTCCGCCAGTATCGGCATTACCTTTATCATGATTACTAGACGGATGGAGTGGTCACAGTATGGCCTTAGTTGGCTGACCTGGTGGATGGCGAGTACCTTGGCTCACTTGATTTTTACCCCCGTCATTCTGCTAGGCAGTGATCCCCAGTTTTGGCAGCGCCAATATTCACCTAAAACCATTGGCTTAACCTTAGCAATCTGGAGTTGTGTCAGTTACTTAGTCTTTATTCAGGGATATGCGATCGCCTATCTGTTGTTACTGCTCCTCAACTGGGTAGTCTTTCAATATGGCGCATTAGTTGCCCACATTTTCGTCAGCGCTACTGCAATATTCGCCATTTGCGCGACGGCCCAAGGCTTGGGTTTTTTTGTTTTAGAAACTCAAAATCACTCTTTACTATTTTTACAATCCTTTATGGGGGTATTTGCCCTAGCTTCTTTGATTCTTTCTGCCGTTGTAGAAGAAAGAAGACTATTTCGTGCTTCCCTCCAAATGGCTCTGGGGAATTCCTTAAAACTAGTAGCAGCAAGAACAAAAGAATTACGCCGCAGCGAAGCTTTATTACGCCAAACTAACGAAGAACTCCGGAAATTAGTCAACCTAGATCCCCTGACTCAAATTGCCAATCGGCGCTGTTTTAATCAAAAACTTCAAGAAGAATGGCGGCGTCACTATCGGGCCCAGGAACCCTTGTCGCTCTTGCTCTTTGATGTGGACTTTTTCAAGCGTTATAACGACTTCTACGGACACCAACAGGGAGATGAATGTCTACAGCGCATTGCCCAGGCGATGCAAAAAACCTTAAATCGTCCGGGAGACCTCGTGGCGCGCTATGGCGGAGAGGAGTTTGTGGTGATTCTCCCTCAGACAGATTACAAAGGGGCTGCTATCGTTGCTAAACGGATTCGGCGCGCAGTATTGGATCTTGCAATTCCCCATGCAGCAACTGGCACCAGCTATGCAACAGTGACGATTAGTATCGGAGGGTATTCTCATATTCCCCAGGATCAAACTGATCCTTGGACCTTTGTTGAAGAGGCTGATCAAATGTTGTATTTGGCTAAGCAACAGGGTCGCAATCGCGTCGTTATCCGAGATGGTGAATGGACTTCTGCTCCTAAAGGCGATCGCCTCTCCGATGACGCCAGAGACCCCGAATTTTAAGCCAAGATTAACACCCATTTATCCCTAACCGAACCTGGATTAAAAGTCCATTAACCTAGGGCGAGATGATCTCAGGGAACAACCCAACCGTCTATAATGTGGGATGATTTTAACGATTTGCTTATATTTCAAGCATTTTGTTCGATTTGATACCCGATATCCCCTTTGAAGTGATCCTTTCCTACAGACTCGGGAATGTGTATGGCGTACCGTGACATCCAAGGGCATCTTCCCGGGAGGGTACTTCATTTTTAAATTTAAAGCATTAGATTAAGAAACCTAAGGAGTTGAATCCATGAAAATTATTGTTCTGGGTGGAGATGGGTTTTGCGGCTGGCCCACAGCATTACACCTGTCGAACGCAGGTCATGATGTTGTTATTGTGGATAACCTTTCCAGAAGAAATATTGACAATGAACTGGAGGTCGCCTCACTGACGCCGATTAGCCCCATGTCAGTCCGACTCGGAGCATGGAAAGAACTCACTGGTAAAACAATTCAGTTCTTCAACTTCAACATTGCCCATGAATATGACCAGCTGTTAAATCTATTTGTGGATTATGAACCAGACGTAGTGGTGCACTTTGCTGAACAGCGGGCTGCCCCCTATTCTATGAAATCCCCTAAACATAAGCGTTACACCGTTGATAACAACCTCAATGGCACCAATAATGTCCTCTGCGCCATCGTCGAATCAGGTCTTGATATCCATGTGGTGCACTTAGGAACCATGGGTGTTTATGGTTATGGCACCGCAGGGATGAAAATTCCGGAAGGATATCTCGACATCCAGGTGGTGACCGAAGAAGGGAAAGTCATCGAGAAGCAAATCCTCCACCCAGCAAACCCTGGCAGTATCTACCACATGACTAAGACCCAGGATCAGCTATTTTTTGCCTACTACAACAAAAATGACCAAGTCCGCGTCACTGACCTACACCAGGGCATTGTGTGGGGGACAAACACGGCCGAAACGTCCATGGATGAGCGACTCATTAACCGTTTTGACTATGATGGTGATTATGGTACTGTCCTCAACCGTTTCTTAATGCAAGCGGCGGTGGGTTATCCCTTAACAGTCCATGGTACCGGCGGCCAAACCCGTGCGTTTATCCACATTCAAGACACAGTGCGCTGTGTGGAATTAGCAATCCTCAATCCGCCGGCCAAAGGGGAACGGGTGAAAATCCTTAACCAGATGACAGAAACCCACCGGGTACGGGATCTCGCCAAAATGGTGGCGGATATCGCTGGGGCAGAAATTCAGTATTTGGAAAATCCCCGTAATGAGGCCGCCGAGAATGAGCTTTATGTGGAAAATCGCTGCTTCCTCGATATGGGCCTCCAACCAACAATGCTTGATAAGGGTCTGATGTTGGAAGTGACGGAAATCGCGAAGAAATACGTTGACCGTTGCGATCACTCCCGGATTCTTTGTACCTCGAAGTGGAACCAAAGTGCGCCCCAGGCCCATGTCAAAGTGCCGGCGAGTGTCTAGAAAAGTATAGTTTTTGTTTTTTGTATCTGTGTGATGGGGGGCGATCGCCCCTCTTTTTTTGTGCGGGTTTGTTTATTCTTTGGGCATTGCTGCCAAAACGTCTTGACGGTAGGGTTCCAGCAGAATGTCTAGCTCCGGTTCGTAGGCAAGGTGGGTAAATAGCCCAATCAAATAATGGCGGATCGGTGCATTTTCGATGGCAAGGCCGAAATCCGTGGGATTGTTACCATCAATATGACGGGAAATGATGTTGAAACCAATGCGTTGTACCCGTTCGGAATAAGCAGGGGGATTATCTTGCACCCAGGCCCGCAAACTAGAAGCTTGATGGAGGGTCTGCTGAATATTTTGGTTAATGGCGGCTGATAGATCAGGAATTTCCGGCAAAGGAAGCGCAGCTGGATCTAACCAAAAGGCGATCGCCAAAGCCCATTTTTCTTTGTTGACGAGACCTCGTTCAAAGAATTGCCGTTGGGCAGGCTCAAGATCCCGTTGCCAGGTGTCGGGGTTAGTTGTTTCGAGGGCCACCAGTAATGTTCCCAGTTGCGAATTGACAGCTTGAAAATCCGTTTTTGCCCCGGTGAGATCCCCCCGGTACCAGCGGAGAGCACCCCGATTTTGCTGGAGGTACTGCCGGAGGGCTTGATTTCTCGGGGAGGTCTGGGTTAAAAGCTCTGTAAATAGGGTTTCTGTGCGCTGCAAAATGTCAGGATAAAGGGCTTGCCAAGGACTTGTTTGCCAGCGGGGACTGGTGATCGTTGTGGGAAAACGCACTAATTCCAAGGCGATCGCCTCTACCGCTTTGTCCGATTCTCCCTGGGCGCGCCAACCTTCCCCTAAACCCACCATAGCTAAAGCCCGGGCCGGCATTAGTTCAATTGCCCGACTAAAGTGAGCCACCGCCGCTTCGGGGTCGTCCTCTAGGGTTAACCAGCCCATACTGCTGGGGCCAAATTCATAACCCGGAAAATTGGCGATCGCCTGCTCAAACCAAACCAGGGCATCTTGACGGAGACCCTTCCGGAGAGGGGGTTGGATCAGGGCAGATTGGGATAGTTCTCCCAAAGTCCAGCCCAACTGATAGGCATAGTAGGGTTGCCAGGGCGCCTTACGGTGGGCTGCTTCGAGATTGCTCACAAAGCCTTCTAAATTATCCTGACGCAGCGCCGTAAACCCCCTTTGGCCATAGGCATAGGCTTGGTTCAAAGGCCATAACCACAGCAAAATCCCCACCAAGGTGATTCCTACCATCCCCAGGGCCACCGGTTGCAGTCGGGGCTTCAGGAATTTTGTTTTTTGAACATAGCGGTCGTAGAGGGCACTCAGGAGAGCAAGATTTATAACCCAAAATCCGGCGATCGCCAACACATCTAATTGATAATCTGTCAGTGCCATCACCCCATAGCCAACGCCCGCACTAACTAAGACAAAGACCAAAATTTGATCGAGCCGCTCCATCTCCAGAGAAACTTTTACCAAACTCCAGGCCATCCGTCCCCATAGCCAAAATCCCAAGCCCAAGGTCAGCATCCCCAGCAGACCCAACTCTGCCCAAATTTGCACCGGCGTACTGTGTAGTTGAAATAAACTTTCCGCCTCCAAGCCTGCCCAGGGGGGCCGAAAGTCTTGGTAAAGCAATGGTACTGAGCCTAGACCGTGACCCGTGATAGGTTTGGCCCAACCCATCCGCCAACCACTACAAATCGTGATCCAGCGGTAGGCAAATTCACCCCCCTGTTCCCCCAAGCTTAAAAGCCCCGTAAAGGTGCGCCGCAACCGTTCATTTTGAATCGCCCAGAGGAGGAGCACCGTCAACCCGGCCAAACCGCCCCGCAGTAACCATTTTTTTGGTAAATCACTTCGGCCCAAGAGGAGAAATAACAACACCCCCAGCATTGCCATTAACCCGAGCCATCCGCCCCGAGAATTGGTGGAATAAAAGGTGATCAAACCCATACCAACACCGATAGACCAAAACAGTCGCTGCCAGCGGGAGGAGGTGGCGATCGCCAAACCCACCAGTAGGGGCAAGGCCAGCAATAAAAATCCCGCCACATAATTGGGATGACCAAAGGGGGCCCAGTTGCGGAGGGTCAAGGAAGCAAAATCGTACTGGGCAACTTCCCCAGCCTGCCGGAGGGTTTTCAGCCTTTCTAATTCTGGCAAGACCGTTTGTTGTAGCCATAAACCCAAACTGACGATGTTAAACAGCCAACAGAGTAATCCCTGGGCTAACACAAGGGGCGTTTGCAACAACGGTTTCGGCGCTTGGGTAAAATGGCGCTGGAGACCGTACAGAATCCCGATATAGGCAAAGCTGATGGTGCTATACATGAAAGTCATTTGACTAAAGCGGCTCACCATCAGGGAAAAAGTGAGAGTGGCGAGACTCAAAAAAATCACCCAATCTAGGCCGCCCCCCAGCCATTGCAGTCCACTCCCTTGTTTACGGTCAAACCAAATCCTGGCGATCGCCCACAGTACCCCCAGGAAAAATCCCAGCTCCACCCCATAGACCCAGGGGACCCCCACCATATAGCTATGGTTATCGGCCATCAGGGTAAACCAACCGTAGATTAGAAATGTAAGTACCCCGAGGCTAATTCGCCCCAAGGCTAAAAGGCGATCGCCCATATATCTAAACCTTTCCCAAACGAAACGGCTTGATCTTAGCCAAAAAAGAAGACTCCCAGGGTTATCCGTGGCAGTCCTTTAAAAAATTTGCAATATGAATTTCTGTAGGCCAGAAAAATAGAGTCTTGGCCCTGAACCTTAAAGCTTGTTGAGGTTGATTCCGGCTTCTTTGGCCATGGCGTCGATGCCTTTCTTTTCGAGGCTCTTGATCGCTTTAGTAGACAAACGCAGGCGCACAAAGCGATTACCTTCGGGCCACCAGATTCTTTTCCACTGGAGGTTTACTTCTTGTAATTTTTTCGTCCGACGGTGGGAGTGGGATACCGCCATGGCATTGTTGGCTTTTTTGCCGGTAAGTTGACACTTACGAGACATACAAAAGATCTCCTAGTAATTTTTATAATAAGTAATCCAATCTACAATCATAATGCATTAACGAAGCGAGGCCAAATCTATGGAACGCGGAAAGTTCACCGCCATCATCACCGGAGCCATCTCTCTTTTTTTGGCGATCGCCTATCTTCTCCTGGTACAAATCTTGGATTTTCGGGGGGAAATGAAACCTGCTCCCATGGGACAAATCTCTATCCCTGCCGTTGTTGTGACGATGAATCAATAACCCCCTAGGAAGCCCGGGCAACGGTTTGGGGCTGGGTGAGTAGATCTAGGGCCGTTTGGTATTGCAGATCCAAATCTGTCCCCATCATCCGGTAGGGAATTGGATCCTGGGGTACCGTCTCATCGGGCATAATCCCTAACTTATTAATGTCATGGTGGAGGGGGGTCTCATATTTCGCGACAGTAACTGCCATCCCTGCCCCGTCCGGCAATTCAAAGAGGGACTGAATTAACCCCTTCCCAAAGGTTTTTTCGCCCACGAGTAAGGCACGGCCATTGTCCTGGAGAGCACCGGCTAAAATTTCACTGGCACTGGCGGTGGCCTGATTCACCAAAACAACTAGGGGCGCTGTTGTAGCGGGGTGACCAACGGCTCCATAGCTTTCAGAAATACCCTCGCGGTTGACGGTGTAGACGATGGTTTCTTGATCCAGCCAAAGCCGCGCAATCTCAATGCCTGCCTGGAGGAGTCCCCCGGGGTTATTACGCAAATCGAGAATGTAGCTGTCGGCCCCCTGGCGTTGGAGTTTATCAAGGGATTTACTAATTTCCGTGGTGGCATTGGCGCTAAATTGATTCAGGCGAATGTAACCGACTTTCTCCCCATTTTTCTCGTCTAATTTGGCATAGACTGGGTTAAGAGCAATAGTATCGCGGGTTACTTTAACAGTGCGCACGTCGTCGCTTTTGGCGGATTTCACCGTCAGGGAAACAACACTCCCTTTCTTGCCCCGCATCCTCGCCGCTGCTTCGTCCAAACCAATCTTTTGGGTTTCAATGCCGTCAATGGCCAAAATTTGATCTTTTGCCTCAATGCCTGCGGCCTCGGCCGGGGAACCGGGTAGGGGCAGAATTACTTCTAAAACGTCGGTATCTGGATTGACGTTAATTTGTAGGCCAACACCAGACAATTCTCCGGAGGTGCTCACCTTCAGGCTGCGGTACTGTTCTGGGCGGAGGAGGCGGGTATAGGGGTCATCCAGCAGGGCCAACATTTCCGTAATGGCGTCATAGGCTTCTTCTCTAGTTTTTAGGGGACGCTTGAGAAATTTTTGACGGATGATCCACCAGTTTTGATCGTTGAAGGTTTCATCGACGTAGGATTGACTGACGTAACGCCAGGCCTGGAGCAGTAAATTTTGTTCATCGGTAAAGGCGATCGCCCCTGCCGCTGGCCCAAAGACCAATCCTAATACCAATAAAAGACTGCAAAGACTAGCCCAAATACGTTTTCTCAGCATCCGTCGGGTTTTATGAAAAATACTTGATTATTCTTAAGACTATAGCGAAATCAAAGGCTTTTTGACCGTTTCCATGGGGCCCTTGGGGCGATCGCCCTGGCTTAGAATCGAGACTCAGATGACCGCCATTTCTCCCCAAAAGTTTGAGAATCCCGTAACTTCCCCACCTGACAGAACAAGCTATGTTACATTCTTGTAAAGAGATTTTTCGTTTCTAATCAGGCTTCATGTTTACAAAAGAAGTTACCGACTCCAAGTTATATAAGTGGTTTAACGAAAGACTAGAAATCCAAGCGATCTCTGACGACATTTCTAGTAAATACGTTCCTCCCCACGTCAATATCTTTTACTGTCTGGGGGGTATTACCCTTACCTGTTTCATTATCCAGTTTGCCACTGGATTTGCAATGACCTTCTACTACAAACCCACCGTAGCAGAGGCATTCACTTCCGTCCAATACATCATGAATGAAGTTAACTTCGGTTGGCTCATCCGCTCCATTCACAAATGGTCTGCGAGCATGATGGTATTGATGATGATCCTCCACATCTTCCGCGTTTACCTCACCGGTGGCTTCAAGCGTCCCCGGGAATTGACCTGGATTACTGGCGTGATCATGGCTTGTATTACCGTTTCTTTCGGTGTAACGGGCTATTCTCTCCCCTGGGATCAGGTGGGTTACTGGGCGGTAAAAATCGTCTCCGGTGTACCTGCAGCGATTCCCGTTGTTGGGGATTCTATGGTGGAACTGCTCCGCGGTGGCGCAAGCGTTGGTCAAGCAACCTTAACCCGTTTCTACAGCATTCACACCTTTGTCTTGCCTTGGTTGATTGCGGTCTTCATGTTGGCCCACTTCCTCATGATCCGTAAGCAAGGTATCTCCGGTCCTTTGTAAGGATCGGCTTTTTCCGTTTGCTCAAACAACATCCTTGTTGAGGAGAACTTTTACTCATGTCGATCATGAAAAAGCCGGATCTCAGCGATCCAAAACTCCGGGCAAAACTGGCTCAAAACATGGGACACAACTACTATGGTGAGCCGGCATGGCCCAATGATATTCTCTTTACCTTCCCCATTTGTATCGCGGGAACCATCGGTTTAATCACCGGCCTGGCGATTCTCGATCCAGCGATGATCGGTGAACCGGGTAATCCCTTCGCGACCCCTCTGGAAATTTTGCCGGAGTGGTACCTCTATCCCGTCTTCCAAATTCTCCGGATTCTGCCTAACAAGCTCCTCGGGATTGCTTGCCAAGGGGCGATTCCCCTGGGTTTGATGATGGTGCCTTTCATTGAGAGCGTCAACAAGTTCCAAAACCCCTTCCGTCGTCCGGTGGCTATGACTGTGTTCCTCTTTGGGACTGCCGTTACCCTCTGGCTCGGTGCGGGTTCTTGTTTCCCCATTGATAAGTCTTTGACCTTGGGCTTGTTCTAAAATACATCCCTAATTTCTCAGACTTATTTTTTTTCCATAGTCTACAAAAATTGGCGATCGCCTCCCTTTGGCTCCGGCTAAATAATGGCGATCGCCTTTTGCGTGGCCCCTATCATTATTTCCAGACGGAAAGGCAGTGAGCCGCGACACCGTGGCGTGTATGATTTAGGCTGTGAAATATTCCAGTGAAGCAACGCCCCAGCGATATGAGTAATCAGACTTCGAAGATCACCTACACTTTCACCGACGAAGCCCCTGCCTTGGCCACCTACTCCCTACTCCCCATTGTGAAAGCCTTTACGACGGCGGCGGATATCGAGGTGGAAACGAAGGATATTTCCCTCGCTGGGCGGATCCTTGCTAATTTCCCAGAATATTTAACCGAAGACCAACGGCAACCCGATGACCTGACCGAATTGGGGGATCTTGCCAAAACTCCCGACGCCTACATCATCAAATTGCCTAATATCAGTGCCTCCATTCCCCAGTTAACGGCGGCAATCAAAGAATTACAAAGCAAAGGCTATAACGTTCCTGATTATCCCGCTGACCCGAAAACCGACACAGAAAAGGCCATCAAAGCCAAATATGCCAAGGTGCTCGGTAGTGCCGTAAACCCCGTTTTGCGCGAAGGCAATAGCGATCGCCGTGTCGCCGGAGCCGTCAAAGAATATGCCCGGAACAATCCCCACAGTGTCGGTGCTTGGAGTAAAGATTCAAAATCCCACGTCGCCCATATGGAGGCTGGGGACTTCTATGGCAGTGAAAAATCTATTGTTTTAGAAAAAGCAGACAACCTCAAAATTGAACTTCAAGCCACCGATGGCACAGTTATCGTACTCAAAGAAAAAGTTCCTGTCCTTGCGGGAGAAGTAGTTGATGCTGCGGTGATGAGCATTAAAGCATTGCGAGCATTCTACGAAAAAGAAATTGCCGCTGCTAAAGCCGAAGATATCCTTTTTTCCCTCCATGTGAAGGCCACCATGATGAAGGTATCTGACCCAATCCTGTTTGGCCATGCCGTCACCGTTTACTACAAAGACATTTTTGAAAAATACGCTGCGACCTTTGCAGAACTAGGGGTTAATCCCAACAATGGCATCGGTGATGTCTACGCCAAAATTGCCAGTCTTCCCCCTGAACAAAAAGCGGCGATCGCAGCGGATCTTCAAGCGGTTTATGACAAACAACCCCGGTTGGCGATGGTTAATTCCGACAAGGGCATTACCAACCTCCATGTGCCCAGTGATGTGATCATTGATGCGTCTATGGCAGCGGCGATTCGTACCTCCGGGAAAATGTGGGGGGCAGACGGGAAGGCCCACGATACAAAAGCCATGATTCCCGACCGCTGTTATGCCACCATGTACCAAGCTTGCATTGAATTCTGCCAGGAAAATGGCGCCTTTGATGTCACCACCATGGGCAGTGTTTCCAATGTGGGGCTAATGGCGAAAAAAGCAGAGGAATATGGCTCCCACGATAAAACCTTTGAAATTGCAGTGCCCGGTATGGTGCGGGTTGTGACCGAAGATGGCGCGGTGTTGCTGGAGCATGCCGTTGAAACAGGGGATATCTGGCGAATGTGCCAGACTAAGGACATTGCGATTCAAGATTGGGTCAAGTTAGCGGTTAATCGCGCCAGGATTACTGGGAATACAGCAATTTTCTGGCTAGATGAGAACCGAGGCCACGATGCCAACATTATCGCCAAGGTGAGGCAATACCTGCCCCAGCATGATATCGATGGTTTAGACCTGCAAATTCTGGCTCCGGTAGACGCAATGAAACAGACCTGTGCCCAGATCAAAGCGGGTCAAGATGTGATTTCTGTGACAGGGAACGTGCTGCGGGATTACCTAACGGATTTATTCCCGATCCTCGAACTGGGGACCAGCGCCAAAATGCTTTCCATTGTGCCATTACTCGCCGGCGGTGGTCTCTTTGAAACGGGAGCGGGTGGCTCGGCGCCGAAGCATGTGCAACAGTTCCTTGAGGAAGGTCATCTGCGATGGGATTCTCTAGGGGAATTTTTGGCGATCGCCGTTGCCCTTGAAGACCTGGGTCGGAAAACCAATAACCAAAATGCCCTGGTCTTGGCAGAAGCGTTGAACAAAGCCAATAGCCAGTATCTTAATAACGATAAATCCCCCTCTCGCAAGGTAGGCGAATTGGATAACCGTGGTAGCCACTTTTATCTAGCGCTGTATTGGGCCCAAGCCCTGGCAAAACAAGATCAAAGTTCAGAGTTAAAGGAAAAATTCACCCCCCTCGCCCAAATGCTGACGGAAAATGAAGTAAAAATTGTTGCCGAACTGAATGACGCCCAGGGTCAGGCCGTGGATATTGACGGTTACTATCTCTCTGAACCAGAGAAAACTACCCAAGCCATGCGTCCCAGCGCAACATTTAATCAGGCGATCGCCCAATTGATGCCTGCCTAGAACCCTAACTTTTCGAGGATCGGCTTCGTGGAGACAATATGTTTTCCGAGGCCGAGCTTCTTAGGAGGAATCCCCAGAGCCAGGGCCACTAATTGCGGTAAGTGCAAAATCGGTATCCCTAATTTTTGGCCCATCACTTTTGCCACTTCCGGCTGACGGGAGTCTAAATTGAGATGACACAGGGGGCAAGGGGTCACAATACAATCCGCGCCGGCGGCGATCGCCTTTTGCAGATGACGGCCTGCCAGTTGAAAAGATTGTTCTGGGGCATAGCTGGAAATGGGCCAACCACAACATTGAGTACGACCATCGTAAATGATGGGAGTGGCGCCGACGGTGGTGAAGACAGATTCGAGGGAATGGGGATTGACCGGATCATCGAAGGGAATGCGGTCCTGTACCCGCAGAAGATAACAGCCGTAGAAGGCTGCACATTTGAGATTTTTTAAAGGTTTCGTGACTTTTTGCGCGAGTTTTTCTAGGCCGTAGTCCCCCACCAAGGCCCACAGGAGGTGTTTGACTGTGCTGGTACCCCGATAGGGAGAGCAATGGGATTCGGCGAGGAGATGATTCACCTGGGAAAGATAGGCCGGATTCTGTGCTTGGGCTGCCTTGAGGCGCTCATCCACATGGCCAATGACTCCTTGGCAGGTACTACAGTGGGTGAGGAGGGGTAAATTTAAAGCTTCAGCCAGGGCAATATTGCGGGCATTAATGCTATCTTCCAGGAGCTGTGATTCTTCTTTGTAGGTGCCAGAACCACAACAGGCAGCTTGTTTAAGCTCGATCAGTTCGATATCGAGGGCGCTGGTGAGGGCAGCGGTGGACAGATACAACTCCCGGCAAGCACCCTGGGCAACACAACCGGGAAAGTAGGCATAGCGCAACATTTTAGTTATTAGTTAAATGGGGGATGTGGGAGGATTTAAGTTCATCTTATCTTTGGTTATTTCGCTCGCTACGGTAATGGTTATGTTTTGTTATGTCTAATGGTTCTCCTTTGTTTAATCCTGAGTTGGCGATCGCCCTCCAGTGGGGACAGTTTCAGGCCCGGTTTTTTGGTCAAATTGCCCACGAATTACGGGCGCCCCTGGGGACAATCATGGGGTTACAGCAGTTAATTTTGGCGAATCTGTGTGAAAGTCCAGCGGAAGAACGGGCATTTGTGGCGGAAAGCTATGTGGCCAGCCAACGATTATTGGAACTGTTAGATTTGGCGATCGCCGTTTCTAAAATTGACTATGCCCATGACACGGCAGCACCCCAGTGCTTTGACCTTAGGGAAATGTTGGGGGATTTGGCGGCACTGCTGACCATAAAAGCCCAAAACCAGAATCTCACCCTCACCATCAAACATCCCGGGGAAACTCTGGAAATCCTGGGAGATCGCTATCACCTGCGCCAATTGTTTTTAACCCTCTTGAATACCACGATTCAGTGGACGGAAACAGGAAAAATACACCTTACCTATGGTTTCCAGCAGAACCAAATCATCTTTCAGCTCACTTCGAGCCAAACTCAGGATTTTTGGACCGAAACCACTCTCCCAAATCTCACCCTCGGCGATCGCCCCAGCCTCGAAGAAGTACAAAAACTAGCCCAGTCCTTTGAATTTTCGCCAGCCCTCAAGTGGCAACTGTGTCAGAAACTGCTCGGGAGCTTTGGGGGAACCCTGAGCCGTCAGCACCAAGACCAAACCCTGCAGGTAATGGGGCAGCTTCCTCGACTGTACAGGTAATGACGCTGATTGGATGTTCATGGTTGTGGAGCACCATCGTCGTCGTGGCATTTTCCTTAAACCCAATGCGTTCGTAAAACTTTTGCTGGTGGGTCGTCATCAAATAAACCCGCTCTACCCGACACATACGGGGATGACTGATCAAGGTTTCAACTAATTTGCGTCCTAAACCTAAGCCTTGGTAGTCCGGATGGATCACTACATCCCACACCGTCGCCCGGAACACCCCATCTGAAATTCCTCGGGTAAACCCAATCAGGCGATCGCCATCCCACACAGTCACCACCGGATCACTAAAGGCGATCGCCATTTCCAAATCCGCCAGGGAACGATCCTTTGCCCAAAAGGCCGTCGCATTAAACAACTCCTGTAATTGCCCAAGATTTACCCTGGCCTTATCCACAGAAAATAAAATATTGCTGCAATCCGAAATTTTATCCATCACTTTTTTAGATGCAGAGAAAATAAAAATATGACCCCGGGCTGATTCCCTTATCCCATGGGAGTCCGTAGTCATCCAGATACCAGAGACATCAGGAGCAATCGCTAACCACCACTTACCCTGACTAACCCATCAGCAATCTTAACCCGAAAAATTTGTCCATGATTGTAACCAGTTCCACCAATAATCCTCGAATAAAGCGCTAATTTCCCTATTTTTTCCCACAAAACCCAATCCTCTGCCCTGTTTTTTACAATTACCAAACTCGCCCAATCCGCACCACATCTTGATCCCAGCACAGCCGCTTTCCCAAGACTTTACCGGAGAGTGATGTTAGAATTTATTGCCATAGCTAGGGGTGTCTGTCATAGGAATCAGACTGAGATAGTCCCTTAGAACCTGAGACTGGGTAATACCAGCGTAGGGAAGCTGTTAATAGAGGATTAAAAAAATATGAGAGCTGATTGGGTCGCCAAACGGCAAGGTCAAAGTAACGTCTCCCAGATGCACTATGCACGCCAAGGCGTTATTACCGAAGAAATGGACTATGTGGCGAAACGCGAAAATTTACCCGTTGACTTGATTCGCGATGAAGTGGCCCGGGGCCGGATGATCATTCCTGCCAATATTAATCACGTCAATCTCGAACCGATGGCGATCGGGATTGCCTCCAAATGTAAGGTCAACGCCAACATCGGGGCTTCCCCCAACTCCTCCGACATCAACGAAGAACTCGCCAAACTGAAACTGGCAGTAAAGTACGGTGCAGATACCGTGATGGATCTGTCCACGGGTGGCGGTAACCTCGACGAAATTCGGACGGCGATTATTAACGCTTCTCCGGTTCCTATCGGTACAGTGCCGATTTACCAAGCCCTTGAGAGCGTCCACGGCAACATGGAAAATCTCACCGCTAATGATTTCCTGCACATCATCGAAAAGCACGCCCAGCAAGGGGTGGACTACATGACGATCCATGCCGGGATTCTCATCGAGCATTTACCCTTGGTGCGTAACCGAATCACTGGGATTGTGTCCCGTGGCGGCGGTATTTTAGCCCGTTGGATGTTGCACCACCACAAGCAAAACCCGCTCTATACGCACTTTGATGACATTATCGAAATCTTTAAGCGGTACGATGTGTCCTTCAGCCTTGGGGATTCCTTGCGTCCCGGCTGTACCCATGATGCCTCCGACGAAGCACAATTGGCTGAACTGAAAACCCTTGGTCAACTGACCCGCCGCGCTTGGGAACATGATGTACAGGTGATGGTCGAAGGTCCCGGTCACGTGCCGATGGATCAGATCGAGTTCAACGTGAAGAAGCAGATGGAGGAATGTTCTGAAGCTCCCTTCTACGTGTTGGGCCCCCTCGTCACTGATATTGCGCCCGGTTATGACCACATCACTTCGGCGATCGGGGCAGCGATGGCAGGTTGGTACGGTACGGCGATGCTCTGCTATGTCACGCCCAAGGAGCACCTCGGTTTACCCAATGCAGAAGATGTGCGTAATGGTTTGATCGCCTATAAGATTGCGGCTCATGCGGCGGATATTGCCCGTCATCGTCCCGGTGCGCGCGATCGCGATGATCAACTGTCCCATGCGCGTTACAACTTCGATTGGGAGAAACAATTTGAGCTTTCCCTCGATCCAGAACGGGCGCGGGAGTACCACGATGAAACCCTTCCGGCAGACATCTACAAAACGGCAGAATTCTGCTCGATGTGTGGTCCCAAATTCTGTCCGATGCAAACGAAAGTTGATGCGGATGCGTTAACTGAACTGGAAAAGTACTTAGCGAGTACTTCCGCTCAGGAAGAATTGGCTAAGGCTTAACTTTCAGAAACTTATAGGGTGAATTCAATCATTAGATTCACCCTACTCTTAAAAATGAATTTTTAGGGTTCAATATTCTCCATACGGACAATTGCCTGCATGGTCAAAATGACTTACGGCAATTCTAGGGAGAGTATTCCGGCAGAAATTGGGCGATCGCCTTTGGTATTTAGTGCGTCAGGGGGCAACTTTGATCACGGGTGAGAGAAACAAAACTGTGACGGGCATAGGGTTCTTCCCCAGAATTTTTAGCGATGTCTAACTTGATTTTTAGGGAACTCATCTGGGGATGAGCGGCAAAAATGGACTCGGCTAAATTTCGATTCATGATTTCCCAGTAGTCTGTTTCGTTAGGATATTCCCGCAGAAAACGCTCGATCTCAGCGGCGAGGGGCACAAAATTGATGTAGTTTGACCGTTGGGCTGTGGGTTGGTCAACGTAGCGAAAATCGACGGAGATATTGAGAATTGCCCAATCTTGGTGCTCAATGGCATAGTCGTCGATGGTGAAGCCAAAACTTTCTTCCCGCAGCAGGCAAGAATCAGTGGGCATGGCGATCGCCGCTGGCATAGGGAGGATCAATAACGAGGCCAGAACAAGGATTAAAAATTTTTTCGAGGGAGAAAGCAACATTATTTTAGGGAATGGGAAATGAGAAAGCTGTGATTGTACAACTACCGGAATTCGAGGGGGGCGATCACCTTGTAGGGCTTTAGGGGGAAATGGCTGAGGTGAGGTCGGGATAGGGAACAAAACGATGGAACAACGTGGAATCGTTAATGATACGATCATAGTGGCAATGGGGTGAATCCCGTTATCGAGCCAAAACTGGTGGCGACCTTGCGTATCGACACAAACGTACTCTCAAGACAAAATGCTTGATTGGTGAACAGTGCGACCTACGTGAAACGTATTAAGCAATTGAATACCTCCAAGCAAATCGGTGGGACGCATCGATTAATCCTGTGGAGCCGAACCCGTAGGGATGGCAACGAAGCAGGAACTTCTCAGTAGCCGGGGTGCGCAAGAGTTCACCCATGAGGCGAGAAGCCCGTGCTGTAATCTTGATTCAGCATCGGGAAAACGTCACGATAAGCTAACACAAGCAAATTGGCTGAGTAAGAGCATTAAAACTTCATGAGTGAAACACAGTTTGATTATGATTTGGTGATTATCGGTGCCGGGGTCGGTGGCCATGGGGCAGCCCTCCACGCCGTGAAATGTGGTTTAAAAACGGCCATCGTCGAAGCTGCGGACATGGGTGGCACCTGCGTCAACCGGGGTTGTATCCCTTCTAAAGCCCTCCTGGCAGCTTCCGGAAAAGTACGGGAAATGCGCGACCAGAAACACCTCAGCGCCATGGGGATCAATGTGGGGGCTGTGGAATTTAGTCGTGAGGCGATCGCCGCCCATGCAACAGATTTGGTAAACAAAATCCAGAGCGATCTCACCAACAGTCTGAAGCGTTTAAACGTCGATATCATCCGCGGCTGGGGCAAAATCGACGGCGTCCAAAAAGTGTGTGTGATTGGCGATGACGGCGTGAAAAATATTACTGCCAAGAACATCATGATCTCCACCGGCTCCAAGCCCTTCGTTCCCCCCGGGATTCAAGTGGATGGCAAAACCGTTTTTACTAGTGATGATGCAGTCCGGTTAGAAACCCTGCCCCAGTGGGTAGCGATCATTGGTAGCGGTTACATTGGCCTCGAATTCTCCGATGTTTACACCGCCCTCGGTTGTGAAATTACGATGATCGAAGCCCTCGATGATCTGATGCCTGGTTTTGATCCGGAAATTGCCAAGCTAGCGAAACGGGCTCTGATCGACAACCGCGACATTGAAACCTACACCGGTGTCTTTGCGACGAAGATCATTCCCGGTTCCCCCGTCAAAATTGAACTCACCGACGCGAAAACCAAAGAAGTCGTTGAAAACCTTGAAGTGGATGCCTGCCTTGTGGCCACCGGCCGCGTACCGGCCACGAAAAACCTTGGTTTAGATACCGTAGGCGTTGAGACCGATAGACGCGGCTTCATTGAAGTCAATGACAAAATGCAAGTGATCAAAGATGGTCAGCCCGTCCCCCACCTCTGGGCTGTGGGCGATGCCACTGGGAAGATGATGTTAGCCCATGCGGCTTCTGGGCAAGGGGTTGTGGCCGTGGAAAACATGATTGGCAATGAGATGACGGTAGACTATGCCGCGATTCCCGCAGCGGCCTTTACCCACCCTGAAATTAGCTATGTGGGCATGAGCGAACCCCAGGCGAAGGAAGCCGCTCAAAAAGATGGTTTTGAAATTGCGACGGCGAAAACCTACTTCAAAGGAAATTCCAAAGCCCTGGCGGAGAAGGAAACCGACGGCATCGCCAAAATTATCTACCGCAAGGATACCGGAGAATTATTGGGCGTCCACATTATGGGCATCCATGCTTCTGACTTGATCCAAGAGGCCGCAAATGCGATCGCCGAAAAGAAGCCTGTCCAAGAGTTAGCCTTTAACGTCCACGCCCACCCGACCCTCTCGGAAGTCCTGGACGAAGCCTATAAGCGTGCCAAGGTCACGGCGTAGATTACGTTACAATTTGGCAGCAAAACAGAGGTATTGTGTAGATCATCCCGACGCAGCCTCTGTTTAACCCCACATAAATCGTTTTGATCTTGTTTTAATAATTCCCTAACCCAAACCTTTGAGGCATAAAACCATGGTTTCAATGACCCCGAAAAGTGGTGTTTTGTTACTCCTGTGCTGCATTTTTGCGATCGCCGCTGTGGGTTGCGTATTTGAACTCAGCTCCGGCGAACCCGACCTCGGCACCACCACCACCACCATTATTCTGGCCCTGAGCGTTCCCCTGACGATTGGTTCTTTTTTGTGGGCCGTCCAGGACACCCGGGCGAATCAGGAATAGGATATTTCTGCACAGATCAATCACAAAAATTATCGTGAAGATCCGGCGATCTGTCGTTATAAATAATAGATAAAGTTGGGGCGGGGAGGTTCTCCGTCTTTTGCGTTTTAGGACAAGAACAATGCAAGTTTCTGGTATTTTGCGCCAAATCTCCACCGGCGGAATTCAAGCCCCACTCCTGGCTGACGTTTCCCTCAGCCATAGCCAAGAAATCCTCATTGGCCGTGAACCAAGCTGCCAAGTCGCCCTCAATCCAAATCTCTACACCGTGGTTTCCCGCCGCCATGTACTGATCCGTCCCCAGGGCCAAAGCTGGGAAGTCGTCGATCTTGGCAGTGCCAACGGAACATTTATCAATGGTCAACGGTTACAAGGGTCACGAATCTTGCAAGCAGGCGATCGCCTTACCCTCGGTGATAATGGCCCTGTTTTTAGTTTTGAACTCCAGGACGCCGTCACCCCCTTAGCGGCCATCGATGAACATATTCCTGTGCCGCCTCCGGTGAACCCTAACTCCAACCTGACCCTGAGTCAACTTTTTCCTATTGCCGGCACGGGCAAAGACCTCTCCCGCAAAGCCTACCTAGTACCAGGGATTTTTACCGTCGTCTTCGTTGTGCTGATGTTTGCCACCATCGGTGAACCTGGATTATTTAACTTACTCCTGGGTACTTACATTGCTGGGGCCGCTTACTATTACATCTATCAACTGTGTGGAAAGCGGAAAGCCTGGTGGGTGATTATTGGGGCTGGCTTCCTCACGGCTTTGATGCTTGTCACCCCCGTAGTTAGTCTTTTCATTTTTGTGTTTCGCGGCATCCTACCGGGGAATATCAGCGACAATGCTGGATTAATTCAACTGTTTATCGGGATGTTTTTTGGGGCGGGCCTGATGGAAGAAATTCTGAAAGCAATCCCCATCTTCGTGGCGATGTCCCTGGGTAATAATTTTGCCCTCCAGCGACGGGAAAGAATCGGTGTCACTGAACCCCTCGACGGTATCCTTTTAGGCACGGCCTCCGCGGTCGGATTTACCCTCATTGAAACCCTGGGTCAATACGTCCCCAACATCGTTAATGAAGTTTCCCTACAGGTGGATGCCGGCACTGGCGAATTACTCGGCTTACAATTGCTCATCCCCCGGGTACTTGGTTCCGTGGCGGGACACATGGCTTACAGCGGCTATTTCGGCTATTTTATTGGCCTCAGCGTCCTGAAACCTTCAAAACGCTGGACAATTCTCATCGTCGGTTGTCTCACCTCTGCCTTGATCCACGCCCTATGGAACACTGTGGGAGCCTTTAGTTCCCTTCTGTTGGCTGTTGTTGGGGTTGTGTCCTACGCCTTTCTTGCCGCTGCTATCCTCAAAGCCCGGGCCCTTTCCCCCACCCGAGCTCATAACTTTGCCACCCGTATCGCTAAGTAGATCACCACTTTCCGTACACAATTGAACCCTCTGATCACTACCCACAGTTTTGTGATAGATGAATTGCCATAATAGAATTTACAAAACTTCATTCTTCATGGACCTATGGCAGATCAACTGATTCGTGGTACCGCCGCCGATAATGGTATTCGCGTAGTGGGCGTTATTTCGACAAACCTAACGGAAGAAGCCCGACAACGGCATAAATTGTCCTACGTAGCAACGGCTGCCCTAGGTCGCACTATGGCCTCCGCTCTGCTGATTTCCTCCAGTATGAAAAAACAGGAAGCCCGCCTGAATTTGCGGATTAAAGGGGATGGTCCCCTCGGTGGTCTTTTGGTTGATGCAGGCCCAGATGGTACGGTGCGGGGTTATGTGCAAAATCCCAGCGTGGAACTTCCTCCCAATGCCAAGGGAAAGCTTGATGTTGGTGGGGCAGTGGGGAAAGGATTCCTCTATGCCGTGAAAGATTTTGGTCGTGGCTATCCCTACTCCAGTACGGTGGAACTGGTGTCTGGGGAAATTGGCGATGATGTGACCCATTACCTTGCTACCTCGGAACAAACCCCTTCTGCGTTATTGGTGGGAGTATTTGTCGGGGCTGAGGGGGTTACGGCAGCCGGCGGAATTTTATTGCAGGTTCTTCCCAAAGCAGCCCGGGACGAAGCCCTAGTCGCTAAATTAGAAAGCCGTTTGGGACAGTTGTCTGGGTTTACTCCCCTTTTACAACAGGGGAAATCACTCCATGATATTTTCCATGACCTGCTGGGGGATGAGGGATTGCACATTTTCCCGGAGACCCAGATCGTCCGTTTTGACTGTAGTTGCACCTTTGAGCGGATGATGGGGGCCTTAAAAATGCTCGGTCAGGATGAACTCCTAGACATGATCGACAAGGATGGCGGCGCTGAGGCCACTTGCAATTTCTGCAATGAGGTCTACCACGCAGATGTAGGTCACCTGAGCCGTTTGGTGGAGGAACTCAAGGCGAATTCTAATTAGGCCCATGCCCAATTTTCCCCCAGGGGAGTTGCCCCCTCCGTCTATGACATCTTCCCCAGAGGAGTTGCCCCCTCTGTCTACGACATCTCCCCCAGGGGCTACTGTGTACACACAAGTAGGGTGAACTAAAATGGAGGAGTCGAGAGGCAGGAAATTCCAATGGATAATCCAATCCTGATTCACGCTACACAAATGAGCGGCAGCTCCTTTGGCGACC
>JAYKIK010000100.1:0-13512 GCA_035284725.1 Synechococcus sp.
TTGACCAGATGAATTTGACCCTGGAGCGGATGAAGGCCCAAATCCCCGAATACTAATGGCTGAAACAATTATTGCCTTTGATTTTGATGGGGTAATCTGCGACGGGCTGCCGGAATATTTCCACTCGACCCAGCTCGCATACCAAACCCTTTGGCCCGAACCAGAGGTGAATTTTCCAAGCACGATCCAGGCGGATTTTAATGTCCTGCGGCCTTTAATTGAAACCGGTTGGGAGATGATTATTCTCCTGCGGGCCTTGCAGCAAAGAATCTCGAAAACCCAACTCTGGGAAGCTTGGCCAGCCACTGTTCAACAGCTTCTCGCGCAGGAAAATTTGAGTTCTAGAGAATTAATGCAGGCATTAGATCAAGTCCGCGATCGCCAAATTCACACCCAATTAGACCAGTGGCTCGGGCGGCACCATTTTTATCCGGGAATGGTAGCTTTACTGCAAAACCTATTGCAGCAAAATGACGCAACGCCTTATATCATCACGACGAAGGAAGCCCGGTTTACACGACAATTACTCCAGCACCAAAACGTCGATTTTCCGGCGGCACAGATTTTTGGCAAAGAGCAAAAACAGCCCAAGACCACTACTTTAAAACAATTGCTTTCTCCGGAAGTCGAAACGTTTTTATTCATTGAAGATCGCCTGAAAACCCTGGAAAAAGTACACCAGCAACCAGAATTAGAGCCCCTAGAACTTTTCCTGGCAGACTGGGGTTACAACACTGCTTCCGAACGGGCCGCCGCGAAAAACCAAAATATTCCCGTTGTGAATTTATCCCAATGGACTGAAATAGTCACTGAGCAAATGCTCTAACCTCTACAGTTGCCGTTCCACCTGGATCATCCGTCGATAGGACAGCCAACCCCCCCCAATCATCACCAGGGCAAAGATGCCTAAAAACCATAAATGATTGGCGATCGCCCCGATGGTTTCCCCCTCAGCCCAGAGACCCACAAGGGCTTCATTCATGTGAAAAATCGGATTATATTGAGCTGCATTGAGTAGTGCTTCTGGAAACAGTGACGTCGGTAAAAAAGCGCCCCCAAGGATTAACAAAGGAACCCCGAAAGTCGCGACCAACGCATTCACATCCTCCGTCCGTTTCGCCAATTGAGTTCCCAGGATAAAGCCGACCCCCACATAGGCGATGATACTCAGGAAAATAATCCCAATCCCCACCAGCAAAGACCCCGTGAAAGTCGCCCCCACAAAAATGGCGATCGCAAAAACAAGCAAAGCCTGACCAATGCCGATAAAACAATGGGCAAGGAAAATCCCGAGAAAATAGGCTGTCCCACTCAGGGGAGAGATAAACAAGCGCTTGAGGGTATGCTGTTCCCGTTCCGAAACCACCGTCGCAATACTGCCCCCCAGGCAACTAAAAAATAAGGCTGCCCCCACCAGGGTCGAAGGCGCGGCGAATTCCATGGCCTCTGCTAAACTGATGCCCGCCCGTTCCGCCAGGATAAAACCATTCAAAAACAGCAGGGAGACAGGAAACAGAATCCAAAAAATTAAACTCCGCCGCCGCCGCCACAACTCCAACAAAATTCTCTGACTAACGGCGATCGTTTCGTACCAATATTTCATCCGTAGGGTTGCCTGGAGCGTCTAATCTGGGTGTTAAAACGATTGGTCTAGTTCGGCAATTAGCTCATCCAATTCCTCAAGGGCCTGGTTGACATCCAGCTGGAGAGTACCGAGATTAGGATTTTCGAGGAGTTTCAACAGGACAGTACGCTTGCCTTTAATGGCTTCAATCTTGGTTTTCAGTGTAGCCAGATCCGTCATGATTATCTAGATTTGTCGTAAATAAAAATGTCCGCTAAAGACCATATCGCAAAAAATAGGTACTTGCCCAGGTTTGCCTATTCAATGTCCGCCAGGTTTACCCGGGAAGGACGCTGTTCCGTAAGGCCGCCCGCTTCCTTGAGCTTCGCAAAAAATTCTTCTGTCAGTTTCATAAAGGCTTTGGCACCAGACGTATTTGGCATGGACACCACCACTGGCTGGAAGGTATCTAAAGCTTTAGCCACGTTTACATCCATCGGAATTTTGTTTTGGAAAATTTGGGTACTCGTAAAATCATCACTCACCCGTTTCATCACCTGGTTGTAGTAGCGATTGAGGAGACTTCCCCCGGAAAGGATAAAGACAATTCCTAGAAGATCTAACTTGATGGGGTCGACATTTTTCGGGTCGGTGTTTTGGTGGCTTTCCCGGAGAGCACGGATCCGGCGTTGGAGTAACTGAATTCCCACCACAGAAAGAGGCTCTGGCCGAGCGGGCAAAATGTAGAAGTCACTGGCAGCTAGACCACTGCGGGTCACAAGGTTATAACCAGGGGCGCAATCCATAATGATGAAGTCATATTTATCCATCACGGGACTGAGAATGTTACGGATTAAAGACAATTCGAAGTTATTCCAAATCGTTTGAAAATCCAGGTTTTCGTCTTTGGCTGCCTTTTGGTGGAGCATTTCAGAAACGAGATATTCATCGTAAAGCTCAATGTCCCCAGGGAGTAAATCAAGGCCTTGGACGTTGGCGATGTAGGGACAGATGATGTCATTGATGTCGAGGGTTTGCTTCAGAGGAGGTTTGATCGCTGTGCTAATCAGATGGCTAATGGTGCGGCGAGCCTTGCGGATACGGGCAAAATCCTGGGGGGGCATGAGGCTGAGGGTGGCACTGATCTGGGAGTCGAGGTCAACAACGAGGACGCGTTTTTTGTGGTGGCGAGCAAGACAAGCGGCGAGGTTAACGGTGAGGGTAGTTTTACCAACGCCCCCTTTCATGTTGACGGTACTAATGATGAGTGCCATAGAAAACTAGGGAATAGGTGTTTGGGGTAAGATTTCTAGTTATTGTACCGCCATCTTTTTGTTTTCCTTAAGGAATTGACAGGACAAGAAAATTTCTTTTGTCAATGGCTAAAGTGCTGGAAAAATGTAGTAATAAATCGTTGTTTTTTTGATGAATAATCTGGCTTGGGATAATTTAAGGCAATATCTGCGGTTGGTTGTTTCTCCCCAGGCAGAAAAATTAGATCAAGACTCAAAGGCCCTCAGATCAGTTTTCCAGGGTTTAGGCGATCGCCTTTTATTAGCGTTACAGGTACCTCAAGATCTAGGGGGAGCTGGATTTTCCGCCGCTGAATATTACCAAGCTACGGTCGAAATGGCTGCCACTTCAGGGATTTTGGCTTTTTTGCAGACCCAGCACCAGAGTGCGGCCAGTCGCATTGCCCGATTTGGCAACCCAGATCAGCAATCATTATTACCCGCCATGGCCCAGGGAAAAGTGCGGATCGGGGTGGGCTTTTCCCATCTGCGGCGACAGGGTGAACCGATGCTACGGGCGATTCCCCAGGGGGATAGTTTTCAACTCACGGGCACCATTCCTTGGGTGACAGGCTATGGTTTTTTTCAAAAGGCGATCGCCGGGGCCACTTTAGCCGATGGCTCAGAACTATATGGCCTAATCCCCCTCGAAACTTGTCAACAGCCAGAGGACGGCGAAATTTCCTGTAGTGAACCCTTACCCCTAGCCGCTATGGGCGCGAGTCAGACGGTAACTGTTCACGTGGAAAACTGGTTACTCTCCCCTGCTGAGGTCCTAGTCATTCAGCCCCCCGGTACTATCCACAAAGGCGATCGCCAACAAATTCTTCACCATAGCTTCTTTGCCCTCGGTTGCGCCCAGGGAGTACTCAATTTTCTGGAAACCACTGCCTTTGATACAAGCGACTTAGCCGTCCTAAAACATCACTGGCAAGACCTCCATCGAGACCTATTTTGGGCTCTTGATCAGCCACCATCGGAAGACAATTATCACGCTAAGCTACAACTCCGTCTGATTGCTATTCAGACCGCCCAAACCTTCACCCAAGTTGCCATGGGTTGGGCTGGTGGCGCCGGGAATTTACTCACCAGTCCGGCTCAACGCCTGTACCGTGAAGCGATGATGTTTAGCATTTTTGGACAAACTCAGGTCATTCGCACCGCCACTGTCAAAAGCTTGCTCCCAGGAAAAACTTCAGGCTATACTGAGATCTCAAATTACGCGGGTGTAGTTCAGTGGTAGAACGTCAGCTTCCCAAGCTGAATGTCGTCGGTTCGAGTCCGATCATCCGCTTCAAAAAAGTCGTTTTCGCAAGCATCGAAATATAGACACTAAAAATTCCCCGACGCGGACCGCCGAGGAGACATGAAGCCAGCTAACAGGTATAGTGTTATTTTTTGCCCAAAACTTGAGATTTGAGGGAGTCAAATTCTGCCAAAAGGTCTTGACGGTCAGAGGCCTTAAGCAAATAACGATAAACAAACCATGCCGTGTAAGAAATCCCAATAAGCTCAAAGGTGGGTGCCAAGAGGGGGATATCATTAATCGCACCAATCAGGGCAAAGGTCAGTTTGACAGTGATCAAAGCCGCTACGATCAAGCCAACGGTAATGAGCGGTTGCTTGTAGTCAGCAAAAAATTTCCCAAGTTCCTCAGGCAATTCAGTCAAAAAATCCGTGATGGGCTTGACGGCATCTTGCCAAGGTTGCTCGGTTTGGGGAGTCGTCATCGGACCGGGAGCTTCGCTGCTAAAGGGCGTTGTGCTAGTTTCTACTTGGGTTTCAGGCTGTTGTTCCATCTTTCAAACCTATCCTTAAATAATTTGTATAGTACAGAGTGGTGATGGGGCAGTCTCACTAGGATGCAGCGGAGTTGCCTTCAGATTTTGAGTAAGGGACGAATGATGCCCATATTATCAGACATATCTATAAATCTCTGTCTACATCCTTCTAAGAGAATCAAGAATAGCTGATATGAAACGCTCTTAGCGATATTTCTTCCTTAATTTGTCCCCATACAGCGCCCCCAAAGTCAACGAAACAAGCCCTAAAAGCTTCCCTGAAGGTCCCAAATGCCTATGCTATGATGATGCCAATTTTGATGAAATCCCATAAAACGGATCACAAACTCTAGCTATCCGTGTCCGCAGAATTTTAGCCTCCGGTTTATATGCACCAAAACCCTGATCCGCCACCAGTGCAATCTGATTCTCCTGTGGGAACACAATCCCATCCGACTTCTTCGGTGGCAATGGATACATCAGAGAATGCGGATACGGATACCCTAGTGACGGAAGCAGTAGCCAATGAGGCAACAGCTCCTGATGGAAACCTCTCTGAAATAGAACCCTTCTCTGCGGGGGAGACTGAAATTTTAGAGCTCCCTAGAAAGCGACAATTTCTGCTGCCCAATTGGCAATGGTTAGGACTGTTGCTAATTTTTCTTTCAGGGGGAGTCGGGTTTCTGGCAACATCTGTTCTGTTAAGTTTTAACGGCAGCAACAACTGCAGTGCTCTGTTTTTACCGCTAGCCTCGGCAACAACACGCTTGTACTGTGCGCAATTAGAGGCGGAGAAGCAGACCCTGGCAAGTTACCTCAAGGCAATTCGGATGGTGAGTGGTTTCTCGGAAAATCACCCCCTCCGGGCAGACATTGACCGGAACATTGAGGTTTGGGTTTCGCAAATTATTGGCCTGGCAGAGGTGGAATTTCAAGCAGGTAAATTGGATGAGGCGATCGCCATGGTGCGGGATATTCCGGAGCGGGCGGGCTTCCAAACGGAAATCGAGGCGCAAATTCAAGCCTGGCAAGACATTTGGCAAGAAGGGGAGACCTTGATGGCCCAGCTGGAACGTCAATTACAAGCCGGAGAATTAAGCCAAGCAATGCGGACAGCGGTGCAACTCAGCAGCGTTAAAAACCGTTATTGGGCGACGGTGAAATATGACGAAGCGATGGCCCAAATTCAACTGGCCCGCAAGGAAACGGAACAACTGGAGGGGGCCTACACGGTTTTTCGTCGGGGAGGTTTAGAAAATTGGTTGGAGGCGATCGCCCAGGCGAGCAAGATTACTAAAGATAGCTATGCCTATGCCCAGGCCCAACGGCTGATTAGTGATGCCCGGGGCAAAATTGTTGCCTACACCGACGAAATCATTGACGAACGTCGCTGGAATGATCTCCTAGCCCTGTGCGATCGCCTGCCGGAATCCCTCGATCTGGATAACCTGACGGTGGATTGGCGCATTCTGGCCCAGGCAGGGGTTACGGCGGATCGGGGTAGTGTCCAGGATCTGGAGACTGCTTTGGTACAAATCCAGAGTATTCAACCGGCCAGTGCGGTCTATGACCAGGCCCAACGGTTGATCAATCGCTGGCAACAGGAAATTGCCGATGTCTTTTTGCTAGAACAGGCTGATGAATTGGCCCAGGGAGGGAACATCGCCGACTATGAACGGGCGATCGCCAAACTCAACCTTGTCCCCGAAGGAAACCCCCGCTACGGTGAAGCCCGCCAAAAAATCAGTCAATGGCGTCGTCAAATTCAAATCAGCGAAGATGCTCCCACTCTAGACTATGCCAAGGATCTCGCTGCAAGTAATCGACTCCAGGAGGCGATCGCCGAAGCCCGTACAATCCAACCCGGCCGCGCCCTCTACACCGAAGCCCAGGAAAATATTCGCCGCTGGCGGAACACCATTGAACGGGCCGAGGATCAACCAATCTTTGACCGTGCCGTCGCCCTGGGTCAACAAAAACGCTTCAGTGAGGCGATCGCCGTTGCCAATCAAATCGCCCCCAATCGCGCCCTCTACGGTGAAATGCAAGACCAAGTGAGTGCCTGGCGTCAAGAACAAGCTGCCATTAACAACCTCAGCACTGCCTACCAAGTGGCCAATCGTAATTCTGTCTCTGGCTGGGTCGAAGCAATTAACCTCACCCAAGCCATTCCCAGTAGCCTTAGTCAACTGCGAGCCGAAGGAAAACAAGCCGCTGACCAGTGGAGCTACCGCATCCTTTCCGTTGCCCAAAGCCAAGCCAATTCTTCCATCCTCCAGGCGATCGCCACCGCCCGACAAATCCCCCGCAATACCGCTGCCTACGACGTTGCCCAAACCCAAATTGTCACTTGGCAACGGCTTCTTAATCCCAGCGCCACTGAGGCGATCGCCAACCCCTAAATCTCCCTTCTGAAACTTGCCCATGAGCACCGAACAACCCCTTGGTTCCGTTATTCAAGGTTCCCTGAGTCAAGGCCTTGAAGTCCGTCTCCATGGCGATATTTCCGTTGAAGAAATGCGTGTCGGTAAATTCCTGGTGGTTCGGGGCAGCCGCTCACAATTCTTTTGCCTCCTCACCGATGTCTCCCTCGGCACTGCCAGTCCCCGGATTCTTGCCGATCCTCCCAACCCCAACGACGATTTTCTCCAGGCTGTCTTGGCCGGTACCAGTACCTATGGCACCGTCGAATTAGCTCCCATGCTAATGTTCACCCCCAATCAATCCCCTGAGATCGAGACGGAAGGCGCAGAAACCTTTGAACTGCTTCCCGTAAAAACCATTCCCAGTCACTTCAGCCAGGTCTACGAAGCCAGCGAACAGGATTTTCGTCGTGTTTTCGGATGGGAAGACGACCCCCACCACAAAAAATTTGCCATTGGTCGTCCCCTGGATATGGAAGTGCCCATCTGCTTGGATCTCGACCGCTTTGTCGAACGCAGTAATGGCATCTTCGGCAAATCCGGCACCGGTAAATCTTTCCTCACCCGTCTTCTCCTATCCGGCATTATCAAACGGCGGGCGGCGGTGAACCTAATGTTTGATATGCACTCCGAATACGGTTGGGAAGCCCTCGAAGAAGGCAAGGGGGTCAGTACTGTTAAAGGTCTACGACAACTGTTTCCTGGCCAGGTAGAGATTTATACCCTTGATCCTGAATCAACCCAACGGCGGGGTGTCCGGGATGCCCAGGAACTCTATCTTAGCTTTGACCAAATTGAAATCGAAGATATCCGCCTCGTGGGGTTTGAATTGGGTTTATCTGAAGCCAGCTTAGACAATGCCAATGTGCTTTATTCTGAGTTCGGTCGCTCCTGGATTGTCAGACTTCTGGAGATGAGTAACGAAGACATCCGGGTTTTTTGCGAAGAACGCCAGGGCCATGCCGGTTCAATTATGGCCCTCCAACGGAAACTCAAGCGCCTCGAAAACCTCAAATACATCCGCCAAACCTGCCCCCACAACTACATTGACCAGATCCTCCAAAGCCTTGATGCTGGTAAGCACGTCATCATTGAGTTTGGTTCCCAGTCCAATATGCTCTCCTACATGTTGGCGACTAATATGATTACCCGCCGGATCCATTCGGCCTATGTTAAAAAAGCAGATCTCTATCTCCAAACGAAAAATGTCCAAAATAAACCAACGCCCCTGGTAATCACCATCGAAGAGGCCCACCGGTTCTTAGATTCTAAGATTGTCCACCAAACAATTTTTGGAACAATTGCCCGGGAAATGCGCAAATATTTTGTCACCCTTCTTGTAGTTGATCAGCGGCCTTCGGGGATTGATAACGAAGTCATGTCCCAAATTGGCACTAGGGTCACCTGTCTTTTAAATGATGAAAAGGACATTGATGCCATCTTTACGGGGGTTTCTGGTGGGGGGAATCTACGTTCTGTTCTCGCCAAGCTAGACTCGAAACAACAAGCCTTGGTGCTGGGCCATGCGGTGCCGATGCCAGTGGTGATGAGGACGCGAGCCTATGATCAGGCTTTTTATCGAGAAATTGGCATTCAAGATTGGCAGACCATGAACGATGAAACCCTGTTTGCAGAGGCAGACTTGGCAAAAGCTGATTTAGGCTTTTGAGGAGAATATCTGATTTTGAAGAAATTACTTTAAAAAAGTTTACAATGGGACAGTTATTGACCAGATAGTCAAAAAACTTTAAACCCATGACAACAGCTTCTCCCAAGCTTTTAGAATCCTTTGATTTCCACGGCTTACCCCTCCAAAATCGGGTAGTCATGGCACCGATGACCCGGGCCCGAGCAGGAAAAGACCGCATTCCCAATGAACTGATGGCGGAATACTACGCGCAGCGGGCTTCTACCGGCTTGATTATCGCAGAGGCAACTACTATTTCTGAACAGGCTAATGGTTGGAATGAGTCGCCGGGTATTTACACAGAGGCGATGGTTGAGGGCTGGAAACTCACGACTAAGGCAGTCCATGCTCAAGGGGGCAAAATTTTTCTCCAGCTATGGCATATGGGCCGGGCTTCCCACAGCAGTTTTCACGGTGGCAAATTACCGATCGCCCCATCGCCCATCAAAATTGATAACGGTGATGAAATCCATACTCCCATCGGCAAGCAGCCCTATGAAGTACCCCGGGCCATAGAAACAGCAGAAATCCCCGGCATTATTGAAGAGTATCGCCAAGCCGCCATTAGGGCAAAAGCAGCGGGTTTTGATGGCATTGAAATTCATTCGGCCAATGGTTATCTCCTCGACACTTTTATTCAATCAAAAACCAACCACCGCACAGATGCCTACGGGGGCAGCGTCGAAAATCGCTGTCGTCTGCTGCTGGAAATTTTAGATGCTGTCACAACGGTGTGGGACTCCCACCGAGTAGGGGTGCGTTTTTCGCCCAATGGTTCTTTTAATGACATGGGGTCACCGGATTTCCGAGGACAGTTTACCTACGCCGCTAGTCAGTTAAATCGTTACAATTTGGCCTATCTCCATGTGATGGATGGTTTAGCCTTCGGTTTCCATGAGTTGGGAGAGCCCTTGACTCTAAAAGATTTTCGGGCCGTGTATGAGGGGGTTTTGATTGGCAACTGTGGCAATGACAAAGAAAGTGCGGCAAAGGCGATCGCCTTTGCCGCACTTTCTTTGTCATTGGTCGTCCCTTTATTAGTAATCCTGATTTAATTGCAAGATACGCGAATAACTGGCCCTTAAACCCCGATGCTGACATGGCCACCTGGTACTCTCCCCTGGGGGCTCAAGGATACACCGACTTTCCGACCTACACTGACTGAATGACCTAAGTTCTTGGCAGGCCTACCCAGGGAAAAAGATCGAATTAATTGGTCAGAAAAACTAAAAGGGACAACCCTAGGGTTGTCCCTCATCTATGTTGAGCGTTGTTTAGGGTTTCCCGATAAAAGACAACCTAAATAAAACTCGGTTGGTGACGGATCAAGTTGAGGAACTCTTCACGGGTTTTTTGTTCTTTTTGGAAACAACCGATCATTGCACTGGTCACTGTCCAGGAGCCAGGCTTCTGAACACCACGCATGGACATGCACATGTGGATCCCCTCCATTACCACCGCAACCCCTTGGGGCTCAAGGATTTCCTGGACTGCTTCGGCAATTTGACGGGTGAGGCGTTCCTGTACCTGGAGACGACGGGAATACATCTCGACGATTCGCGCCAGTTTACTTAAGCCCACCACCTTTTGATTTGGAATGTAAGCAACATGGGCTCGACCCATGAAAGGCAGCATGTGATGTTCACAGAGACTGAAAAAGTCAATATCACGCACCAAAACCATCTCGTTGTGGCCTTCATCAAAAATTGCACCGTTGACGAGATCTTCAAGGGATTGGCTATAACCCTGGGTGAGGAACTGCATGGCTTTTGCGACCCGGAGCGGCGTTTTCAAAAGGCCTTCACGCTCGGGATCTTCACCGACAGCTTCCAGCATGGTGTAAACAGCATCAGCCATTTTTTGTTGGCTTTCTTCTGTGGCAGGGCGAATGCTCGCCGTCTTACCATCGTGGCTGTTACGATCTGGGCGGGTTACTAGGTCACTGAGGTCACGGCCCAGAGCATCAGTTGCCATGGTTTTTGTGGAACCATTGAAGCCGCTTGAAGAAGATGTTGTCATAATTCGGTATTGAATGAAGAAGTAAAGGAAAGGGAGGGCAGGGGCAACGGTTCCTCCCTAGCAATAAACGGGTGGATTCCCTGCACTGGAGATCATGGTCAATTCTTCAATACTGGGCTCAACGGGCGGTCGAATCCCTTGAAGAATACTTTGAGGACACCTTTGGGGAGATGTTCCTGGGGCGACCAAGGCTTTTCCATGTCTGATGAAACCGCTTGCTTTGGCAGCAGAACGGTGGATTGACTCTGGAGACTGGCTATTGCGGATCGAAGACTGAAACGGGAAGTGTGATTCCGCATTAAAAAAACTGTAGGTGCTGGGGTGTTGAGGAAGATAGCCATGGCTATGGCAGGGAGCTGATAAAAGTTGAAGCTCATCAACGGCGATCGCCAAAGTAGGGCAGGAGCAATCATAGGGACAGGCGGCGCTTTGTACAGGGCAAGGGTCGGGTCATGGGAACCAGATAGTAGGTAAAAACGAAAATGGAGGAGCGGTTTCAGTGTCCTTGTCTGCTGCCGAGATAATTTGAGGTTAGGGAGAAAAGTAAATGAAGGGATTTCACTGTCTACTTTTCTGGGGCAATGCTGGGATTCAATTATTTACCTTAGGCCTCAGCGGTTTCTTATCCTACCAAAGTTTCGGAAATGTTACAAAATATTGCTAAGTTATAGGCAAATTGGCGATCGCCCTGCCATTACTATCTTTTAAGGCGTTTCAAGAAATACACCAATCTTTCTGAACCGTTGGTAGCGGAGATCGCGGCGCTGGTCTGGGGTCAGTTTCATGAGGGTGTTGAGATTCTCCTGAATCGCAGTTTTCAACATTTGAGCCGCCCCCAGAGGGTCAGCATGGGCACAGGCCGCTGGTTCGGGGACAATCTCATCGATGATTTCGAGTTTTTTGAGATCTTCGGCAGTAATTTTCAGGGCGGCGGCGGCTTGCTCAGATTTACCGGCATCTTTCCAGAGGATCGCGGCACAGGCTTCGGGGGTTGCCACCGTGTAAACGGAATTTTTCAGCATCAAAACGCGATCACCAACGCCGATCCCGAGGGCGCCACCGGAACCTCCTTCTCCAATTACCGTACAGATAATCGGCACATCGAGGCTAAACATTTCTCGCAGGTTGTAGGCGATCGCCTCCCCTTGGCCCAGTTTTTCCGCTTCCAAGCCCGCCCAAGCCCCAGGGGTATCAATGAACGTCAAAATCGGCATCCCAAAACGGTTCGCATGGTCCATTAGGCGCATTGCCTTACGATAACCACCAGGTGCCGGCATCCCAAAATTACGGGCGACATTATCCTTTGTATCTCGTCCCTTCTGGTGCCCGAGCATGACCACTGGTTGCCCATCAAACCGAGCTACCCCACCAATTAGGGCCGGATCATCAGACCCCCCGCGATCGCCATGGAGTTCAAACCACTCATCCGTCATCATCTGGATATAGTCGAGGGTACTGGGGCGGCGCGGATGGCGGGCCAATTGAAGCCGTTGGGCTGGCGTTAAAGTGCTAAAAATTTCTTCCCGGAGTTGGTCTGCCCGTGCCTCTAATTGTTGAATCTGCTCCGAGACATCGACATTGTTTTCCTCAGCAAGTTCGCGAATTTGGTGAATCCGCGATTCTAATTCTGAGAGGGGTTTTTCGAAATCAAGCAGAAACGTACGGCGCTCCGTTTTCGGCATGGCGAGTCCAATTCACTGACAACAGTTCACAAATCAAAGTCTATTATCCCCGTAAGGCTCCCCAACAGTAAAGGAATCCGTACTGCTACCCCCTAAAACTTTTGTCAAAATAGAGAATAGATGATTTAACCTTTCAAGCTTTTAAAGATTTATTTATGAGCAATACCAGTAATTTCCGTGACGCCATTCGGCAGGCCCAGGGCCAAGTCCTCGTCGGCCCTGAGGTAATCAAAAATGCCCTCCCCTATCTCGGTGGCGGCCTCCTTCTGACTGCGGTTGGTACCTATGGCGGTTTAGGCGTCCTCCACAATAATCCTGCTGTATTCATGCCCACGTTCTGGGGCGCTTTGATTGCCGAGTTAGTGCTTTTTTTCGTGGCTCGGGGTGTTGCTGAAAAGGCGAACAATGGTGTTGCCTTACCTCTCTTGGCTGGCTACAGCTTACTGTCCGGTTATACCCTTACCGGTCTTGTTGCCCTTGCCCTCGGTACGGCTGGGGTTGGCATTCAGGGGGTTAGCATTGCGGCTTTAGGTTGTGGGATTACATTTATCCTCGGTCGTAATATTGGCGCGAATCTCTCGGATCAAGATGGCTTAGCCTTGGCCCAGACGGTACGCCTTGGTATTATCGCGCTGTTTGTCGTTTTGCTGGCCCAGCTTGGTTTTGCCTTTTTCGGGGTCTACACACCCAGTTGGTTAGAGGTCGGGATTTCTGGCTTAGGGACGCTACTGTTCGCGGGTTCTGCGGTGGTGGATTTTTACGTGCTGCCTCGCGCCTACCGCAATGAGCAATATCTCTCGGCTGCTCTGTCGATGTATTTGACCTACATCAACTTGTTTGTGTTTATTCTGCGGCTGTTGATCGCCTTGAATAGTCGCGACTAACCCCCACTGCCTTCGGCATCTCCCCCAGGGAAGGTTAACCCCCACTGTCTGCGACATCTCCCCCAGGGAAGGTTAACCCCCACTGTCTGCGACATCTCCCCCAGGGAAGGTTAACCCCCACTGTCTGCGACATCTCCCCCAGGGAAGGTTAACCCCCACTGTCTGCGACATCTCCCCCAG
>JAYKIK010000101.1:0-9487 GCA_035284725.1 Synechococcus sp.
CGAGTGGAAATATTCCGGCAGCCCGTCGCAGATTACCCCATCAAAATCAAAGGCAATAATTGTTTCAGCCATTAGTATTCGGGGATTTGGGCCTTCATCCGCTCCAGGGTCAAATTCATCTGGTCAAACATTTGTTGGGGGGTCATGCCAAACTGCCCGAGTTGGGTTTTCAGCTGTTCAACGGCCATTTGCGCCATAAAATCATCGGAGAGTTCAAAGCGTTTCATGAAAATTTTGTAGCGGTCCATGACGCTTTCCATCTGATCGATGTACATTTTTTTGCCTTCCCGGTCAAACTTACCGAAATCGCTGCCGAGTTGGACGAGGTTTTGGTAATCTTCGAATAAACTTTTGGCTTCTTGTTGAACAATCTCTGAATCAAAAAATCCCATCGTTGCTCCTATGCACTGCTACGGCTTGGATAAGTTGCTCTACCATAGGGTGTGAGTGTCTTCCTTCTGATTCTAGTGGAGGCATTTCCTGCCGCAAAGTATGGTTTTCCACATCTAAATGCCATGAAACAGGCGATCGCCAAATTTTTGACCCAACCCAAAGATCGAAAAGTTGCCGTCGGTCTGGCCCTCCTCGGTTCAGTGACGCCCCTGTCTGGAATTCACAAATTCTATGTGGGTCAACCGGTCTGGGGCGTGGTGTATGTCCTTTTGTGGTCGACGCCCGTCCCCCAAATCGCCTGCGCCATCGAAGCGGTATGGTATCTGCTCCAGGATTTTGACTCGTTCCAAGCCCGTTTTGGCCTCGGGAAAACCTCAACCTCCGATCAGGCGATCGCCACCGTCCAACAAACCACTGCCATTGCGGAAGCCCTGCGGGAACTCGAAAAACTCCGAGTCGAAGGGCTGATCACCGAATATGAATTTGAACAAAAACGTCGCCAACTGCTGAACTAAGCACTTGTCTGATCCTGGGCGATCGCCTGCTGTTTAATCAGTCGTTGTACTGCCATCAAAGCGCGATTAAGCTCCACATTGGGCTGTTGGGGATTTTCCAGATAAGCCTTTTGTTCCTGCTCGATCATCACCACATCCTGCTCTACTAAACCATCCAGTAAACCCTTGGCTGCATTGAAACAGAGATCTTTCACCCAACGGCGGAAAGGCACCGGCAGTTTATGGAGGCGCCAAAAGGCATTCAGGGAAGTGAAATGCAGGAGGTAAGCCCGGGTGCGGGTGGCATGTGTCGGGCAAAACAAACACATAATTTTAAAATCATTGCCCAGAGTGGCGCTCCAGTTGGGGTAGATATAGCTCACGTCCAATGGTTCTGGATGCAGCTTACGTAGGGATGGAATAAACAACTGGGAAACCGACCAAATCTTATCAATTTTGTAATAGCTCTGGGCTTCATAGTGGGCATCAACCCGCTGTTCATTGACTTGGATATTTTCTAACTTTGCCGAGGCCCAGGCCTGGTAATTGTCGTGGAGGTGGCCATGGTACATGTCCATCAAATTTTCGATCAGGTAGGAAAAATGCCCCTCACAGTCGATGGTCGTTACGCTAACGATGTAGTTTAAGTGATCCCATTCCGGAATCGACAAGGGCTGAATGACTTCTTGTTCTAAACGCTCTGGATCCCCCGGAAACACCCAAATAAATCCATCCTGTTCCCGTACCGGTAGACTTCGAATCTTACAACTAGGTCGCTTTTGATTTTCGGCCAGATAGGGCACATGGGCACAGGTCCCAGAAGCATCAAACTGCCAACCGTGGTACGCACATTCGAGATTATCCCCAACGACCTGCCCGACACTCAGTTTCACCTGGCGGTGGGGACAGCGATCTTCCAGAGCGTGAACTTTTCCGATGCTATCCCGATAAAGGACAAAATCTTCCTCCCAGAGGGTGAACCCAAAGGGCTGATCCGTCAACTCTGCACTGCGGGCGGCTACGTACCAGTGATTTTTGTTGATGCCACAGGTGCGTACATCCAGTTTTTGAGCGGTGGGGGAGAGGGTTTGGGGTTGATGTTGTTCCATGGATCGAGGCTCAACCAAGACAGAGCAGGACTCTAAGATTTAAACAAAAATCCTCACAAAATTCACCTTTCTGAATAAATTTGCAATTCTTATTTTTCTCTGAAAAATTCCCCCAGTGATTCCCCATGGTTTCCCCAATCCCTTTGATTTTTTCCACAACTTTCCCCAGGTTTTCCACAGCTGAAAACGCATTTCTTAGAGCTTAGTTAAGGTCTGGGGAATTCTCTTTTTTGCCAACAACAACCACAGATAAGAGATCCCTTTGGTTAAGAAGTGTAAACAAAAGAGCCCTGTAACCCTTGATTTCTCGTTGTCAACCAAAAGGCGATCGCCATGGCGTAACATTTTGCAATATTGACAAACCCACCCCCCCATAGACAACAATGGGGCCACGACCGACGAAACCGAGCGAGATCCAACGCCTTAGATTTTAGTAATTCCAAAAGCTGTTCCTTCGTCCCTCGTTACTGCATTTTTTCTTGTTCCGCTGATTCCGACAGAGTTAAGGTTAATGATGAATCCCACCGTGAGCATTTTGGCAGAAATTCCTGAAGCCCTACACCAGTCTCTTACCGACTATCTCGAAACCCATCCCAATTGGGATCAAGACCGGGTATTCGCCGCGGCCCTCTCCCAATTTCTCCTCCAGACCGGAGAAGGCCAAAGCCCCCGGGAGGCAGAAAATTACCGAGCCTGCGCCAGAGTATACTTAGAAACGCTCTTTGAGCAGTCGAAGTCTTACTAGATATTGATGAGGTTATGGGTCAAGACAAGCCATTAGTTATTCCCCAGCTCATTGTGGGGTTGGGAAATCCAGAACCGAAGTACGACCACACCCGCCATAACATTGGCTTTGAATTTGTCGATCGCCTTGCGGCAGATTGGGGGGCTTCCCTCCAGGAGAATCGCAAGTTCCAAGGCTATTGGGCCGAGGTGCGCCGCAATGGGCAAAGGCTTGGCCTCTTGAAACCGACCACGTACATGAATCGTTCCGGACAATCCTTGCGGGCAGTGATCGACTGGTACAAAATTCCCCCAGAATCCGTGCTGGTGGTCTATGACGACATGGACTTGCCCCTGGGGAGACTACGCTTACGACTCCAAGGCTCCGCAGGGGGGCACAATGGCATCAAGTCAATTATTTCCCACCTTGGCACCGAGAAATTCCCTCGGTTGCGGATTGGCATTGGTAAGACCCAAGCGAAAGGCGATCAGCCGACTATTTCCCACGTCCTCGGTAAATTCGCCCCAGCAGAAAAACCAGTGTTAACAGATGTTCTGCACTTAGCAGAGGACGCTTTGGCCCTCAGTTTACGGGAAGGCGTAGAAAAAGCCATGAGCATTTACAATGCTCGCAGTGTTGAACCCGTGCAGTCCCCCTAACAAATATTTTGAAAGCGACATTAAAACTTCTCAAACCCTATTTGCGTTGGTTCATTATCGGTCTAACGCTCTGTTTTTTGGTGGCGGCTCTCCGGAACCACTGGCAGGAGGTATCTCAAATCCGTCTGGATCGTCGGGGTTGGCTGTTGGTAGGAGGTAGTTTATTGCTTACAACGGCTTCCCATATATGGACGGCATTGGTATGGGGACGGATCTTGGAAATATTCCGGGTACCCATCGGCTATGGGCAGGCGATCGCCTTATATCTGCGGACGAACATGGCGAAGTACCTACCGGGGAATATTTGGCATTTCTACGGGAGGATGACCCGGATTGTGGCTGTGGGGAGTCCCTGGGGAGTGGCAAGCTTAGCGGTGCTGTTGGAACCTCTGTTGTTGGCGGCGGCGGCGGCAATTTTCATGGTCTTGGGCTTGGGTCTGGGCCTGGTACAGATGGAACAGTTTCCCCTACTAAAGTTGCTAGTTCCCCTGGGATTGGTAGGGGTGCTCGGAGGAATTCATCCCCAGTTTTTTAATCCGGTGATCCAAAAAGTTTCCCAGGGCAAAACCCAAAACCATGATCCAGTTCGTCTCGAAATTTACCCTTGGCAGCCCCTACTGGGAGAACTAATTTTTATGACGTTGCGGGGCATCGGCTTTCTTTTAACCTGGTGGGCGATCGCCCCATTGACTTGGTCGCAGATTCCTTCTCTGTTGGGAGTATTTAGTGGTGCTTGGTTGGTGGGATTTGTGATTCCTGGGGCACCAGGGGGCATGGGGGTTTTTGAGGTGGTGGCGATTGGTCTACTGGAAACGGTGGGCAATACCGATGTGGGGGTCGGCAGTTTATTGACCATTGTCGCCCTGATGCGGGGGGTGAGTATCCTCGCTGAAATTTTGCCCCTGGGCATTTGGGGTTGGCGATCACCTAGGGCAAACCTTCCACCAGAACCTTAATTTGCGGTAATGTGGCCCCAATCGTTCATAACAATCCAACAATCGCTGAGCACTATGGATCCCTTGCCTCTCCCTGCCCATATTCATTACGAGACCTTGCTGCAAATTTTGGAACGTAAAACCCAACGGATCGCTGATCAAGATCCCCTCGCCCGGGCCCAGATCCAGCAGTTAATCCTGACCCTCCGGAAGGCTTTTTCCCAGCAGAAGCAGCTCGAACGCAGCTATGACCAGCTTCGGAAACCCTACGAATATCATTGGTCTCTTACCAATCAAGCAGTGGATCCGTCGTCGACGGTGCTAAATCCTCCAGAATAAGAGGCTCACCTACTTTGATCCGGTTCCCCCCAGCGGCGATCGCCTCCTGAAGAGCACTTTGGGTTGATTTTGTGAGTTCCGACGGCAAAATTGTCAGGGTCGGCACTGCCGCATTCATCCCGATACTCAGGGAAACATATTGTTCCGTGGGGGATTGGAGGTGGCTAATTTTGAGTTTTTGGACACTGCTAAGAATTTGATCGGCAATGTACAGGGCGCCATCGAGATCGGTGTTGGGTAGAATCACGCCAAACTCTTCCCCCTCACAGCGAGCCACCAGATCCGCCGGCCGCTGACACACTAAAGAAATTGCCCAGGATACCTGTTGGAGACAACTATCGGCCAGTTCATCCCCATAGGTTTCCCGATAGAGATCAAAAAAATCGATACGACACCGGAGTAGGGCGAGGGGTAATTCTTCCCGGGCGAGCCGTTGCCATTCTTTCTCTAAAACCTGCTCAAAGCGGCGGGCATTGGGGATCAGAGTCAGTTCATCGGTGGTATTGGTGGCCTGGATCTGGTGTTGGGTACTTTGGAGTTGGCTGTTGAGGTGGTGCTGGTGGATGGCGATCGCCATTTGGTTGCTGAGGGTTTCGAGAAACTCAATTTCATCGGGCAACCAATCCCGGTGGCCGTGGCAACAGTGCAGCAACAAAACACCCCAGAGTTGCTCATGGATCAGGATGGGAAAACTCAAGCAAGTTTGTACCTGGAGCTGCTCATGGATTTGGTGGAGCTTACTACTGGCATCCACATCATCGCGGCCAAAATGAACGCACTGCACCTGGGTATAGGCATTCCACAACCAGGGATTATTTTGAAAATAGCGGTAATAATCGCCGCACTTCTGGGAAAAACTTTTATGGAGCCACTCAAACCGCAGGCCCTCGCTGGTTTCGCTGTCCAGTTGATAAATGAGGGCGCGTTCAATGGCGAGGACTTCCCCTAGGTTATTCACCACGTTCGAGAGGATCTCCCGGGGGTGGCGCTGGTGGTAGGTCTGGGAAACAACGGTGGCAATGAGAGATTGACGTTTCCCTCGGATAAATTCAGTGCTGCCATGGTTGGGGTGATTATCAAACTCGCGAAAATGCCAAATGCGTCCCACGACAACATAATTGGCGCTGATGGGTCGGCTGGAAATCTCTAAGCTGCGGCCAGCGATGGTGTGGAATAACTCCTGGGTTTCGAGGAGGGGTTGATTTTCGGTATCGCGGATTTCACCCAAAAAAGCGCTTGGATCGCGAAATTGCTGACTAATCTGGGCAATATGTTCATCATAGGTCGCAAAACCCCGCATTTCATCGCTCACTTGAAACAGTTGAGCACAGATATCATTCATGAACACTTGGTTTTGGTACTCCAAGGTCACCATGATCCCCCAATCAAAGGCATCTAGGAGTGCTTGGATCATCGTAGGTTGTTGCAGTTCCATAGGGTTATTTGGTGAGAGAGCTAGGAAAATTGGGAATTTGTGTGATATCCCTTTTGCCTGGAAGGGACTACGCCTATTGTGGATAAGAACGGGCTTCTCGGGGGGATTTGGGTAAACATCCTTTACAGTGACGCCAATACTGGGTCTTTTTGCGGGGCGATCGCCTGCCTTGATCTGGATTTGTCCCCAGGGTTTTTCAGCAATGACCAGGGGGACTCCCCTTTATAATGGACTTTAAAGAAAAAATTCATAACAGAGACATTTTTTGATTTCGGTAGGCCCACTCCCCAGGGGCAACATACCGGATCAGGAAAAAAGGTGGGTTAGGTTGCAAGTAGATTTAGATCAAATTTTTCCGTTTCCTTTAGACGAGTTCCAACAAAAGGCGATCGCCGCCCTCAATGCCGATAAATCCGTGGTGGTCTGTGCGCCGACCGGCTCCGGGAAAACCGTGATTGGCGAATATGCGATCCACCGTGCCCTGGCGATGGGTCAGCGGGTTTTCTACACGACCCCCCTCAAGGCCCTCTCAAATCAGAAATTCCGCGACTTTGGTGAAACCTTCGGCGAAAAAGAAGTGGGGCTGATCACTGGGGATATCATTATCAACCCCCAGGCGACGATCATCGTCATGACCACGGAAATTTTCCGGAATATGCTCTACGAAACTCCCATTGGCCAGGTGGGCACCTCCCTGGAAAACGTCTCCACCGTCGTCCTTGATGAATGCCACTACATTAGCGATCGCGGTCGGGGCACCGTCTGGGAAGAATCCATTATCTACTGCCCCTCAGAAGTCCAAATCGTCGGCCTCTCCGCCACCATCGGTAATCCAGAAATCTTTACCGCCTGGATCAACAAAACCCGCCAAGCTGCCCACGCCGACCACCCCCGGAGTCGGGAACACCACTGCGACCTCGTGGATTCCGACCACCGTCCCGTGCCTTTGCAATTTCTCTACAGCAACAAAAAAGGTCTCTTTCCCCTCCTCGATGAGAGCGGCACAAAACTCAATGCCCGGTTGCGATCGCGCAGCAATGCCCCCCAGGAAAAACGCAAAAAACGCCAACGGGAAGACTGCCCGGGGCTATTTACCATCGTCCGTCAACTGCGCCAAAAAGATTTACTGCCGACGATTTACATCATCTTCAGTCGGCGGGGCTGTGACCAATCCGTGCGCCAACTCAAGGACATCACCCTGGTTTCCCCGGAGGAAGCCAAACTCCTAGAGGCGACCCTGCTCCACTTTTTCCTCGATGACCAAGGCAAGCTCCAGGAAAAACTCCTCAACCAATATAGCGACAAACCCGAATTTAAAGCCCTCATCCTCGATTTCCTTGCGAAAAATCCCTTTTCCACCGAAAAACTCGTGGATTACCTCCAGGCCAATGAGATCCTACGGGAACAACTTTGGCAATACCTCGCCCAACAGTCGAAATTTGCCCGCACTGACCAAGTGGAACCCCTCCTCCGGGGCATCGCGGCTCACCATGCTGGGATTTTACCGGCCTGGAAAGAACTGGTAGAAAAGCTCTTTGAAATGGGCCTTGTAAAACTTGTATTTGCGACGGCGACCCTGGCGGCAGGAATCAATATGCCCGCCCGCACCACGGTCATTTCGGCCCTCTCGAAGCGCACCGACGAAGGTCACCGGATGCTCACCCCCTCGGAATTTTTGCAGATGGCGGGTCGTGCTGGCCGTCGAGGAATGGACACAGTCGGCTACGTGGTGACTGTAGAAACACCCTTTGAAGGGGCTAAGGAAGCTTCTCGCCTCGCCCTGTCTGGCGCGGAACCGTTGCGCAGTTGGTTTACGCCGTCCTATGGAATGGTGCTGAATCTTTTGCAAAAACACAGCCTGGAGGAATCCAAAGAATTGCTCTCCCGGAGTTTTGCGGAATATCAGGTCCAACAGCAACTCAGCCCAGAACAGGAGGCGATCGCCGAACTCACCACAGAAATTGCCCGCCTCGACATTGACCTCGCTGCTTTTGATGAACGGCACTTTGAACGCTACGCCAAACTCAAAGAACGGCTCAAGGAAGAAGAACGACTGTTGGGTATCCTCCAGGAGCAGGCGGAACTAGAAAACCGCAAACTCTTGGCCCCTCTCTTAGAGCAGCTCCCCCTCGGTTCAATTTTGCACCTCAAAGGGAAAAATCTCCGGGTGAAGGAAGCGATTCCTGCGGTTCTCGTGGAACAAGCCGATCATCAGGAATTTCTCTGTTTGGGGACCGATAAACGCTGGTATCTAATTAAAGCAGGGGATGTGGTTGCGCTGAATGAAGGGCTTTTCCCCGCCGATCAGCTCGCCCAAATTCCCCTCCCCATTGACCAAAATTTAACCCTTGGGAAAAATGGCAAGGTGGATCAGGAAGCTTTTCCCATGGTGGAGGCGATCGCCAATTATTTGCTACCCCTCACCGAACCCCCCGAAGTAGCAGCCCAGAAACAACGCCTTGCCGCCGTAGAAGCCCAATTTATCGCTTCCCCCCTAAGCCAGCAGGACAAACCCGGCAAACTCCTGAAACGCCACCAACGGCGCAAAGAACTACGCAAGGAACTCCACCGTCGCCAGACCCTCTACCGCCAGCATGCTAACAAACGCTCCTACTACTGGCAGGATTTTCTCAACCTCATCGAAGTCTTACAGGAATTCCGCGCCCTTGATGGCTATAACCCAACGGTTTTAGGGCGCACCGCCGCTACTATCCGTGGGGAAAACGAGCTTTGGTTAGCCCTTTGTTTAATGTCTGGCCAGTTGGATCACCTCTCCCCCGAACATCTAGCCGCCGCTATCTGTGCGATTATCAGTGAACCGCCCCGGGGCGACAGTTGGACGGATTATGCTCAACCCAATGCCGTTTTAGAAGTGTTGGGCATCCGGAAAAAAGACCAAGGCCATAACCCCGTCAGTCTCTGGGAACTGCGCCGCCAACTGTACCAAGTGCAAAAGCATTGCAGCGTGACTATGCCCGTCTGGCTTGAAAGTAAGTTCATCGGCCTGGTGGAACAGTGGGCCTTAGGGGCGGAGTGGACGGAACTTTGTGAAAATACGAGCCTCGATGAAGGGGACATTGTGCGGATGTTGCGGCGTACCGTTGATGTCCTCTGGCAAATCCCCCAAATTCCGGAGATTAAACCCGTTTTAATGCACACGGCTAAAGAGGCGATCGCCAAAATGAAGCGTTTCCCCGTTTAGATTCGCTAATTCCATCAACAGTAGTTCAAAATCAAACTTTTAAGATAAGATTGGCTTAAATTGATTGAGAGGCAGTCCTAAAGAAGTAAGGATAAAAGCTAAAATCAAGGGAAAGGCTATATTCTGATGCTACATTGTCCCAGTTGCAAGGCAACTACAATTGTTAAAAATGGTCGTATTCACAACGGCAAGCAAAA
>JAYKIK010000102.1:0-8128 GCA_035284725.1 Synechococcus sp.
CGGGGTTATATGCAGCCTTGTCTTTGCCAAGTCACCTACAGGTGGGCCTAATCACCAAAGCGAAATTACGCACCGGCTCCAGTAAGTGGGCCCAGGGTGGCATTGCAGCGGCGATCGCCCCGACCGATTCCCCAGAATTGCATTTTCAGGACACCATTACAGCAGGGGCCGGTCTCTGCGATCCCGTTGCCGTGGAATTTTTAGTCAATCACGCCAAGGAAGCTATCGAACATTTAGTGGAAATGGGGGTGGCCTTTGACCGGAAAAATGGTGAACTGGCGATGACCCTAGAGGCCGCCCATTCCCGGCCCCGGGTGTTACATTCCGCCGATACCACCGGCAAGGCGATCATCACGACCCTGATCGAACAGGTGACCGCACGCCCTAATATCCACATCGTCTCCCAGGCCTTTGCCCTGCAACTGGGGCGAGACGAGGCGGGTCAATGCCAAGGAGTCAGCGTTCTTTGGGAAAATCAGATCCAATGGATCGCCGCTAGGGCGGTGATTATCGCGACGGGGGGCGGCGGCCAAATTTTTGCTCAAACCACTAATCCCACCGTGAGCACCGGTGATGGGGTTGCCCTCGCTTGGCGGGCGGGGGCACAGCTACGGGATCTCGAATTTTTCCAATTTCATCCCACAGCCCTCACGAAACCCAATGCCCCCCATTTCCTGATCAGTGAGGCAGTGCGGGGGGAAGGAGCCCATCTCTTAGGATTTAATGGTGATCGCTTTGCCTTTGACTACCATCCAGACGGAGAATTAGCCCCGCGGGATGTGGTCAGTCGTGCCATTTTTAGTTACTTGGCAGAAAATGCCGGTGATCCCGCCAATGCGCATGTCTATCTGGATTTGAGCGTAATTCCCGAGGAACAGATCCGCCGCCGTTTCCCGAATATTGTGCGGATGTGTGCCGAGTGGGGCGTGGATGTGTTTACGGAACCCATCCCCGTGGCTCCGGCAGCCCACTATTGGATGGGGGGGATTGTGACAAATAATGCCTGTGAAACGTCGATTCCAGGACTCTATGCCATTGGAGAAACCGCCAGCACAGGGGTCCACGGGGCCAATCGTCTGGCAAGTAATTCCCTCCTGGAATGTTTGGTTTTTGCGGCACAACTGCGGGGTCTCGACCCCAAACAAGGGATTCTTTCAGTGGCCAATCCAGAAACAAAGACCATTACAAACAGTTGGAAAAAAGAATCCGTCAAAGTGCAAACGATCCGGGCTGATTTACCGCTCCTCCTTTGGCAGAGTGCGGGGATCTGTCGTGAAGAAAAAATTCTCGTCGAGGCGATCGCCCAAGTTTCTGCTTGGCAAACCGAGTTAAACCAAATGGCATTTCATCAGTTCCTCGACACAATCCCGGGACAAACCATCCACCTGACCCACCCTGATGCGGAAGGGCAAATTCGTCTTTATACCGAAACCTGTAACCTTACCGACGTGGCATTGCTAATCCTTAAAAGTGCTCTCTGGCGCACCGAAAGCCGGGGCGGTCACTATCGTAAAGACTATCCCGAAACCCAAACCGTTTGGCAGGTGCATACCCTCGTGGAGGGAACGGAACTCCAGCAAGGGCCATTACGCACTGGTGATTAATTCACGACCTCAGCCATTTCAATCACTCGCTCATTCCAATCTTTAACAAGGAAATTCAGGGGTCGCTCCTGGCGAATTTTATACTTCAGCCGCCGCGCCTGGATCCGCAACAACAGAGCCTCTAGGCATTCCTTATCGAAGCACACATGGCGGTGACGATTTTTTTTGCCGAGGCTGGCACCAGCTACCACATGGAGTTGGGTATTTTTTTTCAGTTGGTACCAGAGGCCACCGGTTTCGGGAATGGTTTCTGTTCTGCCCATGGCCACGGGACTGGCCCCAAGATACATCGGGTCAATGCTAGCCGCCCCAAGGGTTTGTTCGTAGTTGTAGTAATAATGGAGCGGTACATCGGCCACGGGGAGCTGCAAAATGCCTTCGTAGAAACTGCGGGCGACCTCCAGATCCGAGACCATGATGGTATGCACCTTGGGGGCTGTTGTCAGGAACATCCACATCGCAACCCCATAGGCACAGAGCAACATCACCATGATGCCCTGGGTGGAAAATAGGCTGTCAAAGGCGGGGAAAAAAGCCCCCAACAAGGAGGGGAAGAACGCAGAAAAAGCAACGGTCATGGCACAAAGGTTTGGCGGTGAATCGCTTATGATTGAAATCGAGTGACGCCGCGCAGGCATTTTACAGGCATTATTGCAGGACATGCTTCAGATTCCGAGTTTCTCTGAAACGAATCATCCGTTGGTTCAAGCCCTCCACCATTATAGCGATTTAGACCTTTTGGCCCTCTATCAGCGCCATCCAGAGGAGGGCAAATATTTCACGGGGATTTTTTGTCGCTATGGGCCACTCCTCTATACTTTCCTCGGTCAGGATGGGCGATCACCTGTGCAGACAGATTACTTATTTGCCCTCACCTGGCGCCAGATTTTTCACGAACTGCGGGTTTTAGATCTTGAAACCCAGGGTTTTTCTTCGTTGCAGCAGTGGCTTTTGCAGCTGACCAATGCCTACCGAGAGACTTTAGAAATTCCCCCCGTGGAAAACATTACCTACGACATTAAATACACACCGCCTCCTCTCTGGTGTTATTTAGAACAGGCTTTGGATTTAATTCCCGCTTTGCCCCGGCTCATTGTGGTGTTGGCGGACAATTTTCACTGGAGTCCGACACGGATTGCGGCCCATCTGCAAGGGTCTGGCGATGAACTAACCATTGCCGATGTGGACGAGTGGTGTCACCAGGGTAGAGAGTTGATTTTAGAGGAACTACCCACGGATATTCGCACCATTTATTTTCCAGATGTGGTGCTTTAGGGTCATAAAAATGGCGATCGCCCCGGCAATCCCGTCGATTAGGGCCAAGGGATCACGCTATGATAGGTGAAATTTAAATTTTTCAGTCCTTTCAGCAAAAAAAGGTTTAAGCACGATGATTCTCCCTGGTAGCACGGTGCGTGTAATCAACCCCGACGACACTTTTTTCCGATTTAAGGGCCTGGTGCAACGGGTCACCGACGGTCGGGCCGCAGTTCTTTTTGAGGGGGGGAACTGGGACAAAATTATTACCTTCAATCTCTCTGAACTGGAAGAAAGCAAGTAACTTGCAATAAATTTCAGTCGCCCGATTCTATGCGTCTGCCCCTACCCCAATTCACCCCAGGCGATCGCCATCCCGACCACATCGCGGAGGTGATTGAAACCACAACAACGGAATTCACCGCCCAGTGTTTGGAGCCGGAGGATCTGAGTTTTCCAGTGATGCCTCCCTTCGGTAGTTGGGTGAAGTCCTATGACGAAGAATCGGGCAACACAGTTTACGGTGTCGTTACCTACGTCACCACCTCCCCCATTGATTCGGTACACCGGGCTCGGGCTTTGGGGATGAGTCTCGAAGAATTGCGGGAACAGCAACCCCAAATTTTTGCGATGCTCAAAACGGAATTTCGGGCAGTAATTGTCGGCTTTGAAATCCCCAGTAATCGCCGCAACGGCCAACGGGGTGAGGTGTTTCAGTATTTACCCCCCCGACCGCCCCAGATTCACCAATCGGTTTACCATTGCGAACCGGACGAGATTATTCATTTCACGGACAAACTGGAATTTTTACGGGTGCTGCTCCAGGTGAATTGGGTGCCCCCGGAATCCCTGATGGCGGCAGCGGTACGGGAAGTTTACCGACTGCGAAAAGGCGATCGCCAGTGGCTCGTTAATGTGGGGCGAATGATCAGCACCCTCCTCAAGGATGACTACGACCGACTGCGCTATATTTTGAGTCAAATTCACTGGTGATTCGGCATAACCTTTGGCTGAACAGGTTATGATCGGGGCTCCCTTTTTTGCTGCGTTTGTCTGCTATGTCTCACCCTTTAACCCGTCTTTTCCGCTACGGTAGCCGCTATCGCAAACAGATTAATTTGGCGATCGCCTGCTCCGTTCTGAATAAACTCTTTGATCTGGCCCCACCGGTTTTGATTGGGGTGGCGGTGGATACGGTTGTCCAAAAAGACAACTCCTTTGTGGCGCAATTCGGTGTTACCAGCATCATCGGTCAGTTAATTGTGATTGGGGTGCTGTCCTTCATTATTTGGAGTGCCGAATCTATCTTTGAGTATTTCTACCAGCGACTCTGGCGGAACCTCGCCCAGAAGATGCAACATAACCTCCGCCTCGATGGTTATAGCCATTTACAGGAATTGGAGTTGGGCTACTTTGAGGAACGCAGCACCGGGGAACTCCTCGCCCTCCTCAACGATGATGTGAACCAGCTGGAACGCTTCCTTGATGTGGGGGCCAACGAAATTTTGCAGGTAATCACCACAGTCATTTTAATTGGTGGTCTATTTTTCTACGCTACCCCCTCAGCGGCTTGGATGGCCATGGCCCCAATTCCGATCATCATTTGGGGTTCCGTTGCTTTCCAGAAAAAATTAGCGCCCCGCTATGCAGATGTCCGGGAAAAGGTGGGTGTCTTGAGTTCACGCCTGTCGAACAACCTCAGCGGTATCACCACTATTAAAAGCTTTACGACGGAACACTACGAGCTCGAACGGCTCCGCTTCGATAGTGATGCTTATCTAAAAAGTAATGAACGGGCGATCGCCTTAAGTGCAGCTTTTATTCCCCTGATTCGAATCGCGATCTTGGCGGGTTTTACAGCCATTCTCTTTTTTGGCGGGTTGCAGGTAGAACAGGGCACCTTGGCCGTGGGTACCTACAGCGTTTTAGTGTTTATGACCCAGCGGTTGTTGTGGCCCTTGACCCGCTTAGGACAAACCCTCGATCTGTACCAACGGGCGATGGCCTCCAGTAACCGGGTGTTTAACCTCCTCGACACGGAAATTCAAATCCGCTCCGGGGATCTGGCCCTACCCACCCACGACGTAAAAGGAGAAATTAAACTCGACAATATTTCCTTTGCCTATTTCGAGCGGGCGCCGGTTTTACAGGATTTTTCCCTCCATATTCCCGCCGGTCAAACCATTGCGATTGTCGGAGCAACGGGCTCCGGCAAAAGTACCATCGTGAAGCTACTCCTGCGTTTTTATGAAATTAACCAGGGACAAATTACCGTTGATGGCCTCGATATCCGGGACATTTACCTCAAGGATCTGCGCCGGGCCATTGGCCTTGTAAGTCAGGACGTGTTTCTGTTCCATGGCACCGTGGCAGAGAACATTGCCTACGGGAACCCCGATGCAACTCTCCCAGAAATTATCCAGGCCGCAAAACTCGCCGAAGCCCACGAGTTCATCGAAACGCTCCCCCAACAGTACGAAACCATCGTCGGGGAACGGGGGCAAAAACTCTCCGGTGGCCAGCGGCAACGTTTGGTGATCGCCCGCGCCATTTTGAAAGATCCGCCCATTTTGATTTTGGACGAGGCTACTTCTGCTGTGGACAATGAAACCGAAGCGGCGATCGCCAAATCCCTCGAAAAAATTACCCAGCAACGCACCACCATTGCGATCGCCCACCGCCTTTCTACCATCCGCCATTCCGACTGCATTTATGTGATGGATCAAGGCAAAATTGTCGAACAAGGCACCCATGAACAACTCCTTGATCGGCAGGGTTTATACTACAGCCTCTGGCAAGTCCAAACTGGTGCAAAATTACCTGCATTCTAGGTACAATCCTGTGAGCTTGATCATTGCCTCGCCAAAAATTCGTTACGTCAGGTCATATTCAATGGCAACAATCACCATTCAAGTCGAGTCTCATCTCGCCGAGGCCTATCAACAGATTGATCCTCAAAAACAACGGCAAATCCAAGCATTGCTGAATATTTTTCTTGCCAAAGCAATTAACCCCAAACCACTCCTAGAAGTCATGGAAACGGCGAGTCAGCAAGCTATTGCCCAAGGCATGACACCGGAGATTTTAGAAACAATTTTGGCGGATGAATAAATGCCGCATCATCATTAATACCAACATACTTGTCAGTGCTTTGGTTTTCTCAAGTTCCAACTGTATGGAAGTTGTAACTTTCGCTCAAAAACAGGGCATTATCCTGATGTCTTTAGATGTTTTGTCAGAATTAAGTGAGGTTCTCAATCGACAAAAATTTGACCGTTATCTGACCAGAGAAATCAGAGACGATTTTTTAACAAGCTTGGCACTAGCCTCTGAAATCGTTCCCATCATTGAAAAAGTTTCGGTCTGCCGCGACCCCAAAGATGACAAATTCCTTGAACTCATTGTCAATGGCAAGGCTGATTTTCTCATCACAGGCGATCAAGATTTACTCGCTTTCCATCCCTTTCGAGATGCTTCCATTCTTACCGTCCAAGACTTCCTGCAAGCTGTTAACTAAGGAATTTGATTTGGCCTTAAGCTAATTGTGGCTGTAATTCAAGAACAGCTTGTCTGGCCCACTGATCTGCCTGCAAAATGTCGTCTAGGGTCGGGTTTGTCTTGTTGTCATTTTGGTGGCGATCGCAAACCTTTTCAATCAGGCGAGGAATGTCGAGGAATTCAATTTTTTCTTCGAGGAAAAGGGCCACAGCTTGCTCATTAGCTGCATTTAAAACCGCTGGCATCGATCCCCCGGCCCGTCCCGCAGCATAGGCCAAATTCATACAGGGATATTTATAGTGATCTGGTTCCCGGAAGGTGAGATCGCCCGCCTTCACGAGGTCAAACTGTTCCCAATCGGTGTAGATACGTTCGGGGTAAGAGAGGGCGTAGAGCAGGGGCAGGCGCATATCAGGCCAACCCAACTGGGCTAAAACCGAGGTATCTTGCAGCTCAATCAGGGAGTGGATAATGCTCTGGGGATGCACCACAATGTCGATATCGTCGTAATCTTTCCCGAAAAGATAATGGGCTTCGATCACCTCTAGACCCTTATTCATTAGAGTGGCAGAATCAATGGTGATTTTCTGGCCCATCGACCAGTTGGGGTGTTTGAGGGCATCTTTGACGGTGACAGTGGCTAGTTTTTCCACGGGCAGATCCCGGAACGCGCCCCCGGAGGCTGTGAGAATAATCCGTTTTAGACCACCCTCAGGAACACCCTGTAAACATTGGAAAATGGCGGAATGTTCCGAGTCGGCGGGCAGAAGTTTCACCCCATGTTTTTCGATTAAAGGTAAAACCACAGGCCCCCCGGCGATCAGGGTTTCTTTGTTAGCAAGGGCAATGTCTTTGCCGGCTTCGATGGCGGCAATGGTGGGTAAAAGTCCCGCACAACCGACAATTCCTGTGACCACACTTTCGGCATCACCATAACGGGCCACTTCGGCGATCGCCGCTTTGCCGGCGATAATTTGGGGTTGGTATTCTAAATCTTTGAGGAGAGATTTTAATTCGGGTAAAAGGCTTTCTTCGCTGGTGGCGACCATTTCGGGGTGGAACTCCCGCACTTGTTCGGCTAGGAGTTGAATATTACGCCCAGCGGCCATCCCCACAACGCGGAATTTATCGGGGTGCGATCGCACAATGTCGAGGGTTTGCGTCCCGATTGATCCGGTGGAACCAAGGATAGAGATGGCTTTAGCATTGGTCATGATACTTGCTACGTGAACCCGTTTATTGCAAACAATCATCTCATAATCGGGGCTTCGTGGGGACGACTTTAAGGGGCGATCGCCTTTGGGATTTGCTAGCTTTTCTGGAAAATCGTCAATAAAACGCCAAACATTAGGTAATGGTGTGCTACAGTCTCTAGGCCGACCCGTTCCCCCATTGTGGTTCGTTCTGCCCGGGAATAGAAACGCAATCCCCCCGGTGAAAAAGGAAACCCTCCGCCTTGGAGCAGTTCACCCTTACCATAGTCTGCCAGGTAGAATTTTCCCCCTGGTTTTAGCACCCGTTGCACTTCCCCTAACACCGTTTCAGGGTTCAGGTAATGCAAAAAGCTAATCGTATTAAAAGCCGCATCAAAAGTAGCTTCGGGAAAAGGTTGCGCCTCGGCATTGCCCTCAGTAAAAGAAAAGCGATCGCCATGGATATTTTTTTGCCGGGCCTGGTTCAACATCTCTGGGGACAAGTCCAAACCGACTCCGGTTAAATCTGGGTAGAGCTTGCCGAGGCGTTTAAATAGTTTGCCTGTGCCGCAACCG
>JAYKIK010000103.1:0-8883 GCA_035284725.1 Synechococcus sp.
GGGTTTGTTCCAGGGTGGACGGAGATTCAGACCTGGTTGCTTGTGTCTCAAAGAAAAATAAATGGCAGAAAGTGCTTTCTAATGTAACAGTTTGTTGCAGGGAATGAACCGCTCAGAACAAGGCGAATCCTCTCATTTTTCCCCTGGGATGGGGAACCCGATCCGATAAACTGGAGAGTCGAGACGATCGCCCGTTGGCAAAGAGGGAAGGATTATGCGGATTTTAATCATTGGCGGCACCCGATTCATTGGGGTCTATCTCACCGAAGTTTTGTTGGCAGCAGGCCACGAAGTGGTGCTGTTTAATCGGGGGAACCATCCTGCCCCCGCTGGCGTTGGACAGATTACAGGCGATCGCCAGGATCCGGCCCAACTGAAAGAAAAACTTGCTGGGGAGACCTTTGACGCCATTTTTGATAACAACGGTCGGGAACTCGCCCACACCCAGCCCCTCGCCGAAATTTTTGCGGATAAAGTTAAACACTTCGTTTACGTCAGTTCTGCTGGCGTTTATCTGCCCACTGACCAACCGCCCCACAAAGAAAACGATCCCGTCGATCCCAACAGTCGCCACAGGGGTAAACATGAAACGGAAGCCTACCTCGCCCAGAGTGGTCTACCCTGGACATCGATTCGTCCTACCTACATCTACGGCTCAAAAAATTACAACGACCTGGAAGCCTGGTTTTTTGATCGCATCGTCCGCAATCGACCGATTCCGATCCCCGGTGACGGGCAACTGATCACTCAATTTGGCCATGTGTATGATCTGGCGACGGCCATGGCCGCAGTCTTGGATAACCCGAAAGCGATTGGGCAAATTTACAATATTTCAGGCGATCGCTTTGTCACCTTTACCGGACTTGCTAAAGCCTGTGCCGTAGCCGCAGGTAAAGACCCCGCTGCGGTGGAGTTGGTTTACTACGACCCGAAAAAATTCGACCTCGGCAAACGTAAGGCCTTCCCGATCCGGGCCCAGCACTTTATGGCGGATGTTAGTAAGGCGCTTAATGATCTGGATTGGCAACCGAAATACGACCTGATTAGTGGCCTGAAGGAATCCTTTACAAATGACTACCTAGCTAGCGGCCGTGACCAACAGGCCATTGATTTTAGCCTTGACGACCAAATCCTAAACCAACAGTAGAGGCAATCCATGGCCGCTCCCACCCTTGATGATATCTATCGCTTCATTCAAGCAGAAATTCCTAATGCCAAAGGCGATCGCCTCAGCGAAGAAACAGATCTTTTCGGCACCTTTGAAATCCAGGCCGACGAATGCGCCACCTTTATCGAAAAATTTGCCCAGCAGTTCAAAGTCGATCTTGATGGTTATCTTTGGTATTTCCACCATGGCGAAGCAGGCTTAAACCTTGGCGGTTTTTTGGTTAAACCTCCCTATCAGCGAGTGGAGCGGCTACCTATTACCCCAGCAATTCTGCTCAAATCCGCCACCAAACGCCGCTGGAAACTCACCTATCCCGACCATACCTTACCGAAAAAACGTTGGGACATGGTGATCAACAAGATCATTTTGTTCCTGGTCTTCTTCTACCTGCTCAATCGTTTCGCGCCCCTCCTCCTCGAAAAATTCATCTAAAGCCGTTTACCATACAGCGAAAGAGTGTTTGAGGAGATATAAATGGGGGCAAATCCAGAGGTCATCGTCATTGGTAGTGGCATCGGCGGACTCTGTTGTGCGGGTTTACTAGCTCGCTATGGCTACGACGTTTTGGTCTTAGAAAGCCATGGGATCGCCGGCGGAGCGGCCCATAGTTTTACGCGGCAAGGTTACCATTTCGACTCCGGGCCATCCCTTTATTCTGGCCTTTCCTACAGTCCTTCCCCCAATCCCCTGCGCCAAGTCCTCGATCTTCTTGAAGAAGACTGTCAATGGCTCACCTATGATGCCTGGGGGGTTCATCTACCGGAGGGCTATTTCCGTGCGGCAGTGGGAGCCGATGGCTTCTGTGACATGTTGACCCAGATGGGCAAAGGTGATGTCATTCCCCAGTGGCGTAGACTCCAGGAAACCATGCGTCCCCTCGGTGAAGCGGCCACCAAACTCCCCCTAGCCGCCTTCCGTAACGATCTCGGCGTTGTCCGTACCGTCGGCAAATATGCCCAAACACTTCTCCCCTATCTGCCCTATGCGCTCCAACTAAATGCCCCTTTTAGTCGGGTGATGGACCGCGTGATTACCGATCCCTTTATCCGTAATTGGCTGGATTTGCTCTGTTTTATGCTGTCTGGGTTGCCGGCCAATGGCACTATCTGCGCGGAAATGGCCTTTATGTTCGCTGATTGGTATCGTCCCCAAGTTTTGTTGGATTATCCCCAGGGGGGTAGCGGGGCGATTGTGGCGGCCTTGGTGCGGGGTCTAGAGAAATTTGGCGGAAAAATACGGCTCAACAGTCATGTGGAAAAAATCCTGACTGAAAGTGGGAAGGCAACAGGTGTGCAACTGCGCAACGGTGAAATTATTCAGGCGCGGCGGGCGGTGGTTTCCAACGCTTCTATTTGGGATACTCTCAAGTTAATTGAACCGCAAAATATTCCTCAAAAATGGCAGAAACAAGCTACAAAAATGACCCCCTGTCGTAGTTTTATGCACCTCCATTTAGGGATTGATAGTGCCAACTTACCCGAGGATTTAGAGTGCCATTATTTAATGGTTAATGACTGGGAAAAGGGAGTGGCTGCACCCCAAAATGTGGTCGCCATATCGATTCCTTCCCTTCTTGACCCAAATCTAGCCCCCCCAGGTAAGCACAGTCTCCACGTCTATTTGCCCGCTACCGAAGATTATGCTCCCTGGGCAAACCTAGACCGTCGCTCCCCGGAATATGCCGCTCTTAAAGAGGAACGCTCCCAGGTTTTATGGCAGGCCCTGGAGAAAGTGATTCCTGATATTCGTCAACGCACGGAACTAACCCTCGTTGGGACGCCCCTAACCCATGCTCGTTTCCTGAGGCGAGATCAAGGCACCTATGGCCCCGAACTGAAAGCGGGCAAAGAACAGTTTCCGGGCTGTACAACGCCTATCGCTCAGTTGTTTTGCTGTGGGGATTCAACTTTTCCGGGCATTGGGATTCCTGCGGTGGCAGGTTCCGGGATGATCGCCGCTAATACCCTCAGCCCCCTGGGTCAACACCTCCAAATTCTCCAGATGATCGCGGATTGAAACCATTTTCAAATTTAGAGATTTTGAGCAATGGCGATCGCCCTGCGTAAAGCTTTGTCATGAACCCAGCCCGTAAAACCGGAGAATTGACAGTGACCTTCTGCATCAGCGATGAAAATATGTCTCACACCCACCGGATTCACCCATTCCCGTAGGGTAATGCCATCGGTGAAAGTATATTGAATCGTTGATTTTGGGAAATCCCGTTCATCGGCAGGGGTCATTCCTTCTACGTTTTGAAAATGTTCAATGAGGCGAGTCAATCGAGAATTTTCTGCCAGGGTCACCCTGGGGTTTTGAAAAAAATCCTTAATTTTTTCACTGACTATTAAATCAATGCCTAAATCCTGGTGGCGGACGTTATCCCGCCTATAAAAATGGGTGTAGTTTAATTTAGTAGATTCAACGGGAATCACACCATCCCCACCATTATTTAAACTGCCAGCAATCACGAGTGTTGGTATTTTTTGGGTGATTTTTTCTGCCAAGTATTGACGATTACGACCCAATTCTTGGGCGATGCCCATCCCCCAGCCAAAGGGATCGACGGTCCTGGCCAGGGAAGCACCTCGAATTGGTGAACCCAGTAAAACAAGAGCTTCTAAGCGGTCTAACCAAGCGGGATTGCGAGATAAAACTTCGACCCACAACACCCCACCTAGGGAAAAGCCAATCACCCGAAAGGGAAAATCTGGGAATTTCTCTAGGGTTTCTGCAGCTGAGATTTCGACTTTTTCAAGGAGTGGATCTAGACTCAGAAAAGTGGTTAAGAAATTGAGGTTTGGAACAACGATTTGAGTATTTTCACAAGCCACTCTCTGGGCAAGAATTTGCATTTTTTGATTTCCCTCGCCCATACCATGTTGTGAAAATAAAATCCCTGGCTTTGTCATCACTTTTTCTCTTTCCAAAGTAGTCTGATTACCATTGCCCATTTTAATCAAATAAAAAATCGCCCCCCAGATTGCTCCAGAAGGCGATCGCCAAATAATTTGTTAACGAGAACTTAAGCGTTGATGTATTCCTGTAAAGGTTTCACATCGAGGGGATGTTGTTGCAGGGAGCGAATTGCCGCCACCGTTGCTTTAGCCCCTGCCAAAGTAGTGATAATCGGCAGTTTGTAATCAAGGGCAGTACGACGAATCATGCGACCATCCGCTTGGGATTCTTCCCCGGAAGGGGTGTTAATAATGAACTGAATCCAGCCATTTTTCATCCAGTCCACCACGTGGGGGCGACCTTCATGGAGTTTGAGCACCAGTTCCACATCCTCAATGCCATGCTCCATTAGCACTTTGCGGGTTCCGGCGGTGGCGACAATGCGGAAACCGAGTTCCATTAAGTCTTTGACCACAGGGACAGCAGCAGCTTTATGGCGATCGCTCATGGAGATAAAGACCGTGCCTTCGGTGGCCAGTTCAACCCCAGCACCAATCTCCGCTTTGGCAAAGGCTTTCCCAAAGTCTTCGTCAATACCCATCACTTCACCCGTAGAACGCATTTCAGGGCCGAGGAGGGTGTCAGTGCCTTCAAATTTGTTAAAGGGTAAAACGGCTTCTTTAACGGCCACGTGTTTCGGAGTAATTTCCCCTTCTACGCCCAATTCTGTCAGGGTTTTACCGGACATCACCAAGGAGGCAATTTTCGCCAGCGATCGCCCGGTGGCTTTGGAGACATAGGGCACAGTACGGGACGCACGGGGGTTCGCTTCGAGGATATAAACCTGATTGTCCTTGACAGCGTACTGAATGTTCATCAAGCCGACCACCTTTAAGGTTTGTGCCAGTTTGACTGTCCATTCGCGGATTGTGGTGAGGACTTCCTCCGACAGGGAGGTATGGGGGATCGAACAAGCAGAGTCCCCGGAGTGAATGCCAGCTTCTTCAATGTGTTCCATAATGCCGCCAATCACCACTTTACCCGTGTGGTCACAGAGGGCATCCACATCCACTTCGATGGCATTTTCGAGGAATTTATCCACCAAGATCGGGTGATCGGGTTCCACTTGGACGGCATACTTCATGTAATGCTCTAATTCTTCGTCGGAGTAGACGATCTCCATGGCACGACCTCCCAAAACGTAGGACGGACGCACGACCACAGGATATTCCACACGGTTGGCGATCGCCTCTGCTTCTTTATAATCGCGGGCGATGCCGTTGGCAGGTTGGAGAATTTCGAGATCGTGGAGGATCTTTTCAAACCGTTCGCGATCTTCGGCGGTGTCGATGGCATCGGGTTGCGTGCCCCAGATCTTGGTTTGGACAGGGCAGTCAGCCGCGTTCAGATAAGTTTCGAGGGGCACTGCGAGTTTGAGGGGTGTTTGTCCGCCGAATTGGATGATCACACCCTCTGGATTTTCGGCTTCGATGATGTTGAGTACGTCCTCTTTAGTGAGAGGTTCAAAATACAGGCGATCGCTGGTGTCGTAGTCGGTAGAAACGGTTTCTGGATTGGAGTTAACCATGATCGTTTCGTAGCCCGCGTCACTGAGGGAGAACGCCGCATGGCAACAGCAGTAATCAAACTCGATCCCCTGACCAATGCGGTTGGGGCCGCCACCGAGGATCATCACTTTGGGTTTATCTGAAGGCGTGACTTCCGATTCTGTTCCGTCGTAGGTGGAATAGTAATAGGGGGTAAAGGCTTCAAATTCTGCCGCACAGGTATCCACAACCTTATAGACAGGGACAATCCCAAGGGATTTCCGGTAAGCGCGTACCGCATCTTCATTGGTCTTGGTGGCGTAGGCAATTTGGCGATCGCTGAACCCCTGTTGCTTAATCACCCGCATATTGTCCGCAGAAATCTCGGTGAGGGGGGTTTGCTTCATAAAACGTTCCGTGACCAGCAATTCCGCCATTTTGTCGAGAAACCAGATATCGATCGCCGTCAGATCATGGATTTCTTCCACGGTCATGCCCAACTTCATCGCCTGATACACCGTGAAAATTCGGTCAGGGTTGGGAGTCCGTAAACTCGTTGAAATGTGGCTCAGACTGGGTAATGTTTCTTGACGTTCTCCTCCGGAGCCGCTTTGCGGAGCGCAACCAAAGCCATAACGACCCGTTTCAAGGGAACGTAATGCCTTCTGGAAGGACTCTTGGAAAGTACGCCCAATTGCCATCGCTTCCCCAACGGATTTCATTTGGGTGGTCAACACCGGAGAAGAACCGGGGAATTTTTCAAAGGCAAAACGGGGAATTTTTGTCACCACGTAATCAATGGTCGGCTCAAAGGAGGCGGGTGTTTTCTGGGTAATGTCATTGGGAATTTCATCGAGGGTGTAACCGACAGCCAACTTCGCCGCAAATTTGGCGATCGGGAAACCCGTTGCCTTAGAAGCCAATGCCGAGGAGCGCGACACACGGGGGTTCATCTCAATGACGATCACATCGCCGTTATGGGGATTCACCGAAAACTGAATGTTGGAGCCACCCGTTTCCACACCGATTTCCCGAATAATTTTTAGAGAATAGTCCCGTAACCGTTGATATTCCTTATCCGTTAACGTTTGCGCCGGAGCTACAGTAATCGAGTCGCCGGTGTGTACACCCATCGGGTCAATGTTTTCAATGGAGCAAATAATCACCACGTTATCCGCTAAATCCCGCATTACCTCGAGTTCGTACTCTTTCCAACCGAGGAGGGATTTTTCCACGAGGATCTGGGAAACTGGGGAAGCTTCTAAACCGGATTTACAGATTTTTTCATATTCTTCTTGGTTATAGGCAATGCCACCGCCGCTACCGCCCATGGTGAAAGCAGGACGAATGATCAAGGGGTAACTGCCGATTTCTGCGGCTACTTCCCGAGCTTCTTCCATACTGTTAGCAATGCCCGAAGGACAAACGGGAACACCGATCCGCGCCATCGCTTGTTTAAAGAGATCGCGATCCTCTGCCATTTCAATTGCTTCTAATTTCGCGCCAATCAGTTCAACGTTAAATTTTTCGAGGGTGCCATTTTTTGCGAGGGCAACAGCGGTATTCAGCGCAGTTTGTCCCCCCATGGTCGGCAGGAGTGCATCGGGCTGTTCTTTTTCAATTACTTTGGCGACAATTTCTGGGGTGATCGGTTCAACGTAGGTGCGGTCAGCGGTTTCGGGGTCGGTCATGATCGTGGCGGGGTTGGAGTTAACCAAAACCACTTCATAGCCTTCCTCCCGCAATGCCTTACAGGACTGGGTCCCGGAGTAGTCGAACTCACAGGCTTGTCCAATCACGATCGGGCCAGAACCAAGGATCAGAATTTTTTTGATGTCGTCGCGGCGGGGCATAGGGCTACTACTACGTTCAATTTTGAAATTGTCTCAATCATTCTATCCGCTCTGCTACCGATTCTTAACCCGATCTGAGCCAGGAGGGAGCCCAAGTTAGATTTAGCTGACATCACCCCTGGAGAGGCGATCGCCTTTAGGAAAATATGGTCAGTCCCTCACAGCTTTTGGGGACGGTGATGTTTTGGGCCATAGCCTGATGCCGTAAGATTTACCGAGAGAATTGATTGTGATTTCCTGCGAGGGCTAGTGCCGTTATGACAGAAGCAAAGAAAACCTGGAGCGATCGCTTTGATTCCTCCCTTCATCCGGCGATCGCCGTGTTTAATGCCAGCATCGGGTTTGATATTGAGCTGATTGAATATGACATTACGGGATCGATTGCCCATGCGAAAATGCTTGCCCACACGGGGATTATCTCCTCCGAAGAAGGTGAAACGTTGGTGCAGGGTCTAGAGCAAGTGCGTCAGGAATATCGTGATGGCAATTTCAACCCCGGTATTGAGGATGAGGATGTCCATTTTGCGGTGGAAAAACGGCTGACGGCGATCGTGGGCGATGTGGGCAAAAAACTCCATACCGCTCGCTCTCGTAACGACCAAGTAGGCACAGATATTCGTCTGTATCTGCGGGATAAAATTCGCGGTATTCAACAACAATTACGGGAATTTCAACGGGTTTTATTAACCCATGCGGAAAACCATGTGGAAACATTAATTCCGGGTTATACCCATCTCCAACGGGCACAACCGATTAGCCTTGCCCACCATTTAATGGCGTATTTCCAGATGACACAACGGGATTATGAACGGTTGGATGATGTCTACAAACGCACCAATACTTCACCCCTTGGTTGTGGTGCTTTGGCGGGGACAACATTCCCGATTGATCGTCATTTCAGCGCAAATTTATTGGGCTTTGAACGCATCTATCAAAATAGTCTGGATGGGGTCAGCGATCGCGATTTTGCCATTGAATTTTCTGCGGCTGCCAGTTTAATTATGGTGCATCTAAGTCGCCTGTCCGAAGAGATGATTTTCTGGGCCTCTAAGGAATGTAGCTTTATTAGTTTAAAGGATAGTTGCGCAACAGGCTCGAGCATTATGCCCCAGAAGAAAAACCCCGATGTGCCAGAATTAATTCGCGGTAAAACGGGTCGCGTTTTCGGTCATTTGCAAGGACTTTTGGTGTTAATGAAAGGCTTGCCATTAGCCTATAACAAAGATTTGCAAGACGATAAAGAAGGCATTTTTGATACCGTTAAAACCGTGCAAGGTTGCCTCGAAGCGATGACAATTTTGTTAGGTGAAGGCATTGAATTTCGCACCCAACGCCTTGAGCAAGCTGTCAACGAAGACTTTTCCAATGCAACGGATGTCGCGGATTATCTGGCGAGTAAAGGGGTTCCCTTCCGTGAAGC
>JAYKIK010000104.1:0-13259 GCA_035284725.1 Synechococcus sp.
GCGGGTCTAGAGGATACGGTGGCGATCGCCTCTGTGGGGAAAAAATTCCGGGAGACGATTTTAGGTTTAGGCGGCAGTCTACACCCAATGGAAGTGTTTAAAAAATTCCGGGGACGGGAACCCCAAACGGAGCCTCTCCTCCGTCACAGCGGTCTGTTGCAAACGGCGTAATCACCGGATTGTAACCCCTGAATCTATGGGCTTTTGGTATTCCCAAAGGCTCATTTTTTTGTTCAAATGCCCTGGGGAGGATGGGTCAAATTAGCGAGCTGGAGGTGATTTTTCTGGAGTCGTCCGTGAATGGTCGTTTCCCAGGTCTGGAGTTGGGTCACAAATTCCGGTTCGTTTAAACCCTTGCGCCAGAGGATCAGGGCATCTTCCCCCGTATCTTTGTAATAGCCTTTGCGCCGTCCCGCTTGCTTAAAACCAAATTTTTCGTAGAGGGCGATCGCCTTTTGGTTGGATGCCTTCACCTCTAGGGTCGCCCGTTCCAAACCCCGTTGCCTAGCATCCTGCAACAAACCCAGGAGAATTAGCTGCCCTAGGCCTTGGCCCTGTACCCCTGGATGAACCGCCAAAAGGGTGATATGTGCCTCTTCCACAATCGCCCATAGACAGCCTAAGCCTAATAATTGCGCTTCATTGTTGGGCGTTGGTAAGACCAACAAAGTACTGTTCGGACTCTCCATTTCCCGGAGATAACCATCCCGCGACCATAGCCCCCCGAAACAAAGCTGATCCAAAGCGAGGACTTGGTTTAAATGCTGGTCGGTGAGTGGTTGTAGTTGCAATGAAAGACAGGCCACAGTATCCCCCAGGCAGTTGACAACTTTAGCAGAAAATCCCCAAAGGGCTCTAATCATACCCTAAACTGCTTAATACCATTCATTTGTTATGGAAGCTTCCGAAAAATCCTGCTTATGTTAACCGTAGAGTCCACCCAAACTTCGGGACGCCAATATCTTCCCGAAAATCCAGAACACCTATCGCCAAACCAAAGTCTGATGCCCCTCACTGCCACTGTCAACGGGGCGGATCACCTGGTCATTGGGGGCTGTGATGTCACTGATCTCGTGAAACAGTATGGTTCTCCTCTGTACATCCTCGACGAAAAAACCCTGAGAACCACCTGCCGCCAATACCGGGACAGTTTCCAGAAGTATTATTCTGGCGAGTCTTTGGTAATTTATGCGTCCAAAGCTTGGAGCTGCATGGCAATCTGCGCCATCGTCGACAGTGAAGGTCTTGGCTTTGATGTGGTTTCCGGCGGGGAACTCTACACCACCCTGAGAGCAGGGGTTAATCCAACAAAAATTTATTTCCATGGCAACAACAAATCCCGGGAAGAATTAATCTTTGCCCTCGATGAAGGGGTGACGATCATTGTTGATAACTTCCTGGAATTGGAATTACTTCAAGCACTTACGAGCGATCGCCAAACCACTGCCAAGATTATTCTCCGTCTGACCCCCGGCATCGAATGCCACACCCATGAATACATCCGCACCGGCCACCTAGACAGTAAATTTGGCTTTGACCCGAATCAAATTGAAGCGGCCTTTGAATTAGTCAGTCAAGCGGAATACCTCGATTGTGTTGGTCTCCATGCCCACATCGGCTCCCAAATTTTTGAACAGCAACCCCACAAAGACCTTGGTGATGTCCTCGCAGGCTGGTACAAAAAAGCCGCAGATTACGGCCTCAGTCCGGAAATTTTAAACCTTGGTGGCGGTCTGGGTATCCGTTATACCGAATCCGATGATCCCCCCAGTATCGAAGCCTGGTCGCAGAATGTGGCCCAATCCCTCGAAGCCGCTTGCCAGAGCCATGGGATTCAGTTGCCAAAACTGATCGTAGAACCGGGTCGTTCCCTCGTTGGTAGTGCCTGCGTGACTGCGTACACCGTGGGTAGCCGTAAGGTGGTTCCCGAAATCCGCACCTATATTTCTGTGGATGGAGGGATGTCCGATAATCCGCGCCCCATTACCTATCAGTCTCTCTATCGGTCTGTGATCGCCAATCGCCTTTCTGCCCCCTGTGATGAAACGGTGACTGTGGCGGGTAAACATTGTGAGTCCGGGGATGTCATCATCAAAGATGCCCAATTACCGACACCGCAACCAGGGGATATTCTCGTGGTGCTAGCGACGGGAGCCTATAATTACAGCATGGCTTCCAATTACAATCGCATCGGTCGACCGGCAGCTGTTCTGGTTAACGATGGGGAAGCCCAAGTGATCATCCGTCGGGAAACTTTTGCCGATTTAATTCGTCAAGATTGCCTGCCGGAACGGCTACGTCAAGATTAAGTTTTTTCATTGGATTTAGAAAATTTGGGGGACGGGGTTAAGGAAGATGCCGACTAAAGGCGATCGCCAAAGCCCCGTTTTTTTTGCCTAAAGTTTGCCCAGGCCATGACATGATAGAGTCTGATGGCAGGTTATCGGTTATGCTGGAGTAACGGTAAGAGAGGATGCCAGACTGGCTTTTTAAAATTGCGGATATTACGCTGACAGTTTTTTTAATTTATGCGGCAGTTTTTACCCGGGATAAACCGACACTCCGGGTCATTCGTGGCTTTTTGCTGTTGATTATTGCGGACAAATTAGCAGAATACTATCGTCTGGAATATTTAGCCGTCGTTTTAGACCAACTGGTGCGCATCGCGGCGGTGGCGATCGCCGTTGCCTACCAATCCCAACTCCGTCAACTGCTCGAAAAACTAGGCCAAGGTAAGATTAGTGATCTCCTAAAACCCGGCGAAGCCCGCGGTCTTAATCCAGAAAATACCGTCCTCGAGCGCATTGTCGATGCCGTCAAAGAACTGTCCCGTTCCCGTACCGGCGCCCTCATCCTGATTGAAACTTCCCCAACGCCCATTGATACCACCGATAAAAAAGACTTTGCCCAGCCAGGCCTCCCCGTTGATGCCGAGGTTTCCCGGGAACTGATTCAGGCTATTTTCTATGACAAAAATCCCCTCCATGATGGCTCCATTTTGATTCGCGACTCTCGGATTGTGGCCGCCAAAGTTTTCTTCAAACTCTCCGATAAATTCACGTCCCGTCAGTTAGGGAGTCGTCACTTGGCTGCCAGAAGTATTACTGAGCGCATTGAACACTGCGTCTGCGTCGTTGTGTCCGAAGAAACAGGCTCCATTTCCCTGGCAACGAAAGGTGAGTTGAATCGACCGTTGACTAGCGGTGAACTCAAAGATCTGCTCGCTACCTATTTCACATCAGGCGATCGCGAATCTGTAACGCCATCCCTAAGGAGCATAAGTCGTCAGCTAAAATCTCAAGGGGAAGATTTAATGCAATCGATTCAGAATCTACTCTCCCGTTCTACTACCCGAGATTAACCTTTGACTGCAACTATGGTTCATCCTTTACCCGCTGACCTCGATCCTGACAAGCTACCGAGACATATCGCTGTAATTATGGATGGGAACGGTCGTTGGGGCCAACAGCGCGGTTTACCCAGAATTATGGGCCACCAAAAAGGGGTAGATACGATCCGCAATATCCTCACCTACTGCCAAGACTGGGGCATTCATGCCCTCACGGTTTATGCTTTCTCCACAGAAAATTGGCGTCGCCCCCCCACGGAAGTGGAATTTTTGATGACCCTCTTTGAAAAGGTGCTGCGGCGGGAAATTAAAATCTGGGCCGCTAAGGGGATTCAAATCCGTTTTGTCGGCGATCTCACGTCTTTGCCCTATTCTCTCCAGGAAGAAATTCAGCGATCTGTCCAACAAACCCAACACAACACCGGAATTCAGTTTACTGTGGCCACAAACTACGGGGGACGGCAAGAATTAGTTCAGGCCTGTCGGGCGATCGCCTCTAAGGTGGCTGCCGGGGAACTCAAACCCAGTGACATCGATGAAACCTTAATTAACGAACATCTTTATACCCATGGCATTCCTGATCCAGACCTCCTGATTCGCACCAGCGGTGAAATGCGTCTCAGTAATTTTTTGCTCTGGCAAATGGCCTACAGCGAAATTTATGTGACCCCGACCCTCTGGCCTGATTTTGATAAAGCAGAACTCCACCAAGCCCTGCTTGCCTTCCAAAAACGGGAACGACGTTTCGGTAAAGCCACTGTCTAATCGCTATGGTGACGACTCCCTGATGATGGAGCAATGGCCCGTAGCGAGACTATCGCTGCCCACCCAAACCGAGAAGAAATTTTTTAAGTTAGGGAGTTGACATTTTTTATTTTAGTCTTTATATTATTAAAAGTGACCTAAACCACTTGGGACTGTAGTTCAGCTGGTTAGAATGCCTGCCTGTCACGCAGGAGGTCGCGGGTTCGAGTCCCGTCAGTCCCGTAGAAGAGAAAAGTAAAAATTTAAAACAGACGCCCTTGGCACGCCGACACAATTCCCAGGCCTAGCCAGGGGTTTGATGTACTGGTAGTCTGAATAACAGAATTGCAAGGGCAGTAAATTAGGATGGCATGGCGTCGGCGTGATTTTCTACAAACTCTGGGATTGGTCTGTGGTACCCTAGGCTTTTCTGCGTCGTTACCGCCGGCGGTTATGTGGCAAACTGCCCAGGCCCTCAGTGGGATTCAGGGACGAAAGTGGGCTCTTCTCATGGGGGTTAATCGCTATGGCCCAGGTTTTGATCTAGAAGGGGTGCAGCAAGATGTCAAAATTCAAAAAAATCTTTTGGCCCATCGATTTGGTTTTGCGGCGAACAATATTTTGAGCCTCCAAGGGGATGAGGCAATTTTTGAGAATTTCCAGCAGAGTCTCCAGGTTGATCTGAAAGCCCGTGTGCAACCCGATGATCTGCTCTTTGTGCATTTTAGTGGCTATGGGGTGCGCCTCATGGCAGAAACAGGCCCGGTGCCAGCCCTTGTGTTTCCCAGTGCCAATGGGCCCCAGGCAATCGCCTTAAGTACGATCCAACGATGGCTTGAGGGGTTGAATCCGGCCCAAACTGTCTTCGTTCTCGATACCAGCTTTGACTCCGCCCAGCATCCTCCCGCTTCCTATTGGTATCCCCGCACTTACCCCGATCCCCAGGGAGTGATGGCTGTCGAAAATGTCACGGAAATGCCTCCGCCATCTCGGTCTAACCGTGGGCGATCGCCTTTGATCCAACTCCTTGCCGCTGCCCAGGGGGTTACCCCCGAAGTCCAAGTCAATGGGGTGATGACCGGTTTATTTACAGCCGCCCTAGGACGATATTTGACGACATTGAATCCCCTCACGACGGTGACTACAGCCCAGGGAGCGCTTCCCAGGCAGTTACCCCAGGATGAAACCCAACCGGCCCAAGTGCAATGTCTCGGCCCCCAAACCGCTCCCCTTTATGGTGTGGTGCCAAGTGAATCCCTACCTGGATCGGGCAATATCTTCAATAAAACTGCCAGCAGTTTAGATCTTTATTTAGGGGGATTTTCTCCGGAACTCAGCCAGGCGATCGCTCTGGGTAGCGAATTTACAACCCAAACCACGCCCCCGATCACCCTCCAACTGGCCAGTAAAGCGGGGGTCTTTGGCCAGGGAAAAACAACCACTCCAACCCTGCCCCCAGGGACTGTTATCCAAGAGACTAAGCGCTATTTGCCTCGTAATTTAACCTTAAAAATTGCCCTAGCTGAACAACTGGGACGCATTGAACGGGTTGATGCTACCAGTGCCTTTGCGGCCCTTGCCAGCGTTGCTAGCGTGAGTAACCCCCAGGATTGGGTAGATTATATTTTTGATGGTCAGGCACAACTGCTGGCGGTGAGTGGGCAAGTTATTCCCGGTGTGATGCCAGCAAGTGATGCCAATGAAGCGATTAAATCTTCCGTGACCCGACTTCAACCCCGTTTAGAACAGTTACTGGCTTTAAAATGGCTGCGACTTTTGGGTAACGAGACGAGCACCCAATTCCCTCTAAAAATCACTGAGCAACGCCTTGACCGCTTTTCGACGGTGCTGGCGGAAACAGTCACCCCTCTAGATCTCGGCCAAACAAAAACTAAACGAATGGGAAATCCTCAACCGACTTTTACCCTGGCAGAGAAGGGATTTTATACCCTAGAAAATACCGGCCCCCAACGTCTATGCTGTCTGGGTTTTGCCCAGAGTCCAAAGCAGGAGTTATTTTTGCTGACCCCTAAAGAAGGTATTTCCCTCGGTGCCCTAGAAGATACAACGGTAGAATTTACAGCGTCACGCCCCCTGGGGATCTGGACAACCTATTGGATCGTTGGCGATCGCCCCTTTGAAAATTTCCAAGACCACGCGACCCAGCTTTTTGGTGATCTAGAGACAATTCCCCAAAAACTCGAAAAACCCTTACCCCTCATCCAAGCACTCCTCAGTGATCTCGAGGAAACGCCCCCTGAGGGCAGCGAACCAAACAAGGAAAATTACATTTTTTCGACGGCCCATTGGGCAGGTGTATGCTTCAGCCATACCGTGACAGAATCTACTCCTCTCTAGCTCCCGGAGCAGTTCCCGCCAAACAAAAACCCCAGGCAAAACCATGGGGTGCGGAATTATATTCTGAATCTTTGAAAACAGATGTTAAGAATGCAGTTCACTCAAAAAATTCAAGCAAAGCAGAAGAATAAAATCTTGCTTTAGAAGCCGGGGAGATTGAGGCCACTGGTCAATTCTTCCATCCGACTGCGCATGGTTTCGGTGGATTTGGTGTAGGCATCGGTGAGGGCTTCGGAAACCGCTGCAGAGAGTTCGGTGGCGCCTTTGGCGATCGCCTCTGGGGAAATTTCAACGCCCCGGGGTTCCTGATTGCCACTGAGGATGACTTTGACGGAACCGTCGGCATTGGTGCCTTCAATGTTCATCGCTTCCAGTTCTTCTTGGAGTTTTTTTGCACCTTCTTGTACTTTCTGGGCTTGCTGGAAAGCCGCAGCCAGCTCTTTCATTTTCCCGAGTCCAAATCCTTGTGCCATAACAATTACAAAATAAAAAAAGAATGGTTGTCGTTTAATGTTTCACCAGGATCAGCGCCCCAGGAGGATCTAATCCGTAACCTATCTTAATATCTCGTGACCCCTTTAGGTTTTTTCTCTGGGGTGGAAATCGAGCTTTAGGAAAAATCTCCGAGAATTTTCACTTCGGGTTTAAGCAGAATTTCCCAGGTTTGTTCCACCTGTTCTTGGACGTGCTGAATTAGGCGGAAAATATCCATCGCTTTGGCACCACCGCAATTCACAATAAAATTGGCGTGGCGTTCCGCCACCTGGGCCCCACCAATCTGATAACCTTTAAGGCCAGTTTGTTCGATTAAATGGCCTGCCGCTTGGGGATAGGGATTTCGGAAAACACTGCCGCAACTGGGGAGATGATAGGGTTGGGTGGATTTCCGGAGGCGGAGGTTATGACTGGTCTCGGCCCGTACTGCTGCTTTCTCAAAACCAGGCTCCAGTTGAAACGCAGCTTCTAAGACAAGGCGATCGCCTCCCTGGAGATTGGATGTCCGGTACCGGTAATCGAGATCCTCAGGGTTCAGTTGGTGGATAGTCCCGTCAGGATCCAGCACCTTAAGCCAAAGGAGGTGATCCGCCACACAACCGGCATGGGCCCCGGCATTCATTACCACACTGCCGCCGACGCTCCCCGGAATCCCCACAGCCCACTCTAAACCTTTCCAGCCCCGTTTGGCGGCATTCCAAGCGAGACGGGCAATCGGTTCCCCCGCACTGGCAATTAAAATGCCGTCCTCCTCAGCTCGGTAATAGCGTAATTTTTTAGTATTGATCGTCAGTCCCGGAATGCCTTGGTCACTGATGAGTAAATTTGACCCTGCCCCGAGGATCGTGAGGGGAAATCCTGCAAGATTTTGGAGATACCACTCGAAACAGGCTTCCGTTTCTGGCAGGTTACTAGGCTCTGCATAGAATTCTGCTTTACCCCCTACCCGGAAGGATGTGTGATGGGCCAAGGAGACTTGGGATTGAATCAACGGCGATCCATCTACTGTAGCGTGTTCCATCGATGCAGTCTGGGAACGGGAAGGGGAACAAACCATGGCATTTTATCCGGGGCTAGGGGGAAAAGAGTGAAAGCGCTTTAATCTGGGGCCATACATTCGGTCAAGGTTCGTTGAGTCATTGTCGAGTCATCGTCTGCCGGAAGTTGGGCGAGGAGGGCTGGGATACTTTGGTTGAGATTCCCTGCTCCTAGAAACAGCACTAAATCACCAGGTTGCAGTTGAGGCGCAAGCCACTGGGGTAAGCCTTGGATGTCTGGATAATAGACAACATTACTCTGATGTTTGGCGATCGCCTGCTGTAGGGCTTCCCCTGTAAGATTATCTATATTCTTCTCCCCTGCGCCATAAATATCAGTAATTATGGTCACATCGGCATTTTTAAAAGCTTTTGCAAATTCATTCATAAAAGCTTTGGTGCGACTGTACCGATGGGGCTGAAAAATTGCGACTACCCGTTGATCGTTACCAGCCCGGAGTCTTGCGGCCTGGAGGGTCACTTGGATTTCACTGGGGTGGTGGGCATAATCATCAATGAGAGTAATGCCTTGGCGTTGGCCCCGTACTTCAAATCGTCGCTTGGTCCCCTGAAAGGTACTGAGTGCTTCGGCAATGGGCGCAAAGGGAATGCCAAAGTGCCTTGCCACGGCGATCGCCCCTAAAGCATTGCTGAGATTGTGGGCTCCGAGCAGGGATAGGTTGATTTCCCCCAGGCGATCGCCCCGTTCCCAAATTGTTGCTTGGGTTGTGGCCGAGCCGTATTCAATATTTGTTGCCCAATAGTCTGCCTGATCTAAATTTTTGAGGCCATAGCCAATCTGATGGGATAAAGCCCCCGTAGCGATCATCGGACAGTCCACACAAGCGACTAGGGTTTCACAACGCTGGGAAAAGGTTTGGAAGGTTGCCACTACTTGGTCTAATGATTCGTAATGGTCGGGGTGATCCAGCTCGATATTGGTCACTACCCCAAGCCGTGGCCGTAACTTTACCAAAGTGCCATCGGATTCATCCGCTTCAGCTACGAGAGAGCTTCCTTGGCCCAGACGAGCATTGCCATCCCAAGCCGCCACCTCTCCGCCCACAATGATGGTTGGATCGAGGCCCGCTACCAAGAAAATGTAGCCAATTAAGCTGCTGGTGGTAGTTTTCCCGTGAGTACCGCCCACTGCTACGCTGTCATATTCTTGGACGAGCGCCGCCAAAACGTCGGAACGATGGAAGATGTCGCAACCCAAGGATTGAGCTGTTTGAAACTCTGGATTTTCTTTACTAATGGCCGTAGAGCAAATAACTTGCGGTAAATTGTCTCCCCCTCTGGGAGTGGCATCTTGATGAAATAACTGGAGATTTTCTTTGACCTGTTGACTAAAGATCTGAGCGCCCACGGCAGCTAAGCGTTCGGTGATGTGGCTTGCACGACGGTCAGAACCAGATACTGGTAGATTCTTTTGGGCTAAGACGTAGGCGAGGGCAGACATGCCAATTCCCCCAATGCCGATGAAATGAAATGGTTTTCCGCTCAGGTCTACAGTTTTCAAAGATTTCTCCCCTTATACACCCTACCGTTGGCCATGGTGACAATCGCTGACAGAACACATTTAAGTATGCAATATTACCGGACTTTTACAAGTAAGCGACTTTTCAGAAACACTTCTTTTGGCGATCGCTAGAGAAAAAGGCTAATCATTGATCCAAAGAAAGGATGTCAACGGCTTAGTTCCATAATCAATTCAAGGGTTTCTTGAAATTCGGGGATCGAATTGTGCAGTCTTTGATATGATTGGGGTCATCAAATGAAAACTTTTATTGCAATTTAGACTTTAATAGAGGGCAAGACGCGGTGATTAGAGTAGCGATTAATGGATTTGGACGTATTGGACGCAACTTCTTGAGATGTTGGGCTGGTCGTGAAAACAGCCAACTCCAAGTCGTTGGGATCAACGCGACTACCGATACTAAAAGTAATGCCCACATGCTTCGTTACGACACGATGCTGGGTAAATTCGATGGTGAGATCAGTTATGACGCCAACTCCTTGACGGTAAATGGCCATGTGATCAAGTGCTGTTCCGACAGAAACCCCCTCAACCTTCCCTGGAAAGAATGGGGCGTTGACCTCGTCATCGAATCAACTGGTGTTTTCAACTCCGATGAAGGCGCATCTAAGCACATCACAGCCGGCGCGAAAAAAGTTGTTCTCACTGCCCCCGGTAAGGGTGCAGGCGTAGGAACCTACGTCGTTGGCGTGAACGCGGATCAGTATTCCCACGACAAATACGACATTCTCAGTAACGCAAGCTGTACCACCAACTGTCTTGCTCCCGTTGTCAAGGTTCTCCACGAGCGTTTTGGCATCGTTAAAGGGACCATGACCACGGTTCATAGCTATACCGGTGACCAGCGGATCCTCGACAACAGCCACCGAGATCTCCGTCGGGCCCGTGCTGCTGCTGAGAATATTGTGCCCACCTCCACCGGTGCCGCCCAGGCCGTTGCCCTGGTTATTCCCGAAATGAAAGGTAAGCTTACCGGGATTGCGATGCGGGTGCCAACTCCCAACGTTTCTGTGGTTGACTTTGTTGCTAACGTTGAGAAAAAAACGATCGCCGAAGAAGTAAACCAAGTTCTTAAGGAAGCCGCTGAAGGTTCTATGAAAGGGATCCTCGCCTACACCGAAGAACCCCTCGTTTCCTGTGATTTCCGCGGTACTGACGTTTCTTCCACCGTTGACGGTAGCCTCACCCTCGCCCTTGATGGCGACTTAATCAAAGTTGTCGCTTGGTATGACAATGAATGGGGCTATTCCCAGCGTGTGGTTGACCTCGCTGAAATCGTTGCCCAGAAGTGGGAAGCATAGTTATCGCTTAATTGTTTTTTCATTTGGCGATCGCCCAACATTTTTTAAAAAACTAAGGCGATCGCCCCAAGACTTTAACCAATATCAATGACCTAGAGGGGGGGATATTTTCCACCTCTTTTCTTTTTTTCTTTTAACGATCAAGCCATTTTCCGAAACCGTTACTAAACCTCGAAGAGAGTTTCAAATTCTTGGCGGAGAGCAGTGAGATTCGCGATGCGGGCCACGATGAGATAAGGCTCCTCAGGATTGCTCGGCAGTTCCTGTTCACAGCGACGGATCGCATCTTCTTGCTTAAGCCAAAAACGAACCATGGTTTCCACCACCTCATCCCAGTTCCAAGGGGGTCGTTTCGGGATAGTATCAAGGGCATCGATAAAGCTATCGAGGGTGCAACGGTAAGCTGCAAGATAGGCCTTTGGCCGCTGGGGATCCTGCTCGTTTTGCTGCTGATAGTTGAAAAAAGTGATGAGGGGAGTGGCCCCTAGTAGATCAAAAGAGTAAGCCATTTTTCGCACACTCCAAACCTGTGACAAACGGAAAATTCAGTTCCCCATGCCATCGATATCGTCCTATTCCACAGGGCACATCGGGAATAGTGGGTGGGAGAGCGCTCGTCCCTAAAAGGATGAGATAGGGACTGGTACTCTTCTAATGTAAGCAAACTTCCCCCAAAAAGCGTTACCTGCAAACTTTTTTCAAAAATTAGCAGTTTCTGGCCGAGAGTGCTAATTTTTGGGAGATTATAGATACTTCTTCAATAACAATGCCAGTTTGTCTTTAATGGTCACCGGCACCTGATCCAAAGGAGTGAGAATGGCATATTTCAAGGCGTCATGGGCAGCGGACTGGGGCGGATTCACAGCCAGTTTCTCGACCACAGCGCGGATGACTTTTTGAGCATTGGTGGCGTTTTTGTGGAGGTTGCCAATCACCATTTCAACGGTGACGCTGTCATGATCAGGATGCCAACAGTCATAATCCGTCACCAAAGCCAGGGTAGCATAGGCCATTTCTGCTTCCCGGGCCAGTTTCGCCTCCTGGAGGTTAGTCATGCCAATGATGCTAGCGTCCCAACTGCGGTAGAGATTGGATTCGGCTTTAGTAGAAAAGGCAGGCCCTTCCATACAAACGTAGGTGCCGCCTCGGTGCAGATCAACACCCTCTAAGTTTAAGGATTCCACCGCATCACCGAGAATTTTCGCCAACTGAGGGCAAACGGGATCCCCAAAGGTAACGTGGGCGACAATCCCCTCGCCGAAAAAGGTATCGGTACGGTGACGGGTGCGGTCAATAAATTGATCAGGAATCACCATGTCCACGGGTTTGATCTGGGCCTGGAGAGAACCCACCGCCGAGGCAGAGATAATGTATTCCACCCCAAGGGATTTGAGGGCATAGATATTGGCACGGAAGGGAAGTTCTGTGGGGAGCAGGTGATGGTTACGGCCGTGACGGGGGAGAAAGACAACCGGAGTACCGTCGAGGGTGCCGGTGATCAGACTGTCACTGGGGCGGCCAAAGGGCGTATCAACGGTAATTTCTTTGACGTCCTGGAGGGCTTCCATTTTGTAGAGACCGCTACCGCCGATGATGCCGATTTTAATGTCTGCCATGGGTATTGAAATGTTAGATTCGCCTTGATTTGCTACAACATTATCCTGTATCCAAACAAGCTCAAAATCCTATGTTGAAATTTTTTCGGACAACTTTGATCGTCTTGGTGGCGATCGCCTTGGTCTGGTGGCCAACAACGGGAGCGATCGCCTTAGGGGGTACCCAACCAACCCTAGATCAACCGGCCCCAGAATTTACGCTTTTGGGTAATGCTGGCGATGGCGAGATTACGGAATTTTCCCTAGCTGACTACCAGGGGCAGTGGGTGGTGCTGTATTTTTATCCCCAGGATTTTACCCCTGGCTGTACCCTCGAAGCCCGCCGCTTCCAGCAGGATTTACCTAAATATTTAGAACGCAATGTGCAAATTTTGGGCGTCAGTGTCGATGATGTGGATTCCCACGAAGCTTTCTGTGATGCGGAAGGCTTAAAATTTCCCCTTTTGGCTGACAGCACCGGTGATGTGAGTAAACAGTATGGTTCCTATCTAACGGGTTATTCCCTGCGCCATACCTATCTCATTGATCCGGATGGGGTACTGCGGAAAATTTACCTCGGCGTCAATCCAGCAATCCATAGCCAAGAGGTACTTACGGATCTGGATAACCTCATTGCAGCGGCCTAGATCTGAAGGGAAAAATGTCCAGGGGCCAACATCGGTTCCCTGGGAACTAAGAACTGTTACCTGATAGAATCTACAACGATTGTAAAGTTTGTCCACATCACGTTGATTTAGAAGAAGATTCCTCCATGATTCACGATATTTTCATGCCCGCCCTCAGTTCTACGATGACCGAAGGTAAGATCGTCTCTTGGAC
>JAYKIK010000105.1:0-7894 GCA_035284725.1 Synechococcus sp.
TTACGATAATCATACTTTTCGTAAGCTTATTTTGTTGGGTAAAAATTGCGGCTTTGAGGTCACAATGGGCATAGAAAAAAGATGCCTCCAACAGAGGCATAAGGTTACTGAAGGCATCAGTTAAACCGAATAAAAATTGCCAGGGAAAATCCTTGTACCAGGAAACTCAGGATAGAAAATGTGATTGCCACTGGATATGTCGCTCTATCTGCCGGGCGAAACTTTGTAGGTGTGTCCGCTGTTGTTCAGAAAGATGTCGTGGTGTATCGTCAATCACACACAGGGTACCAAGACAATAGCCCCCGGTGGTGTGGACGGGCATACCAGCATAAAAACGAATTTTTGGCCCTTTTTGGACAAGGGGATTATCCCAGAAACGTTCATCTTGGGTAGCGTCGGTGACTTCCAAAAGATCACGGCCCTGGATCGCGTGGGCGCAAAAGGAAAAAAGACGCGGTGTTTCTTCAATCAATAGACCATGTCGAGACTTAAACCATTGGCGATCGCGATCGACGAGGGTCAGCAGAGCGATTTTGGTGCGGCAGATGCGAGCGGTCAGACGGGTGATTAAATCAAAGGCGGCTTCTGGCGGCGTATCTAACAGACAGGCACTGTACAAGGCCGCAAGGCGATATTCTTCGTTTGGGGGAGTGGGAGGCGCAATCATAAAACCAAGGGGCGATCGCCAAAGATAATCACCCTAAACTTTCACCATCAAGGGCAGGAAAATCAGTGATTTGAGAGACAAAAAGTGACCCTAATTCAGAGTCAAAAATTTTTGATGTTTTTGAAAAAAAGCGATTCTAAAATATAGGATCAAATCCTAACAACAAAAGAAAAGAATAATCCATCCCCCGCGGAATACTCTTGTCGTATTTCGTGCTTTATCGATGTGAAACTAACCGTTCCTTAAGCCTAAACCTTTTTCAATCAAGGCTTTTAATGGATTCTAATTATCTGAAATACTATGTATAGTTTTCTTAAGGGAGATTAGTTAGGCGTGAGATTTTCTCTCAAAAAAATCATAAAATTCACAAAAATCATAAATTCATCAATGGATACGGGTATGAGTATTCAACCTAATTAGTCGGAGAGGTTTTAGGGAGATCAATGGGCCCAGTGGGGGGGATTTTTTCACGACTGATCAGCGCTTGCAGTACATCATGGACAACCGGGGCCGCGACGGTACCCCCAAAGGAGTTAGGTGCAGTTGGTTCATCCGCAGCCGCAAAGACCACATAACGGGGATTATCTACAGGGAAAATACTCACAAAACTGGTGATATAGGCACCGGGAATATAACGACCGTTGAGCGCTTTTTGGGCGGTGCCAGTTTTGCCGCCGATACGATAGCCTGCGATCTTCGCTTTTTCGCCACTGCCATCAGCCACCACGGTTTCCATCATCTCTAGGACGGTTTGGGCGACCTCCGGGGAAAAAATGCGATCGCCTGCTTTGTCGGCCTCGATGGAGTCACTGGCTAACTGTTGGGGATTTCTGGGGACATCGGCCTTGGGGGTGACAGTTTGGGCTTCTCCTTGGCTGTTGAATAAACCTTTGACGAGGTGAGGCCGCACAAGGGTGCCACCATTGGCGATCGCCCCGTGGAGTTGTACTAATTTGATGGGGGTCACGGTCAAACCCTGACCAAAGGAGTTGACCGCCGCTTCAACGGGACTGGCCGTAAATTTTTCGCGACTTTTGAGGGTGCCTGCAACTTCCCCAGGCAGATCAATGCCAGTGAGTTCCGTGAGTTTCAGACTTTGGAGGCGGTCATAGTAATCATTTCGGGGCAGTTGTTGCATCATCCGAATCATGCCCACATTACTCGAAACCCGCAGAATGCCCGCCACATCAATCACACCATTGCCAGCACCGTTGTAATTTTTCATCCGGTGGGGGCCAACCTGGATTGAACCCGGGTCATTAAAAGTCGTATTGGGGGTGATTACCCCAGCATCGAGGGCCAGGGCGACGTTAATCGGTTTAAAGGTAGATCCCGGCTCATATAAATCCGCAACGGCCCAATTTTTAAATACGCTAAAATCTTTGACCTGACCGTAATTGTTAGGGTCATAGTTCGGCTCTGTCACGAGGCTTAACAGTTCCCCGGATTGGGCATCCATGACGATCACAATACCCCGTTTGGCTTTGTAGGCCTGCATTTGTTTTTGGAGGGCTTGACGGGCAGCTTCCTGGAGGGGGGTATCTAAGGAGAGTTGCAGTTGCCAATCGTCATACTTCATCGCCTCGGCCTGGAGGTCTCCGGGTAAGATTGCGCCCCGAGCATTACGCCTCAGGTTTAAGGAGATCGGTTCCCGTTGAATGAGGCTTTCCTGGGAGAGTTCAATGCCGGCCTGACCAAGGTGCTCATCCTGTTGGACATAGCCTGTAATTTCTGCGGCGGTCGACCCTTGGGGATAGAAACGACCATAGCGTTCCACCAGTTCCAGGCCATCGATGCGTAAACGGCGGATGTCATTCACCTGGGCGAGGTCTAGGCTGGGGCGCAGGAGAATACCGCTTCGTTGGCGACGAAACGTCGCTTCTAGGTCGTTTGGGCTCGTGTCTCCAAGGATCGGAGCGAGGTAATGGGCAACGGCCTTGGGCAGATCATCGGGGGCGATCGCCTCGGGGAGGGTTTCAAGGAGATCCTGGGGTAGCCCAAAGCCAATGGGATGGACGTAGAGGGTATAGGTGATCCGGTCGAGGGCGAGGATGTCTCCATTGCGATCAACGATGGTCCGGCGGGGAATGTAGGGACGGAGGGTAACCTGATGTTGCGACTGGGCGATCGCCTTTAGGTGGTCATAGTCAACGATTTGTAGAAAAAATACTCGTGCGGCCAAACCGATGAGCCCCAACAAAAAAATGACCCAAATAAAAATCAAGCGGTTCCGCAGGATGGTCGGGAATAATTGGGCTTGTTTCTTGCGCCGGTAAAGTTTTCGCCGTTGCTGGTGGGAACGGGAGGAGGGCATGGTCATAGGCTCGACCCAGGGGGGATAAAAGCAAACTTGCTCAACACTCTACCAAGAAAACCAGCATCCCTAAGGTATCCACCGATCCATCTAGTCGCTCTAATAGCCGATGGGGGACTGTTCCCGGGGATGGGTCGCTTCCACGGTGGGCGGCTCGGGGAGAGAAACCCGGGTGGGTTGGGGGATATAGAGACTGTGGGCGGGGGTTGGGGACACAAGGCCGCTGCCCCCACCATCGGCCTGCTCTCGAAAATATTCCTCTAGGCCAGCGCTCGTAGCGACGAGGTGGGTTTCATATTCTTGGAGCTGGAGGAGATGTTCGAAGGATTCACTCCAGGTCTTTTGGCTGTAGGCTTTACCCGCATATAAACCCATGGCCGCTGCGACACTGGCGATCGCCACCCATTGAGTGACATGTTTCCCCAGGTAGAGGGTTTGGAGGAGGGGCGGCACTGCCTTTTCCGGAAGACGAGACGGCAAGGGCTGCACTGTGGGACGGACTACCGTCAAAGGTCGGGATTTTTTCGGACGGGCGGGGGCAACCTGCCAAGGTCGAGGGGCAACTGCCATAGCGATTTTCTACTGCCTCACACAAAAGATGTTGTCATTATGGGGTATTGTAGTCCCGCCTTGATAAATTTTCCCGTGTTTGTTTATTTTTGCTAATTTCTATTATTAGCAATATTAATGTACTTTCTTTATCAAGAAACTGAAAAATATTGTTCCTCCCAATAGGAACTTTGTGATTTATCTCAAGGGAAACTCGAAAAATTCAAAATTTCGTCAAATCGGCAACGTATCCTCGTTGTTTTAGGCTCAAAAAATCGTCAAAAAAGCAATTAATCGAGGTTCCCTCAATTCGATATGGTGATTCCGGCGATCGCCTAGGGCTGCCTGGGACGAAGATGGTCTTGCCAGGTTCGGGTTCGGGTTCGGATGGCGTTCAGTTCGTCGGGGGGTAAACGTTCTAGGTTTTTCAGGATTAAATTCATGCGGCCCTGGGCGCGAAGTTTGTCCCGGTGGCGATCGAGGAAATCCCAATAAAAGGTATTAAAAGGACAGGCTTTTTCCCCATGGCGATCGCCCTTGTCATAGATGCAATGCTGACAGTAATCACTCATTTTATTCACATAGTTCGCTGAGGCCGCATAGGGTTTACTGGCGAGGATCCCCCCATCGGCAAATTGTCCCATCCCGATCACGTTAGTTTGCATCACCCAATCGTAGGCATCGATAAATGCAGCATGGAACCAAGCCTCCAGTTGCTGGGGATTAACCCCAAGAATTAGCGCAAAATTACTGAGGATCATCAACCGTTGAATGTGGTGGGCATAGCCTGTCTTTTCTACCTGGTGCAACACTTGTTTAAGGCAGTTGAGGTCGGTTTTGCGGCTGTCCCAATAAAAGTCTGGCAGGGGCTGCTGGTGATCAAAAAAGTTTTTCTGGGGGTAATCGTCGCTGACGTAGTGATAGAGGCCGTGGAGATATTCGCGCCAACCTAAAATCTGCCGGATAAACCCTTCGAGATTATTTAGGGCGATCACCTTTTGTTCGCGGACGGCTTCGGCTTTTTTGACCAGTTCCCAAGGCTGGAGCAGACCCAGATTGACATAAGGGGAGATGAGGGCGTGCCAGAGGGTTTCCTCCCCAGTGACCATCGCATCCTGGAAAGTGCCAAATTTGTCTAATCCCGTACTCAGGAAATGATCAAACACCTGGAGCGCTTGGGTGCGGGTCACAGCCCAGCGGAAGGGTTCCAGTTGGCCATAACCAGGGAGCCCTAGATCTCTAATGCGGGTAATGACCGCTTGGGTTATTTCATCCAGTGGAAAGGAGAGGGGTTTGGGGGGATGAAAATCTTTTTTCGGAGGTTTGCGATTATCTTTATCAAAATTCCACTGACCCCCCAGGGGCTGTTGCTGCTCATCCAAAAGAATCTGGAACCGTTTGCGGCCGGCCCGGTAGAAATCTTCCAGGACTAAACGCTTACGACCCGTGGCCCAGGTTTTAAATTCTTCCCGAGACCAGAGGAAATGATTGTTAGGGATTATTTTGAGAGCGCAGGGTAAGTCCAGACGTTGAATGAAATCGGCAAAGGGGCGATCATTGGGTTCCATCACCCGCAGTTCCGTAATTTTTTCAGCGGCGATCCAATCCATGAGGGCCGTTTGAAAATTTGGGGCGATCGCATAATGCACAGACCACCCCCCATCCCGCAGTTCCTGGGCAAAATGGCGCATGGCTGACCAAACTAACACCAGTTTCTGGTAATGGTAGGGCCGTTGTTGAATGTAATCCGCCGCCTCGATCAACAGCACCGGGGTTATGGCTTTTTCCGTTTCCCGTTGTTGGAGTGCTGCTTGCTGTGCCCACAACTGATCCCCAAGTACCCAAATGCCGCTCGTCATCGATGTTTCCCCAATAGCTCTCGGAGAGTGTAACACAGAGTTTTTTAACCCCCCCAGGACAATTAAGTTTTAATGACTTCCCTACCGCTTTCTAGCGAAAACTTTTAAGGTTAGAGGAAATGCTTTTTTCTAGGTAAATGCCATGTCCGCTGAAGAACTGATGACTCTCGTGACCCTCCTCAGCCCTGGGTTGGCCCTTTCTTTTATTGTGATGATCTGTTTTGCTAAAGGGGGTTAAGGCAGGCTTCCCCAAGGTTTGCGAGGACTTCTGACTGTCTACTGATCAGAGCAATGCCCAGGATGCAGGGTTCAAGGTAAATTTTAGAAATGGCTAACGATGGCGGTAGAGAAATAAGCATCCTAGACTGAGGCAACCGTCGTAGCGGAGAATCCCATGGACGATGCAGCAAAGATCCGACAACTAGAACAGGAAAATCAGAAGCTTAAAACCCAACTACAACAAACCAATGTTTTAGGCTTTCTGAAATATCAGTTTGCGGACAAAAGCCCCGGCGATCGCCTCCGTTCTTTGCTTGAATATGGTCTACTCACCGACCAGGAATTCGACAGCCTCCGCGATTATGTGGCAGCATCACCCGATCCAGCGAGCCAAACTAATAACAATGCAGAAGTTAAACCTACCAAGGAACGACCTGCTGACGGAGAGAGCGGCAATTTTTGGAAAAAACCCCTCTTTGGGGACAAGAGTCTCGTCGAAAAAGTTACCACCTACTTCGCAAAACAAACCGTACCTCTCGCTGTCGTGGATCGCTATGCCCAACTGCTGAAAAACCTGGAAATCAAAACCATCAGTCTCAAACGCCTGGAAAACAACCGATTCAGTGATCAAGAATTCCTTGACTTTTTCCGAATTCGGATTGTGATCAACCTCAATATTGGTGCTTTTAAAAATCTCAAACCGACGATCGATCTACTCGAATTTTTAGTTTTTTCCCTAGAAAGTTTTGTCATTATTAACGAAGCTGAATATCTCTATCGCAGTCCTACCCACCTCAAGATTTATCAGACCATTGCAACGATTCTGGATGAGTCTGCTAACACCACAGAAATTCTCCTCGGGATGAAAGATCAGGTGACACCACTGCTGAAGGAATTCAAGACGAAAGAAGGTTTAGAAATCGCCAAAAACTATATCCTCGCCATCAAAGAAGTCGTCAAAAACCCCAATGGTGTTAAACTCCTGAAAATCTTCCGCACCCTCCAATCCAGTTATTCAATTTTGCTGTCAACTTTCAAAATTATCAATGAAGTGCTCAAGCAACCCATCGGCACAGATCTCAATACCCTAGAACAACGGGTTGCCGAAGCAGAAAGTACCCTACACCAACTGTGCGCCGCCATGGGGATGCCGAGTAATCAAAACAATCTTTTAGGTCATGTTAAGGTGATGCATTTTCTCGCCTTAGATTATCGTCACAAACAGGCCGGTGATGAGTTTACAAATCTTTTAGGGACGCTGAAAAAGTGGGAGCAAATTGCGGGGGAATTAAACAAAATTAAAGAAACATATCCCCCCAATGACTATGAACTGCCGGAGAGCTTTAAGCAGGAATTACCGGGCTTGGGTATTTATCAGAAATATCAGTCTTTTCTCAATTTGCGTAAGGTTTAATGATCTTCTTCAGTCTTGCCAATTTTCCCAGGGCATTAGTTGTGAAGATCTTTTTCGGTGGCTTTGATGAGAATCTCCTGGAGGAGGGGCGAGAGGTCTTTATTTAAGCGGCCGACGCGGATGAATTCGGCATAGGTATCGGCCTCGATATCCAGCAGGGTATTGCGCAGTTGTTGCATGTCTAATTCCTGGAGTTGGGGATGGCTTGCTTTGAGTTTTTCGATTTTTTCCTCAATGCTTTCCAACTCTGACTCTACTAAATCCCGTTCGTAGCGGTAGAATTCTGCGTCCACATCGGCGGCTTGGTTCAGTTGGTCGAGGTAGTTTAAAACCCGCTTCAAGGCAACCCGCCGGGCGAGATATTCGGAATATTCCTGGCGGATGGGTTGGTCGCCGATCAGGTCGAGCTTTTCTAAAACCCACTGGGTTGTTAATCCTTGCACTAAAAGTGTAAAGAGCACGACACCAAAAATGATGTTAATAATGTCTTGGCGATCGCCTAAAATCACCGGCACACTCAACGCCACCGCAATGGACACAGACCCCCGCAGGCCGCCCCACCACAACACCGTCTGTTCCGCTAGGCTCAAGGGATCCGCCGTGAAGCGATTAGCCAGCCACCCCAACCCATACACAGAAATCCCTCGGGTGACTAATACAGCGGCGATCGCCACAAAGATTGCATCCAAACTTTCTCCCAGGGTGGCAAAATTCACCTGATCCCCAATGAGGAGAAAAACAATGGAATTGACAAAAAAGGCGAGAAATTCCCAAAATTCAGACACTACCAAGCGAGTGCGGGGATTCATGCCAATATTGGAGCCAAAATTCCCCAAAATCATCCCCACCGTCACCACAGCGATCACCCCAGA
>JAYKIK010000106.1:0-18117 GCA_035284725.1 Synechococcus sp.
GAAATGTACCAGTTCAATACCCCACCGGCGATCGCCAATCCCGATAGACCCAAAAGCACCGGTTGTAGACCAAAAAATGTTTCTGCCACGCCTGCTAGGGCCAAGGGTAAAGATAGAGCAATATTAACAGCATTATTCTGTAAACCGAAAACCTTTCCCCGCAGCATCGCCGGTGTTTCCCGTTGGATCGTCGTCTGCATCGGTACCCCCACCAGGGCCGCAAAAAATCCCAGGGCCATGGTACTCAGTAGGGCAAACGCTAAACTGTGGATTGAAAAAGACAAAGCCCCTAAGGCGATCGCCGTGCCAATGGATCCCCAAAAACTCAGGGTACGATAGGAAACATCATTCCCCCAATGACCGAGGAAAAAAGCTCCAATCCCGAGGCCGACCCCTCCCGCCGCCAACAGAAAACCAAACTGTTCCGCCTTCAGACCAGGGATCTGGGCCGCTAAGCTCACCGCCAACACCGCCAGGGCCGCAAACACAGAAAATAAAATCACTAATTGCACCAACGCATTACGCACCCGGTGATTTTCATTGAGATAGCGCAAACCATCCTGGATATCGGCCCACACATGGGGTTGTTCCTGCTGTCGATCCTGGGCCCGCTCCTCGGTTTTTAAGGCCAAAAGCACTAAGCCCGCAACGCCATAGCCACCCCCGACTACCAAGTCCTTCCCCCAGTCACCCGGAATCCCCCACTGGGCCAAGAATTGATCCGCTAGACCCAAGAGAGGTTCCCCCACCGCAAAACCAATGATCAACAGCGCCATCATCGTCGTGGTGTAAAGGGAGTTCGCTGCCAACAGATGGTGATTTTTGACGATGAGCGGCAAAGTAGATTGCTCCGCCGGTGCAAAAAACTGCGTCAGGGTAGACACAACAAACGTGACCCCCAGCAGCACCACAAACCCCGGCGGTAATTCCCACCAGTCTGGCTGGCCCTGAACGATCCACAGTAGAACAGGAATACAGAGGACAAACAGCCCCCGCAATAGGTTGGAAACGACCAATACCCCTTTTTTCGACCAACGATCCACATAGACCCCTGCCACAGAACCAAACAAAATGGCCGGCACCGTAAAGGCAATCATCACCGCCGAAACCCAACCACTAATACTTTGAGCATCCCGTTGGAAATGACCAGCAATGAGGGCGATCATCAGCACTAGATAAATCTTGTCGGCCAGTTGGGAAAAAATTTGACCGCTCCAGAGGACTAAAAATTTTGGATTCCGTAGCACCGGGCCAAAACCGGTCGTGGCTTGGGGGGCTTCTATTTCTGTCTCTGTGGTTGGGATCTCTGGGGCAGGGAGAGTCGGTAAATCCGTTTCCGTTGACATTCGTAGGGGGCAAAAAGCTGATAAGAAGGATCTCTCCTAAGTATAAATCCTGCGATCGCCCTGTGCCGGTGGTCTATTTCCTAGGAAAGAGTTAGTGGTGGTGCCCATAGGCGCCCTCTTCAGGGAAAAAGGGAACCACTTCTGGGTGGAGTTGGAGACCTAGCTTTGTGAGCATTTCTTCGAGGACATGGTCGGGGGTAAAGCGGAGATAATAGGGGGCGACTTCCAGGGGAACATGGCGATTACCCAGGTGGTAAGCGGCCCTCACCAGTGCAAGGGGGGTTGTTGCTGTAACAGTGATCACGGCTTCGGGTTTTGCTCTGACTTGAGCTAGGATCGTCTCCTCGGCATCTTGGTAATAGTCATCGGCATGGAGATGACTCCCCCGAGGGAGCTTAAAGTGGACGACCTGCCCTGTTTCGAAAACCAGTCGTTGGCGGCTTTTTTGGCGTTCTGTAGCGGTAAGATAAATTTCCAAATCAGCTTTGGCAATGCCTGAGCCGCGATATTTCTGGGTGAGAATAATGTCGTTGGCCATGGTCATAGGGGTCGGGGATTCTATGTCTTTGGTCGGGATTCTGCTCCCCCCAAAGCATTGAAGCAACGTCTTTAGGGGAGTTGGGTGAGTTTGGTGGTGAGGACAGTGGCGATCGCCTGATAATCTTGCTGGAGTTGTTGAAATAATGGGATGACCCGTACCCAGTTCTGGTGAGCAGCCGCTTCCTCTAGGGTTTGGCACTGGTGAGCAAATTGTTCCATCTGAAATAGGCGACTACTGGATTTTAGGGTGTGGGCGTGGCGCATGAGATCAGTGGCATTTTCTGCCCGGAGGCTATTGTCCATCGCTGTCAAAAGTTGGGGCGTATCGTCTAAAAAAGTTTCGACTAATTCCCGTAGTATGGTGAGGTCATTGCCGACCATGTGGGTGAGGGTGGCCAGATCAATTTCATCAGCAGCGGAGTAGTGAACCATGGATGCAAATTTTTAAAGGGAGGGGGAATCAGTGACGGTATTAGATTGACGGTAGTAGTAGGCGACCTTGAGGGCCCGCAGCAGTTTTTTAATTTGGATGGGTTTACTCAGGTAATCATCCATCCCCGCATCAAGGCAAATTTGGCGATCGCCTTGCATGGCATTGGCCGTCATCGCAATAATCCAAGGGGAAGAGAAAGATGGAGAAGCACTGCCTTTACGAATCTGGCGCGTTGCCTCGAGGCCGTCCATCGAAGGCATTTGAATATCCATCAAAATGACATCATAACTTTGATTTTGCAACGCATTGAGCACTTCTAAACCATTGTTTACGACATCTACTTGATAGCCAAGACGGGACAAAACATTTAGAGCAACTTTCTGGTTCATCAAGTTATCTTCCGCCATCAGAATCCGCAGGGGATAAGTTTGGCCAAAGGTACTATCAAATAAAGTCGGTGAACCCATGGTTGCCATTGGAGTTGGTTCATTAATGGCGAGGGCTAAACTCTGGTACAGAGCATCTTGCTTAATCGGTTGACGGAGTTGAGTGGGGTGGGGGGACACAAGATCAGAGGCTATCTCCTGGTGGGGGGGTACTAAGGGCATAATCACCAGGTCGGAATTTTGACTTGCTTGCTGCAGCTGCCGGAGAAAGTCCTTGGGAATGTACCCAGCAGAGGCCTCCAGCATCAGAATATCAATTGTCCGTTGTCGCAAAATATCCAAAACATGGGGGGGGGTCATGGCGTGAAAAAACGTGATGCCAGTGTCCGCCAATAACGCCTGAATACTCTGGGCAAACAGGATACTGGGGTGCAGTATGAGGAGTTTGCGTTCCTTGAGGTTTGGGGGGGCAGATGATGGGGCGATCGCCTCCGGAGAAGGGGTAGCGATACCAAAGGGAATCTGAGCATAAAAGATTGTTTGGCGTGGTGCCCCCTGGCACAGTTCCGGTAGGGCAAGGGGGGCCGCTGGGGGGAGCTGACCCGCAACAATGCCGCCACTTTCCACCCAGATATAACCTCCCATCAACTGCACAAGTCGCTTACAGATCACAAGTCCTAACCCTGTACCGCCATAGCGCCGTGACGTGGACGCATCCCCCTGGCTAAAGGGTTGAAACAGCCGGGACATCTGGTGACGCGGAATCCCAATCCCCGTATCGAGAACCGTGAACTGTAGACAAGCATGGTGATCATCGCCACTATTTTGGGCATTGTCTTGGGGGACTGCCTGCACCAGCAAAAAAAACATCCCCATGGTTGGTAAATTTCACCGCATTCCCCAAAAGGTTGAGGAGAACCTGCTGCAAACGGGTGACATCCCCTAGGAGCCAGGCAGGGACATCAGGGGCAATGATATAGCTCAAATGCAACGGTTTGGCGATCGCCCGACTCGAAGCAAGGTCAAAACAGCCTTCGACGCAACTGCGCAGATTAAAAGGCTGCAATTCTAGCTCAAACTTGCCTGACTCAATTTTCGAAAAATCCAGAATATCGTTAATAATCGCCAGGAGATTACTGCCACTGTCCCGGATAATTTCCACAAACTCCCGTTGCTGGGGCGTCAGGGTTTCATCCCGTAGCAACTCTGCCATCCCAATCACCGCATTCATCGGTGTGCGGATTTCGTGGCTCATGGTCGCGAGGAATTCACTCTTGGCTCGGTTGGCCTGTTCCGCTTCTTCCTTAGCGAGCTTCAGTTGGTTTTCTGCTGCCACTTTATCGGTGATGTCTGTGATCGTCCCGACGACGCGGTAGGGCTTTCCTTGGTCATCTTTGAGACATTTGGCTTGACTAAAAACCCAGCGATATCCTCCATCACAATGACGCAGGCGGTGCATGCTTTGGTAGATTTCCGTCAGTCCCTGGAGGTGATCTGCCATGAGAGCTTGGGCTTGGGAGAGATCATCTGGATGGACAAGCTCCTGCCAGGTCTGGCGATTGGTGGTTTGGGGGCGCTCTGCTGATTCTTGGTATCCCAGTAGACGAAACCAAGATCGGGAACGATACACTTGGTTGGAATGTAAATCCCAGTCCCAGATACCATCATTGGTCGCGGCGATCGCCAATTCATAGCGTTCTTCACTTTGCCGTAACTGTTGCTCAATGAACTGCCGTTGCTGTACCTCCTCAGAAAGGGCTTTAGTCCTAGCCTGCACCTGTTCTTCCAGGCTGAGGGTAGTTGCCTGGATTGACTGGAACTGTTGCCGGAGGGTTTTCAGCATTTCCCTGAAATTGTAACTGAGGCGGTCGAATTCACGGATTTGACTCTTGAGGGGACGGGCTGGCGTTTGATTTTGCAACTGCTGTTGAATATCCGTGGTCATCAAGCTGAGTTGATTCAGGGGATCCGTCAACCAACGACTAATTTTTTCGGCGGTCACCACCGCTAGGATTAATAGCACCAACACAATGGTCAGGCTACGGATGTAATAAAGTTCCAGTGTGTCAATGCTTGGGGCCAAAGCCAGGGTCAAAGATAACTTGGCTGGCAGGAGCGTCGCCACTAGGGGCTGCTCAATAAAACCGAAAGCCTTTTGCCAACGGGACATGGCCGATAGACTAAGGGCCCGCGGCGGGAGGGAAACCATTGTGCGCGTCAACAGGGGTTGATTGTCCCGCTGGTCATACCAAGTCCATAATTGTCCTGGTTTTTCTTCTCCTGCTGAGTCTGCAATCACGACATTATCATCCGCTGTTAAGGCGATCGCCCGGAGGGGATATTGCTGCACGGCCTGTAACTTCCGGCGGAGAAAATTGCCTACAAATTTCCCATCCACATCGATATAAAATATCCCCCTGTCCCCAGGTATCCGCAGCAGGTAGTCAATGTGAAGCCCGCCTTCTGCCCCGTTCACCTCCGCGACTATGCCTTTCTCTAAAAACTGGGGATTTTGCCTATATTCACGCACATGGGCGTTAACTTCAGTTTGTTTCTCAAGATCGCTTGTTCCAGAGCGATTATCTGAAGCCAAAACTAAATTGTCTGCCCCATCCAACACCGCGATGTAGTTGAACTCTGGATAGAGCACCTGGAGGCCCCGAATGGCATTGCTAGTCCTGGTCAGATTTTCTGGAGCATCGGCAATGATATCGATGACATACTGACTGGCACGGAGATAATCACCTTCCCATAATCTCAATTCTTCCACGAGGGAAGTACTAGAAGAGACTAAAACATTATCTACCTCCCGTTCGATGGCACGGAAACGCTCCTGCCCATTCAAGACCATCAAGGTGAGAATCGGAAACACAATAAAAGCCAACAAAATATTAAAAATAATGGTCTGCAGAGATTGACGTCGTTGGCGGTGATGTTGAAAAATTCTCTGGGAAAACGGTAGATAGTTAATGATTAAGCTAGCGATCTCTGCATTGAAAATACCATTAACGGCTTGCTTTAGAGCGACGGTCGTGACCCCCTGAAGATTCATCCCAAGAAAGAGAGAATAAAACAAAAAGACCAAAGGTATACCGACAAAGAGCCAATAGAGGGCATTGTAAAAGGTGATATTGATGTCGCGACGTTGCCGCTGCCAAAAAAAACTAACGAACAGCACCTCCCCTACGAAAATGGAGATCGCATAAACGTGGTGCCACAGAAAGAACGTGTGTAAGCTGGCGATCGCCCCCCGCGACGATTGCCCAAAAAGGGCCATAAAAAAAAAGAATTAGCCAGACCGCAATGGAACCAAAAAATCGATGCCGAAAAATAAATTCAGTTTAAAGTAATTACCCAAGTAGCCCGCAATGGTAAGCACCAGCAGTGAAAGCAACGCTTCCCTAGGCAAATTACGAAATTTTATCAGCAGACGATTGAAGGTTTCTTTGGACAGGGCAGGCATTACACCCAAAAATTTGATTTCAAACTTTACATCTCTATGATCCTAAGGATACCTGCCGCTCCATATCAATTGAACGATATGATTCTTGACCAAGACCCTGAAGATTTTAAGGCAAACGATCTACCATGAAACCTGCTTAATTGACTTTCTGTAGGTTACCAGCCTTCACCCAGGCCTCTGTACCATCCTCAAGGCGAATCTGCTGCCAAGTACCGTCTGCACTCATCCCCAACACCGTTACTTCTGCATTGTAGTCAATGCCCCCAAGGCGACTAGAATCCTGGGAAGGCTCTGCTCGTAAGCTTAGTCCCCCTGACCAAGTGACCGTGGCCTGATAGGCTCCTTCCGGTAAGTCCTCTGCAGCCATTGTTTCTTCTTCTTTTGGTTCCGCTGCTGTTTGGGCTGGAGAAGCTGAGTTGGCGTTGGATGGCGAGGCCGAATCTTGATCTAGCGGTGTCCCGTTTTCTGAACGAGTCGGGGTCTCTGGCTCGGCAACAGTTTCTGCAAAGGTTGGTTTTGGAGGCGCCGCGGCCATCCGGTTGAAGAAATAATAGGCGGCACCGACACTGCCCACCATCAGGAGAAATACCCCTAGAATAAAGCCGAGAATGAACTGGAAGAAGTTGGAAATATTCATAGATCTAGGGTCCTGGCTGAGACACCAACAACATTACGGGAACAATTCATACAAAGCATTATAGGTGAGGAGTCCGAAAGTCCTAGGTGTCCAAAAAATTTTGTCGAGACGCCAGCCGTGCTTTCCCGGAAGCGGCCCAATTTTGTAGAAATTCGATTTGTTCTTTAGCGGTACGGGCCAAGGGAATAATTTGACTGGCTGCTTCTAAAACATCATCGGTGGTGAAGTCACGATTTTGACTAAAGCCCAGGTGCATCGCTTCGATCAGGGTTTGCTCGATTTCTGCCCCAGAAAAGTCCGGGGTTTCGTAGGCGAGACGTTTAATGTCGTAGTTTTTCAGGTTGTGGGGACGGAGGCGAGAAAGATGCACATTAAAAATGGCCTCCCGTTCCGCCTGGCTGGGTAAACCCACAAAAAAGATTTCATCAAAGCGTCCTTTCCGGAGCATTTCCGGAGGGAGGGTATGGATTTTATTGGCGGTGGCGACGACAAAAACTGGGCTTTGTTTTTCTGCGAGCCAGGTGATAAATGTCCCGAAAACGCGGCTGGTGGTACCCCCATCACTATTCCCTTCGGCACCAGCAAAGGCTTTATCGATTTCATCGATCCAGAGAACGCAGGGGGCGAGGGCCTCGGCCAGTTGGATCATCTGCCGGGTACGGGATTCGGATTCTCCCACCAGACCGGCAAATAGACGACCTACATCTAAGCGGAGGAGGGGTAGATGCCAATGGTGGGCAATCGCCTTAGCGGTGAGAGATTTTCCTGTCCCTTGAATCCCCACCAATAACAGTCCCCTGGGGTGGGGTAGGCCATATTCCCGGGCTTTGTCACTAAAGGCTCCCCCCCGTCGGAGTAACCATTCCTTGAGCCGATCCAAGCCACCGATGTCGGAAATTTGCTCCGTGGCTGGGTAGAAATCCAGGATTTGGGTTTGACGGATAGATTGGCGTTTTTCCGCTAGGATCAGCTCCACGTCTTCTTCTTGAATTTGGCCATGGGTAGCAAGACTGAGGGTCAACACCCGCCGGATCCGTTCTAGGGAAAGGCCTTGGGCTGCCCGCACCAGTTCATTAAGAAGTTCGGCTGCTGGGGCTTGGCCTACGGCTTGGAGTAACCGTTCGATTTCGGTGCGAATTTCGCCAGCGGTCGGGAGGGGAAACTTCACAATGGTCAGCACTTCTGCGAGATCCGCTGGAATCTTCACCTCAGGGGCAATAATGACAATATTTTTGGCTTCGGCCTTCAGGCGGCGGGCGAGGTTGCGCAATTTACGGGCGATCGCAATGTCCTCGAGGAACCGTTGGAAGTCCCGCAAAATAAAAATACCGCCGACGTTTGTCGGTAACTTCTCGATAAATTCCAGGGCCTGGAGAGGGTTGCGCTTCCCAAAACCAGTATTGTTGGGGTTGTCTTGGTAGCCATCGACAAAATCCCAGGTGTAAACGGTCCGCTGGCCGAGGTTGGCTGCACATTGGGCGATCGCCCCTTCGACCCGTTCCTCTTCGAGGGTGGGGATATAAAGCAGGGGGTAACAGGCACGGAGGAGGAGGCTAAACTCTTCGTGAAAGGTCATAGAGCAAGGATATAGGGCACAAAACAGGTTTATGTCAGCGTCAGTGGAGGTTTCTCAGGGTCACAATGACCGGGTTTTAGGAGGAAAGCTGGTGCTTTAGGTCTGCAAGCTTCGCCCAGCGGGCATCGATTTGCGGTGTTGTCTGATCGTCGGTGGTTTCTGCGCCAGGGCAATGTTGGGGATCACAGACCTTGCGGAGGGGCATCTCGAGGCAAAACTGTTCGTAAAGCCAACCTTCGGGATCAAAGTAGCCGTTAGGATTCAGGGATTCTTCGAGATCCTCTAGGGCCACTTCCCGTTCTGGGGGTAAATCCTCCGCTTGTTCCCCGTGGAGCCAAATCAGTTCTGTGCGGTCGATCTGAAGACGGGCATTATATTGCTGCAGACAGCGATCACAGGCGAGGGTCACAATGGTTTCGGCCTGGGCTGTAATTTCGAGATAGGTTTGTCGATGGGCAATCGCCATTTCCCCCCGCACTGGGGTCAGGGTTTCGAGGTCAGCGAGGGTTTCTGTGAAAACAAACCGTTCCTGCTGTTGAGGCGTCTTTAATAATCGGGGAATAAAAATACGTTCCATCACCTCAAGCCTCCAATCACACAGGATTTATCAAGCCCCATCCTACCGTAAATTCCCAAGAAAAAAGACGGGGGTTAACCCGCCTGGGGATAAATCATTAAGGTGATTGCTGTATTACGGACAGAAATTATGCTAGTTGCACAATCAGTTGCCGATGGGGTTCCTGGCCTTGGCTTTCGGTTTTCAGGAGGGGAAATTCCTTAAAAAAGCCATGCATCTGTCGTCGTTCCGCAGAGGAAAGATCTTCAATGGCCTCTGGCTGACCAGTAGCCTGTACCCGGAGCGCAATATCCGTGGCGATCGCCTTTAGTTCATTCAAGCGACTTTCTCGATAGCCGTTGATATCCACCGTGAGGGGGTATTGCTCTTCCTTGGGCAGATTATGGTTCAGGGTGATGTTGCCCAAGTATTGCAGCGCATCGATCATCTGACCGCGATCGCCAATTAATTTTTCCCGTTGCGCTTCAGAGAGGGGACAGTGGTCGATGGTTAACCAGAGAGAATCTTCCCCATCTATTCCCTTTTGAATAGCGGCCGTTACCGGAGCTGGCAGTGCCATCAACTGGAGTAATGTTTCGAGCCAAGCTTGAGCCCGCTGGATTTTGGTTTCGTTCATGGGCCCTTAACCTGACGTTTTTTCCTTTTTCTTGCCGCCTTTACGTTCAAAGGGCAAGTTATCCCGGCCCTTTTCGGCTTTTTCTTGTTCATCTACCAATTTCTGGAGATTTTCCGGGAGCGGTTCCTTGGTCAAAATGAATGTTTGTACGGTTTGGAAAGCATTCGCAACCGTCATATACATTAAGACCCCAGCCGGCAACGGGAAGAATAAAAACATCCCCGAAAAGATCAACGGTGTAATCTTGTTCACCGTTTGCTGGGCCTGCTGCTGTTGGTCACTACCCCCGCTGTTGTTGTTACTGGGCGCACCACCGGAAATAGTTTGGTTGATGTAAAGACTCACCCCAAAGAAGAGAACCATGGCGAGGATATCCCAGTGGATGCCATCGTCACCATTAACGCCGATCCGACCGAGAGCCTCGATGAAGAGGAAACCTTTTTCCGCAGCAATCCCCGGTACGCTCACCTGAACACTGACATCCCCGGGTGCTAAGGCCACAAGAGTACCATCAGGTTTCAGATCTACCCGGTCTTGCCCTTTAGTGACTTCGAAGGTGGGTTGGAGTTTGTTGTCTGGGTATTCTGCGGCAAGGCTAGAAAAATCTTTCCCAGAGTCACTCTGGAGGAGGAACTGGGTCGATTCACCAACGCCGACTTTATTCCCTGTAGGCAAAGAAAGGGTAATAGGATAGTGAACACCGCTGTCGAAGTAAACGTTTTGGGTTTTCACGCTCACCGTTTGGGGCACAACCTGCTCCATTTTTTCCGTGGGGAGAATCTGTAGGTTGGCGGTGTAAGTGATATTGGCAAAGGGCGATCCCCGCAGGGTCGCGAAGAGGGCGAAGAGGATGGGCATCTGTAACAAAATCGGCAAACAACCCGAAAGGGGATTCCCAAATTCTTTGTAGACCTCTGCCATGGCCGCCTGTTGTTGGGCAGGGTCATTTTTGTAACGCTCCTGGATTTCCTTAACCCGTTTTTGCATTAGGGGTTGGGTAATCTTGGTGCGTCTCATACTGCGGATTGATTTGGCGCTTAGGGGATAAACGGCAAACCGAATCACGAGGGTCAGGGCGATGATTGCAAAGCCATAGCTAGGCACAATGCCGTAGAAAAAATCTAGGATTGGCAACATCACGTTATTTGATAAAAATCCGATCCCAAAATCCATGCGTCTGAAGTTCGTCTAACGATGAGTTGTGTAAGGCTTAGTTTAAAGGTTTTAGTTCTTATTTTTAATGGTTTCTTTAAAAAAGCGAGGGGAGAAAGGGGGCTAACCGTTGGCTTTTCTCCCGATAGGGCTTGGTATTTCGTCCAGATATTAGGTGTCTAAAATTAAGCGGCGATCGCCTCTAGGGGCATCCCAGTCCGGTCGGCGGCTTGTTCAGTGATGTAGCTGTAGATATCACGGAAGTTAGGCATGGAACGCAACTCTAAGCGACTGCCATCCCGTAGGGTGACGACCAGATCGCCCCAAAGACCAAAGCCCCGGGGGATTTTTACTACTTTTCTCACTTCGTTATAGATGATGTCGGTGCGATCACGTCCCTGCCAGCCCCCGGTAATGGAGATGCGGCGACTGGTAATGCGGTAACGGAGCCACAGCGCACGAACAATGGCACCCACCGTCAAGGGCAGACAGATCACCGTGAATCCCAGCAGAATGTTGAGGATAAGGTCTCCCACGTGGGGGCCGCCCTCATAAATCACATCTTCTTTAATGCCCATGGAATACCTCGGCTTGTATGAGTAATCTTTTCAATTCTTGCAAAAAATGTTCATATTCGCATTCTCCGGCTCCATGACGCACGGCGATAATAATCTGCCACCCAGGATCAATTTGGGGCAGTAGGGTACGGCAGGCATGGCGAATACGACGCTTGATGAGGTTGCGCACCACCGCTTTTTTACTCACCTTACGGCTGATGCTGATGCCAATTTTCGTCGGTGCCACAGGCTGGGGCAGCAAAATAATCGCTAAATGACTCCCCCGGAAACGTTTGCCTTGGCTATAGATTGTCTTAAAATCGCGCCAATGTTTCAGGCGATGTACTTTTGGCAGTCCCACAAAAAATGAGAGTGAGGTAGACTCAGGCCAGTCTCCTCACCAAAATAACGGTTTGCGCTTTGGCTTAGACAGTAAGGCGATGACGACCTTTTTTTCTCCGGGCGCGGATAACGTTTTGGCCGGTGTGGCTGCGCATGCGAGCCCGAAAACCAGAAGTCCGTTTTTGTTTACGGACTGTACCGCCTAGGGTGCGTTTAGTCATGGAAGTCCTCCTTTCATTCCTGGGAAATGGTTTGCTTCTCCGGTGGCGATCGCCGCCTCGCCGAAAAAAAACAAAATGACAGTCTCTGATTATACCGCGTTCGTCAAGTTCGTCGGAGGATTTTAGAAAATTCCGGGGGGGGCCAACATTTCCCGCGACGAAACCTGATTTTTGGGTTGAAAGGAGCGAAGACTAGAAATCTACATCCACAAACCATGAACCCAAACGACTGGGTAGGGGCGCTCCCTGGCTACGGGCAAAGGCTGTTACCACGTACATTCCCCCCTGGGAAGGATTGCGAACACTGTCAAGGATAATTTCTACTTCGCTCTCAGGTCTCAGGGGTTCAGCGAGGGTAATGACGAGGGAGCGGCTGCGGGGGCCTTCTGCTTCGGGTTCGGTGGCGGCGGTTTCAGGGGGGACGCTGTTCCCGGGGGGATTGCTGCTCTGGCTAGCCTGTTGAGTAGCGAGGGTTTCGGAATCCAGGAAAACTAATTCACCATTCACCAGGACGAGTTCCCCACCCCGATCCGGTGTGGTAGCGTTGGCAGCGATGTTCCCCAGGATGGTCTGGCTCTGTTGGGCGGCGTTTTCCGGCAGGCTATCGGGATCCCAAGCCGTTGCGTCCTGGTTTAATGCCACTTCCCGGCCATTGACCCGGACTCGAATTTTTGTGTCGTCGATATTGCCATCAAAATCTTCGGGGAAACTGAGTTCAAAAGTTTGAAAGCGATCAACGATTTTGGCCTTTTTAATCTCTAGGTAATAACGATCGCGGCGGCGGGCACCGGAATTATATTCAACGGCACATTTGAGAATATCTCCCTGGGGAATCGTTCCACCCCAGTTAATCGTGAAGGAGCCACAGGGGGTGCGGGCTTCGGCGCTGGGTGCCATAAGGATGAGGCTGCTGCCCAAAAGTGTGGTGGCGATCGCCAAATGGGAGAGGGAGGAACGGAGGAATTGCATATTCACAGGAGCCTTCAAAGTCTGTAACCGATTGTGACTAAAGTTTGCATTTTCAGCAACTCCCTTGACGAAATCCTGACCTAGAAGTGCCAACGCAACAGAGATTTACAAAAACTGCTAAGACACATTACAGAGGGCACCGTCCTGGAAAAGATGGGACTACACTGCGAAAAGGTGCCGTAACAGCCTTGGAGGGATGGGCAACGGCCATCGGTTTAAAGTTTTGCGGCTGAATTTCTCTACATCCACCGTTCAGTTTGTTGCCATTGTTTCATCTAAGGAGTTTCTATGAAAATTGCTGTTGCTCGGGAAACCGTCGTCGGTGAGCACCGGGTCGCCCTAACCCCGGATCAGGTGGCCCGTCTTGTGAAGAAAGGTTGGGAGATTATCATTGAAGCTGGGGCCGGGAATTCCTCCTTTGGGACGGACCAATCTTACCAAGAAGCGGGGGGAAAGATTATTGGCGATCGCCATAGTCTTTGGCAAACGGCGGACATCGTGGTCAAAGTAGCCCCCCCGATCAAAGCAGAGATAGACTTACTCCCCCCGGGGAGTGTGGTCATCAGTCTCCTTAACCCCCTAGGTCAACCGGAAATAATCCAAAAATTGGCAGAAAAGAAAATCACAGCCCTGGCGATGGAACTGATCCCCCGCACCAGTCGTGCCCAGAGTATGGATGTGTTGTCTTCCCAAGCTGGGGTGGCTGGTTATAAGGCCGTATTACTAGCGGCGGCGGCCCTACCGAAGTTTTTTCCTATGCTAACCACGGCAGCGGGAACGATCCGACCGGCAAAGGTGTTTGTCATTGGGGCAGGGGTGGCTGGTCTGCAGGCGATCGCCACGGCCCGACGATTGGGTGCAGTGGTGGAAGCCTTTGACATTCGTCCCGCCGTAAAAGAAGAGGTGCAGAGCCTCGGGGCTAAATTTGTTGAGGTGGAGTTAGCAGAAGAAACAGCCACTGCTGGCGGTTATGCCAAGGAAGTTTCCGAAGATTCTAAAAAGAAAAGCCAAGCCTTGATTTCCGACCATGTAGCCACCGCCGATGTGGTGATTACCACCGCCCAGGTTCCCGGTCGACGCGCCCCGGTGTTGGTGACTGATGAGATGATCGCCCGGATGCAGCCGGGTTCTGTAATTGTCGATCTCGCTGGGGAACAGGGGGGGAATTGCGAAGGCTGTGTGGTTGGTCAAGAGACACAAGTCCACGGGGCGACGATTATTGCCCCGGTCAATTTGCCAGGAACCGTACCAATCCATGCCAGTCAAATGTTTGCCAAAAATATGGCCACCCTGTTGCAACTGCTCATCCCTGACGGTGAAATCAACCTGGATTTCAGTGACGACATTATTGATTCCGTTTGCATTACCCACCAGGGGGAAATTCGTAACCAACGGGTGAAAGATGTCCTCCAACAAATGGCTGTCACGGCCTAGAGCCTAAATTTTTTCAAAAAATTAATCCCAATTGATTGCAAGGAGTTTTGACCGTCCATGACGACCGCAACGCTACTGAGTAGCCTATTTGTTTTTGTATTGGCTTCCTTCGTGGGCTTTGAGGTGATTAACAAAGTTCCGCCGACCCTGCATACCCCTCTGATGTCCGGTGCCAATGCCATCTCAGGGATCGCACTAATTGGCGCCCTATTGGTGGCAGGGGAAGAAAACTGGAATTTAACGGTGATCCTTGGATTGATCGCCGTGGTGTGCGCCACGATCAACGTGGTGGGGGGCTTCCTCGTTACTGACCGGATGCTGCAAATGTTTAAGAAAAAGGAGGCCTAAACCATGGATAGCCTATTAACAAATGGCATTGAACTGAGTTATCTCATTGCTGCTTGTCTTTTCATCGCCGGTTTAAAAAAATTAGGTTCCCCAGCCACAGCTCGCCAAGGAAATGCGATCGCCGCTGTGGGAATGTTCTTGGCCGTGGTGGCAACCCTCCTGGATCAGCAAGTGCTGAACTACGGGATGATCGCCGCTGGCATTCTCGTAGGGACAATCATCGGTTTAATTACCGCGAAAAAAGTGGAAATGACCGATATGCCCCAGTTAGTGGGTTTATTTAACGGCCTCGGGGGGGCGGCCTCTGCCCTGGTGGCGATCGCCGAGTTTTGGCGCTTACTCAATCTCGGTGAAAACCTCTCTGCCACCACAAGCCTAACTATTATTTTGGGTGTCCTTATTGGTGGCGTTACCCTGACCGGGAGCCTAATCGCCTTCGGGAAATTACAGGGGATTATGCCCGGTCGCCCCATCACCTTCCCCGCCCAACAGATCATTAACTTTGGCATTTTGACGGGCTTTCTTGGGGGCAGTATTTACCTCTTCATTAATCCCAATCCCACAATTTTCCTCGGTTTGGTGGCGGTTTCCCTCGTGCTGGGGATACTGTTTGTGATTCCCATCGGTGGTGGCGATATGCCCGTGGTGATTTCCCTTCTCAACTCCTATTCCGGTTTAGCGGCTAGTGCGACGGGTTTCGTTGTGGGCAATAATATGCTGATTATTGCGGGGGCCCTAGTTGGTGCATCAGGGATTATCCTTACCCAGATCATGTGTAAAGCGATGAACCGTTCTCTGACTAACGTTCTCTTTGCCGGTTTTGGTAGTGATAGTGGTGCTGCTGTCGATGGTGGCAGTGGTGACATTGAAGGGGCAATCAAGAGCGTGGATCCCGAAGAGAGCGCGATGATGCTCGGTTACGCACGCAGTGTAGTGATCATTCCTGGTTATGGGATGGCGGTGGCCCAGGCACAGCATTCCGTGAAAGAACTGGCCGATATGCTTGAGAAAAAAGGCGTAGAGGTTAAGTATGCGATTCACCCAGTGGCAGGGCGGATGCCTGGTCATATGAATGTCCTCCTCGCTGAAGCCAACGTTCCCTACAATCAGCTCTACGATATGGATGACATCAATCCCCAATTTGATAATACCGATGTGGCCTTAGTGATTGGGGCGAATGATGTGGTCAATCCTGCGGCTCGCCATGACAAAGGTAGTCCTATCTACGGGATGCCTATCCTGGAAGTCGATAAGGCGAAAACTACAATCGTGATCAAACGCAGCATGAATAATGGTTTCTCTGGGGTACAGAATGAATTGTTCTTCAAAGATAAAACAATGATGCTCTTTGGGGGGGCGAAGGATATGGTCGAAAAAATCACTTTCGAGGTAAAAGAACTCTAGTTCCATAGCATCTTTTTTCTTAAATTGCGTGAATTAAAGATTCTATTTAGATTGATCCCTGATTGTTGTTTCGGTCAGGGATTTTTTGAGAAAAATATTTCTTTTTCTTAATATTTATTAGTGCAACTACTTTTTGGAGATGCAGAAGTCTAACGCAACTTCAAGAATCACAACCAGAAGGGACAAAGGAAAGTAATTCCTTTAATAATGGGCATAGAACTAGGATTTGGGAGAAACCAAGCCTGGCCTTAGACATAGCTATTAGTTGCTGTTATCAGCACTTTCAGGTGTGATCTTGAGATGTATTGGACGTGACGAGGTACAAAGACAATGAAGACTTTAGAGCGACTTTTTCAATATATTTTGCAAGGATTTAATCGAATTTTCTCGCCAAATGATGAACCTGTACCAGAAGTGGGATTCCAGCCCTATGACGGCGATCCCTATAATGGTTCTTCAGATTTAGAGTAGTGGGTTAGATAAGCTTTAGTTTGTGGGCAAAAAAACTAAATCTTTTTTCAATAAACAATTGGGTACCAGAATCCTTGGGCTGGTACTCTTTTTTATGGACTGACAAGATAGCAAGTCTTGTTCAGGAGTTTACAGGCCGCCGTTAACGACTTTTGCAACATAGCGTTCCATCTCCGGACTTGTGTCGCCATAGATGCTTTCGATATGTTCTAGGCAGCAGTCGATGGCAAATTGTTGAAGATCATCGGCGGGCACATCAAACATTTCTGTAAAGGTTTCTGGGAGAACACGGCAAAAACGGGGCCGATCTGCGTAAATTGTGCATTTACGGTTTGTTTTATCGTAGTTGATGCACCACCCGTCGGGGCCCACCATTCCTAGATACTGTTCCAGTTGCTCTGGGGTGAGGTAATCTTCGAGGTCGGGGCGATCGCCTGGTTCGAGGTGGCAGCAAGCCCCACAATTCTCAATACATTGCCAAGTGGGCATGGAGATCCTTTGGTGGTGTGTTACAAAACTTCATTGATTTTTCCCGATTCTCAGCAAAGCAAGACAGGCCCGACGGGGTATGATAGACATTGATTTTTAGGAAAAAAAAATTTACCCTGTTTTTTGCCTTAACTCAGGAATAGGAGAAATATGGATTTTATCACAGGTTTTTTTGGTAACCTCAACTACGAAGTTATTTTCCAGTTGACTTTCGTCTCTTTAATCCTCATTTCGGGGCCCGTTGTCATCTTTTTGTTGGCGATCCGTGGCGGCGATATGTAATTTTTTTCAGCAAAAAAATAATTCCCAGAAGACAACAAACTTTCGAGGGTGTTGTCTTTTTTTGTGCTCTAGGATGATTGCTCCAGAGAGGCGATCGCCGTTTTGATCATCTGGAAGAAAGGGGGTTGGGTCACGTCAACGATTTGATCCCCCAGTTTTCCCCGCCGCTGGCCTTTTTTAATTGATAAAAGTTTGCCCTGGTCATTGCGAATTTTTAGGGTTTGGCCTTGGTTTTCCAGGAAACAAAAATAGGTACGGTCATTAAAGCAAAAAGATTTTTCAGGAGCAAAAGCTTGTACTTTGGAGACAGCCTCAACTTTCTCGCTAGGACGGGCACCCACCAGTTCTAACTCTAGGCTGACTTGGCCATTCCAGTGGTTTTCCTTGAGTTTATAGGCTACATCCAGGGGGGAAGGGAGCGGCAAATAATCCGCCCACTGCCAAGCCAGGGCTTTAATGGTAAAGGTTTGGCCGGTAACGGTTTGGCCAAGGGTAAATTTTAAATGATTTTTTCCAATGGTTTGCTGCTCAAGAATACGCACATTTTTTGTCCAGAAAATGGGTTCTGGATTGCCGATTCCCCAAGGATGAAGTTGATCGATCTGTTGATAGAACTCTGGGGTTAAATCCGTAAAATTCACCAAACCATCGATTTTCAAAAGGGGTTTTAGGTATTCCGGCTCTAGGTATTGGTGAGCAAATTCACTGAGTTTTTCCGTAAAAGCTTCCAGATTCTCTTTTGCGAGGGAAAAACCACCTGCTGCCCTGTGGCCCCCAAATTTGCCGAGCAGATCTTTACAGTAGTTCAATGCTTCAAAAACGTTAAATTCTTCGATGCCCCGGGCCGAGCCGCGAATTTTACCGTCATCCTCAG
>JAYKIK010000107.1:0-4577 GCA_035284725.1 Synechococcus sp.
CCAATGTTCCATCCACATGATGCATCATAATTTTGGCTTCAAGGGATGCCCCAATTAACTTTTCAGTGCGGGCTTTTTCGAGGACGAGATTAACGCCGTTACGAATCTGACGCAATTGCTCCCAACGTTGGAAGAGGGCATCATCATTTGTCCATTGCGGATCGAGTTGATACCAACCTGAATTAAACACAGATTTATATTCGGTTTCGTAGGGGAGATTCTGCCAAATATCCTCTGCCATGTGGCACAGCACGGGGGCGATCGCCTTAGCAAGCATCTCTAAAATCATTGCCATGACGGTTTGACAACTGCGCCGACGGGGGGCATTCACATCGGAAATGTAGAGGCGATCCTTAGCAATATCAAGATAGAAATTAGACAGATCCACCACACAGAAATTTTGAACTTTTTGGAAAAATTTAAAGAATTGAAACTCCTCAAAGGCTTCCGTTACTTCCGAAAAAACGTTGTGGGTTTGGTGCAAAATATATTTGTCTAATTCCGGTAAATCAGCATAGGCGATCACATCTTTTTTCGGGTCAAAATCGTGGATATTGCCGAGCAGAAAACGTGCCGTATTACGGATTTTACGATAGACATCTGCCAACTGTTTCAGAATGGTTTGACCGATAGGTACATCAGAGGAATAATCCACCGAAGAAACCCACAACCGCAACACATCTGCACCATAGGGCGGCTCTTTTTTCTGGTCTTTGCCACCGTTAATAATGATGTTTGGATCGACGACATTACCAAGAGATTTACTCATTTTGTAACCCTTTTCATCGAGGACAAAACCGTGGGTTAAAACCGTTTTATAGGGCGCAACATTGTTCACGGCGACACTGGTTAAGAGACTCGATTGAAACCAACCGCGATGCTGATCAGAGCCTTCTAAATACATATCCACCGGATAATTTAAACCGTCCCGTTGTTGTGCCACCGCTGCCCAAGAGGAACCGGAATCAAACCACACATCCATGGTGTCCGTACCCTTACGATAGGTGCGTCCATTGTTGCGATATTCTTCCGGTAAAAGTTCCTCTACCGAACGCTGCCACCAAGCATCAGAACCTTCCTTGGCAATAATTTCTTTGACGTGATTAATGGTGGTTGCATTTAATAATGCTTCGCCTGTTTCTTCATCATAGAAAACCGGAATCGGCACACCCCAACTGCGCTGACGGGAAATACACCAATCACTGCGATCGCCGACCATTGCCGTGATGCGATTTTCCCCTTGGGCAGGAATCCAACGCACTTCTTTAATCGCTTTTAACGCTTCATCACGAAACCCTTCCACCGACGCAAACCACTGTTCAGTCGCCCGGAAAATGGTCGGTTTTTTAGTGCGCCAATCGTAGGGATATTTATGTTGATAGGCTTCCTGTTTTAACAAGGCTTGCTTGGTTTTTAGAGCCGCAATAATCGCATCATTCGCCCCATCCAAAACATTCAAGCCCGCAAATTCCCCGGCTTCTGCGGTCAGGTTACCTTCTGCATCCACTGGCGAAAGAATCGGCAAACCATATTTTTGTCCCGTGATGTAGTCCTCCTGACCATGCCCCGGAGCCGTATGGACTAAACCTGTACCGGATTCCGTCGTGATGTAGTCACCGCCTGCTACTACTGGACTGCTGCGGTCATAGAGGGGATGTTGATAGGTACAATGTTCGAGAATTTCTCCTTTAAAACTGCTTTTGAGGGTTAAGGTTGTGGCAAATTTGGCTGTTAAGGTTTCTGCTAAATCCTTCGCCACCACCAGATATTTTTGGGCGCAAAGATTGCCATCGGTTTCGACGACAGCGTATTCCAATTCAGGGTTAATCGCTACAGCTAAGTTACCGGGTAATGTCCAAGGGGTAGTTGTCCAGATGGCAACGCCTAAACTTGCCGCAAATTCGCCCAATACAGCTTTCGCCGCATCACCCAATTCGGTGATAGGGAAGGATACATAAATACTTTGCGAGGTGTGACCTTCGGGATATTCAAGTTCAGCTTCTGCCAAGGCGGTGTGGGAACTGGGACTCCAATGGACAGGCTTTAAACCGCGATAGATATAGCCTTTGAGTGCCATTTGTCCAAAGACTTCAATTTGGGCGGCTTCGTAGTCGGAGGTCAGGGTTAAATAGGGATTTTCCCAATCGCCCCAAATGCCATAACGTTGAAAACTTTCTGCCTGTTTTTTTTGGGTTTTCAGGGCAAAATCTCGGGCTTTGTAGCGTAGTTTTAGGGGGGTTAAATTCTGTCGAGCCTCGGCACTGAGGTTTTGCAGTACCTTTAATTCGATGGGCAGGCCGTGACAATCCCAACCCGGGACGTAATGGGTTTTATAGCCTTGGAGGAGCTTGTACTTATTAATAATGTCTTTGAGTACTTTGTTGAGGGCATGACCCATGTGCAGATCGCCGTTGGCGTAGGGGGGGCCATCGTGGAGCGTAAAGTATTCCTTGGGATTCTGCTGCGCTAGGTCTTCGTAAATGCGGTTTTCTTGCCAAAATTGCTGAATTTCTGGCTCTTTTTTCGGGGCGTTGGCCCGCATATCGAATTTCGTTTTAGGCAGATTAACAGTATCTTTGTAGCTCTTTGCTTCTGTCACGGTGGCTGTGGTGGCTGATGTTTACAAATGTTTGCTATGGGTGATTTTAACGTGCCGGGGCTTTTCCCGTGAATCTTGCTAGACGAAAGGCGATCACCAACCCTTTGGATTCCCCCATAAAATAGTTGATAAAGCGTGATCAGTAACTGAGGTGAAGGCGATGCTGATAAAACAAAGGGCGGATCGGGTACTGCTGAGTCAGATCAGTTGGTCACAGTTTGAAGGTATTCTGCGGGATCTGGGGGAAAGCCGCGCTAGTCGGGTGGCCTATTGTGATGGAGTTTTAGAAATTATGACGCCCCTGCCGGAACATGAATTTTACAAAGAGACGATCGGCGATGCGATCAAAGATTGTGCTGACGAACTAGACATTGATTACGAAAGTCTCGGTTCGACCACCTGGCGTAAACCAGCCCAAAAAGCGGGCCTAGAGCCGGATAACTGTTTTTACTTCCAGCATGAGTCCTTGATCCGGGGCCAGTTGGACTGTGACCTGAGTAAAGATCCGCCCCCCGATTTGGCTTTAGAAATCGAACTCACCAGCAGATCCCTAGAACGGTTTCCCATCTACGGGCGGTTGGGGGTGCCGGAAATTTGGAGCTATGAAGACGGCAAAATTACGATCTATCTTCTCGATCAAGGAGAATATCGCGTTTCGGAAACGAGTCTGGCCCTGCCCCAGATTTCGGTAACAACGATGATGGCTTTAATTGAAGAAAATCGCCCCCTAGGACGTCGTGCCATCCGGCGGGCAATTCGGGCCTGGGCAAAAACCCTGTAGAACAAAGAAAGATTTTTCCAATCATTGATGACTGTTACGGTTTAGTGAAGTGAAAGGCGATCGCCTTTACCGTGGGAGCAGTGGCTGGCCCAGAGGGGAGAGAGTAAAAACAATGCACCGACGCTGTATGATTCCCATTCGTCGTACCCTGGCAGACTATCGAGCCTACCGGATTAGGCCCCAGGATTCCAATCGCCTCGCAGTTATTTTCGATCCGGCGATCGCCCAACATTCTCTGACTGTATTTTTAGAAATTTTTGATCCCTTTGGTCAAACACCCCCCAATTGGCACCAAGTAGCGGTGGAGATGTTTTTCATCCTCAGAGGTCAGGGGCAAGCCCTATGCGATGGGAAGGAAATTCAGTTTGCAGCGGGGGATAGCCTTTGTATTCCGGCCACAGGGAAACACCAAATTATCAATACAACCTCCGAAAGACTGTATCTGCTTGGGTTTATGGTACCCAATGAGCGATTTGTGGAATTGATTCGCAGTGGTATTCCCACCCCCCTGGATGATCTAGACCACCAAGTCCTCGGTCAATTGCCCCTTGTTCTGGGTTCCTGCTAGGGTCAACCTTTGCCAATCATTGAGGACTGTTACGTTTCGGTAAGGGAAAGGGAGGCGATCGCCTAAACTATTCAGAAGCAATTTTTTATCTAAATTTTATTTTTGCCGACTATGTTCCCTTCGATGCGTCCCCGCCGTTTGCGCCAAACCGAATCCCTCCGTCGCATGGTGCGGGAAAATACCTTTACGGCCAACGATTTGATCTATCCCCTCTTTGCAGTGCCCGGGGAGGCGATCGCCAACGAAGTGAAGTCAATGCCCGGCGTGTATCAACTATCCATCGATAAAATCGTCACGGAAGCGAAGGAAGTTTGGGAACTGGGCATTCCCGCAGTGATTTTGTTTGGCATTCCCCCCGAAAAAGATAACGATGCAACGGGGGCTTGGTACGATTGCGGTATTGTACAAAAGGCAACCACGGCGATCAAGGAAGCAATTCCCGAAATGACCGTGATTAACGACACCTGCCTCTGTGAATATACACCCCATGGCCACTGCGGCTACCTACAAACGGGGGATTTAACGGGACGGGTTTTAAATGATCCGACCCTGGAACTGCTCAAGAAAACGGCGGTTTCCCAGGCAAAAGCTGGGGCGGATATCATTGCACCTTCAGGGATGATGGATGG
>JAYKIK010000108.1:0-20804 GCA_035284725.1 Synechococcus sp.
CTTGCCGTGGGACTGTTCAGCGTTGGCGGTGATGTTTACCCATGGTATGGCGCAGGTGCTGGCCCAACAGCCGGAGTCCTCTTTGGCGGTGGTATCGGCCAACTGATCAGTCAGCTGATTGGTATCGCTGTCGTGGGGATATTTACTGCCGGTTTTAGCTTTGTTATTTGGTTAGTCCTAGAGCTGAGTTTGGGTCTGCGAGTTAGTAAAGAAGAAGAACTTGAAGGATTAGACATTGGTGAACACGGTATGGAAGCATACCACCGTTTTTTCCGGGAATAGGCTCATTCTGCCACTTTCTCGATAATTTCTTTGGGTTCCCTGCGGCGATGGGGAACTTTTTTATGGCCTCATTTATGACCCAAGCACAATAAAAAACACCCCAAGTTTTAGGGTGTATGTTTCAAAAGCTAAATGAGCAATTTTGCTAAATTGTTTTTCTCAAATTAGCGTTTTTGGTGTTGGGCAAAGGAGATGTAATTTTGCTCAGGGTCATAGATGTGACACTGGTCGGTGATTTTTTTCATGAGATCCCAGGAAAATTTTGTTTCGTAGAGATATTCACCCCAGTTTTCTTTGATGCTCGCGTAGGCTTTGCGGAGGTTGTAGGAAGGAATCCCCGTCGAAAGGTGGTGGGGCACATGGACATTGATGTCATGGCAAAGCACTTCCACCCAGGTGGGATAGTCACAATGGACGGTACCCGAGAGTTGGGCGATCGCCTCGTTCCATTGGTCGCGGTAGTTAAAGGGAATTTCCGGTACGGTGTGGTGGACAAGGGTAAAGGTACTCATCCAGAAGTGATAACCAATCCAAGGCATCAACCAAAATTTCACAACCCCCCAAGCACCGAGGGTGTAGAACATCATCGGAAAGGCGATCGCCCCGGCAACAATCACAAAGAGAGCCGAAAAGCGCACCTGTTCCCGTTGTTTCCCTTCAAACTGAGACCAGTCAAAGTGAAGTTTGAGTTGGTGAATGATGGATGCAAGCCACCAGAGTCGGCCGCGGATCGCTCGGTAAGCCAGTTTAACGATGGGGGAAGCACTATCATAGAACTCGGGGGTGAAAGGTGCCCAAGCGTTGTCTTCCTCCATGTTGTTGGTGTAGCGGTGGTGATGATTGTGGAGAATCCGCCAAGCGTGGAAGGGGTAAATCAGAGGCAAAAAGGCGAGGTGACCCACCAAATTATTGACCCAGGTCTTCCGGGAAAAGGAACGGTGTCCACAATCGTGGCCAATTACAAAAAAACCCGTTAAAGCGGTTCCAGTCAAAAACCAAACGGGCAGGAGTAAATACCAAGGGGCGATCGCCAAGAGGGCATAACTCCCCACCACCGCTGCCACACTCAACAGCACCCTAGACCAAGCTTTTACTGGATTGATTTCGTAGACGGAACGGGGCAATGTATCGAGGATATCCCGTAACCGCAAATTCGGATGCTTTTCCAAGAGGGTTGTGGCACTAGGGCGCACGCTAACTGATGTCATTGATTATTGTTTGCGAAATGTAACATGGTTTCTAAAGGTTATACCACGATCACTATGCCAGCGTTCTTTTTTGATCCCCGGATTTGGTTCCTCGCTAGTCTCCACTGCGGTGTGGGGGTAATTGCCGCCTTTGTCTCTTGGCGTAAAGGTTACAGCTTCCAGCATTGGTTAGGTTTTGGCCTCCTTGGGGGGACTCCAGTCCTAATTTTTGCCCTCGGGCGATCGCCTCATAATTCTCCTCCCAATCCTGAGAAAACCCTGTCCTAATAGCCCTAGACTTTTCACTTTTTTTTCATATTTACCCCAGATAACTGATAGACTAACCGATGGTCTCATCATTTTTTCCAGCACTATGACGGCAAGTCACCCTCCCACACAGGAAAGATCCTGGAGCATTTGGACGGTTTTTGGTTCCACCTTTCTCACCATTTTTATTGCGGAGATGGGAGATAAAACCCAGTTGGCGACCCTCCTGATTTCCGCCCAAGCCGCTTCCCCCTGGGTAGTATTTCTTGGCGCGGCCCTGGCCCTGGTGAGTACCAGCCTGTTGGGGGTTGTGATTGGTTATTGGCTCGCCCGCAAATTAGCCCCTGACGTATTGGATATGTTTGTGGGAGTGCTGTTGTTGATCATCGCCGGCCTCCTGATTGTGGATATGTTGGCTTCGTAATTTTTGACCCCTTTGAGCAACCCCCTTTCCTGAGCCCATGGTAGAAATTGACTGGCAATTATTGAGTTTGACCTTCATCACTGTTTTCCTCGCCGAGATCGGGGACAAGAGTCAGTTGGCGGCGATCGCCTTGGGGGGCAGTTCTAAATCTCCCATTGCCGTATTTTTTGGCTCCGTCACGGCCCTCATTACGACAAGTTTATTGGGGGTGATTGCCGGGGGAGCCTTCGCCGCTTTTATCCCGGCCCAGATTCTCAAGGGTTTTGCGGCCATCGGTTTTGCGGCCCTTGCGGTGCGTTTACTGTGGCACCCGACCCCGGTGGATGAAGATTAACACTCAACCTCTGTAAATGATCAGATCGACGGGAGAAAAAAGAATCCTCTACACTAGAGGGGCAGATTTTCACACCCTTGGATTGGGCTTACTATGGTTGCCACCGTTAGCTTAGATGCCATCCTCCACAAACATCGGATTCGCCCCGGAATCCAAGCCCTCCAACCGGACATTGTCCAGTGGCGTCGCCAAATTCACAGGAAACCGGAACTGGCCTTTCAGGAAAATCTCACCGCAGAATTGATTAGTCATAAGCTCACCGAATGGGGGATTCCCCACGAAACGGGTGTCGCAGAAACGGGCATTGTCGCTCTCATCGAAGGCCATGAACCGGGCAAAGTGTTGGGGATTCGCGCTGATATGGATGCCCTGCCGATCCAGGAAGAAAACGAAGTCGATTATCGCTCTCAAAATCCAGGGGTGATGCACGCCTGCGGTCACGATGGTCATGTGGCGATCGCCTTAGGTACGGCTAAATATCTCCAGGAAAACCGCGACAGTTTCCGGGGGGCTGTAAAAATTATCTTCCAACCGGCGGAGGAAAGTCCTGGGGGCGCAAAACCGATGATCCAAGCTGGTGTACTCCATAACCCTGATGTAGATGCGATCATTGGCCTGCACCTGTGGAACAACCTTCCCCTCGGGACTGTGGGGGTGCGGCCAGGGGCACTAATGGCAGCGGTAGAAAGCTTTGATCTGCGGGTGCAAGGGAAGGGTGGACACGGTGCAATCCCTCACCAGACAGTGGATGCGATTGTTGTCGGTGCTCAGATTGTGAATGCCCTGCAAACCATCGTTTCTCGCATTGTGAATCCCCTCGATGCGGCGGTGGTGACCGTGGGCGAATTTAAAGCAGGTCGCGCCATGAATGTGATCGCCGATTATGCGGATCTCAAAGGAACCATCCGGTATTTCAACCCCGCCCTGGAAAAAACCATTGGCGATCGCCTCGAAACCATCGTTAATGGTATCTGCCAGAGCTACGGCGCGAGCTACAAACTGGAACATGTACACCTTTATCCCCCGACCATTAACGACCCGACCATGGCGGAATTAGTGCGTTCCGTTGCCGAAGAAACTATTGAAACGCCCCTAGGGGTCATGCCCGAATGTCAAACCATGGGCAGCGAAGATATGTCTTTTTTCCTGCGGGAAGTGCCCGGCTGCTACTTTTTCCTGGGTTCCGCCAACCCCTACTTTGACTTAGCCTCCCCCCACCACCATCCCCGTTTTAACTTCGATGAAACGGCCCTGGGCATGGGGGTGGAAATATTTGTGCGCTGTGTCGAAAAATTTTTAGCTTAATTCCATGAAACTCCACGCTAATTTACAAGAACGGGTTGTCCTCGATACCAAGGCTTTACCCTGGCAAGCCTCACCAATGGCTGGGGTGGAACGACGGATGTTAGACCGAGATAGCGCAGAAATCGCCCGGGCGACTTCCTTGGTGCGTTATGCCCCCGACAGTTATTTCTCAGAACATACCCATGGGGGTGGCGAAGAATTTTTTGTCCTGGAAGGTACCTTCGCCGATGAACATGGAGAATATCCCGCCGGCACCTATGTGCGTAATCCCGTGGGTTCCAGTCACCGTCCCCACAGCCAAACGGGTTGCACGATTTTCGTGAAACTCTGGCAAATGGATCCAAGCGATCAAACCTTCGTGCGGGTGCGTACCCAAGGACAGCCCTGGCTGCCAGGTTTGGTCAAGGGCTTATCAGTATTGCCTCTACACAATTTTCAAGGAGAAAATGTTGCTTTGGTACGCTGGGAACCAGGAACCTATTTTCAGGCCCATCGCCATTGGGGCGGCGAGGAAATTTTTGTTCTAGAGGGCACATTTGAAGATGAGCAGGGTATTTATCCAGCAGGTACTTGGTTGCGGAACCCCCCTGACAGTATCCATACCCCCTTTAGTCGAGAAGGCTGCATTATCTATGTAAAAACAGGACACCTTGGTTAAATTCCATCTCAAGCTGTGGAACGTTACAAAAAACATAATCTGGGCTACGGCCCCAGGAGAGAGAGGTTATGCTGAAATGACGTAGTGATCGCCCTGCGTAGACAAATCGTTTTAGTTAGCCAAAATGTCAGCCTATGAAAGTCGGACTGCAAGCGCTCCTCAGTGATGCCCATTTGGATGCCACCCAAGCCCAGAGTCAACGCCAACTTTCCCTCTCCATCGGGGCGATCGCCAATGATTTTCGAGAATCGACGTTACCCCTGAATCTTTGTTTAGTGCTGGATCATAGCGGTTCCATGGCTGGTCAACCTTTGCGTACAGTTAAGGAAGCAGCTATTCAACTGGTGGATCAACTGCGGGAAGGTGATCGCCTTTCGGTCATTGCCTTTGATCACAAAGCGAAGGTCATTGTCCCGAACCAAGATGTGACTGATATTGCCCAAATTAAGGCCCAAATTAATCGCCTTGAGGCTGCCGGGGGCACCTGTATCGACGATGGAATCAAGCTCGGTCTTGAAGAACTGGCCAATAGCTCCGGTCAACGGTCTTCCCAAGTATTCATTCTTACCGACGGGGAAAACGAACATGGTGATAACAATCGCTGCTTAGAAATCGCCAAGGTTGCCGCAGAACACGGTGTCACCCTAAGTACCCTAGGGTTTGGGGAAAATTGGAACCAGGATGTCCTCGAACAAATTGCCGATGCTGCTAATGGAAGTTTGGCCTTCATTGAAACCCCCGATCAAGCCCTCGCAGAATTTGAACGGCTATTACAGCGCGCCCAATCGGTGGGACTAACTAATGCCCAACTGCTTTTGCAGCTTACCCCAGGTACTCGCCTCGCGGAACTGAAACCCCTCGCCCAGGTGGCCCCAGAAACCATCGAATTATCCGTTGTCCAGGAAGGCAATTTCTATGGGGCACGTCTTGGGGATCTTTTGACTGAAGCACCCCGGATTATTTTGGCGAATCTCTATATTGACCAACTGCCCCCCGGTAACCAGACCATTGCTCAGGTGCAAGTTCGCTATGATGACCCTGCCACCAGCCAAACTCGGCTTCTATCGGCAACGATTCCGGTCACAGCAGTCGTGCAAAGTCAGTATCAACCGGCCCCGAATCCAGCAGTGCAGCAATCCATCCTCGCCCTCGCCAAGTACCGTCAAACTCAACTCGCTGAAGACAAACTGAAAGCAGGCGATCGCCAAGGGGCAGCCACTCTCCTCCAAACTGCGGCCAAGACGGCCATTCAACTGGGGGATCAAAATGCGGCCACTGTCCTCCAACAAAATGCCACCCAGCTCCAAGCGGGCCAAGAACTCTCCGAAGGCGATCGCAAACGCACCCGCATTGTCGCCAAAACCATGATTCAGCCCTAGGGTTTACAGAACAGGTCTATTCATCAAACTCCACCTGGAGCGTTGTCTCTTCAAAGGTGACCCGATCCCCATGGCGTAATTTGCGCTTGCGACGGGTTTCTGTTTCCCCGTTCACCTCCACAAAGCCCCCCTGGATCACCATTTTCGCCTGTCCCCCCGTGGCGACAAGGTTCATAATTTTGAGGAATTGATCCAGTTGAATGGTTGGTTCATCGACAGACGGTTGGGTCATTGAAATTCAAATAAAAACAAAACACTTACAGGGTCTCGGCAAAGAGAGTTTTCACCTCCTGCCAAGCCGCTCGAGCTGCCTGTTCATTGTAACTGGCGCGGTGATCGCAAAAGAACCCATGGTCGGCTCCTGGGTAACGAAAAATCTGGTGATCAACCTGATTCGTTTTTAAAGCAGTCTCAATTTGATCCACCTGGACTGCTGGAATGGACGCATCGGCCATGCCAAAAAAAGCATAAAGCTTACCTTGGATGGCAGATGTGTAGTCTAAGGTTGTCTTTGTCGGTTCTCCAGGACACCAGGTCGTAATCCCTGCCCCATAGAAAGAAGCCGTCGCCTTAATGTCCGGTAGGCTCGCCCCCAGATAGGTTACATGGCCCCCAAAGCAAAACCCGATCGCCCCCACCCCCGTTGCTTTAACCTGGGGTAAACGGTAAAGGTAATCGATGGTTGCTTGGAGATCGCTCAGGAGTTCCGTTGCCTTCGTTTGTTCTTTGTATTGCCGTCCTACTTTGACATCCTCAGGGGTATACCCCGCTTCAAACCCTGGGGCGAGGCGTTGATAAATCGCCGGGGCGATCGCCACATAACCCAACTGCGCAATGCGGTCTGTCACATCCCGAATATGAACATTTACCCCAAAGATTTCTTGCACGACAATCACCGCGGGTAAAGGCTCTGGGGCGACAGGATAACTAAGATAACCTTCGATCTCAAGGTCACCATTCGGAATCCATACCGTTTTTGTCTGGGGTTGACGCATGGTAAAAAGTACTGAGTAAATTTTTCCCTTCCCATTTTAAAGGGGCATATCCCATTGCCGATCTTCTGGCGATCGCCCCTACCCTTGCCATAAAAAAAGAGGGAAAATTTTCCCTCTGTAGATGAGATTAATTGCTTAACGTGATGCTTTAACGCTTCGGCAGGAAGGCGATTGGGTTAACTGCCCCCTGGCCTTTCGGATGAACCTCAAAGTGGAGGTGGGGCCCCGTACTAAAACCAGTGCTTCCCATGGCAGAAATTTGCTGACCTTGCTTAACTTGTTGGCCTTTTCGTACCATGATGCGGCTGTTGTGGGCATAAAGGGTTACACTGCCATCGCCATGGCGAATCTTAACAAGGTTGCCGTAACCACCAGAGTTCCAGCCCGCCTCAATTACTTCACCACTGGCTGCCGCAAAAATCGGGGTACCTGTGGGGGCCGCAATATCAATGCCCCGGTGCATCCTACCCCAGCGAGGGCCATAGCCAGAGGTGAAGGTTCCTTTAGCTGGCCAAATATAGCCATTGAAGATTTCTGACCCTGGCAAATACTCATCAGGAGCTGCGAGGGGAGGTAAATCAGGACTCACGGTTTCCCCTACGGAGAGACGGAGAAGGGCATTGTAGTTGGCCACATTACCTGGGGAAGCTGCCGCAATTTCCTGGGGAGCTTCAGGAACCTTGATCTCACGCACTGCAGTGGGAGAAGACTGCTGGCCTTGCCATTCAGGGTTCGTAATTGGCCTGGAAAGAGCCACTTGGTTGTTGGAAGAAGATTCAACGTTGGGTGTCGGCACCCGGAGCGCAATGGGAGCAGCCTGCTGTTGGTAATCTCGCCGTAGCCGAGCGATATCTGCTTTCAATTTTTCAACGGCAGCTTCGGTGTTATTTTCGACGATATTTTCAGGGTCAGTCTCCCCAATCGTGCCATTGTTGCGCGGTGTCTCAGCGGATAACAGAGCCGAGATTCCCGGTTGGATACGGGCTTGGGGCAGGGAAACGGCATTAGCTAGGGTTGCACTGTTGCGATTCACGCCTTGGGTAACCTCCGTTGGGGGAACAAGGGCTACAAATTCCTTTTGGGACTGGGGCTGTTGGGCACGGGCAGGGATCGCTAGCTTTTGATTAACGTAAATGATATTGGGGTTCGCCAATTTGTTTGCCGCAATCAACTCGCGTCCAGAGATACCGTAGCGACGGGCGATCGCATATAAAGTTTCCCCGGGCTGGACCACATGGGTTTTGGGAGCAGTGGCAGTATTGGTATTAGCGGTAAGTAGAACTTCCGATTGGGCCGGCGAGGCTGCGACTTCAACAACAGGACGTACCAGAGGTGTCGAAACACTGTTTGGAATTACTGGAATGGTTACAGAGCGCGGGAGTGCTGGCTTTTCTTCCCGCTTGGGCTCTATCACCAGTTCAGGGGTGGCCCCTTGGAGTTGTTGTAACTGGGGAGGCTCTGGCAAACGATTAGGGCTAGAGATTGCATTGTTTGCCACTAGGGTTTCCGTTGGCGGTACCACTTTTGGGGTTGGGGCAGCATATTCCTTGGGCTGGGGAACCGGAATGATTACAGTGCCTTTAGGGGCCGGTGTGGGTTCGTTACGGCTGAGCGCTGCGCTGCTGATGAGGGTCTCTGCTTGGGGAGATTCTGGGGAAGCCTCAAAGGTTACAGTTTGTGTCGGTTGGCTCTTGAGGGCTTGAATACTTTCGACGATTTTGTCCTGTTCGGCGCGGAATGTCGAAGCGTCGGCGTCTTCTGCAGGACGGGAGAATGACCCATCAATTAATGGTCTCGTAGGTGTGTTGAGGGACGCGACTTCTACGCTGGGTTGAGGCAGTTGACGTTCTTCGGTGGGGGCGATCGCCTTTGGTTCGATTTCATAGCGGGCGATCGGTTCGTTAGTGGCGGCGGGAATCTTGAGGGATTGGCCAACCACCAAGGTACTTTCAAGGGTGAGATTGTTCAGGTTGGCGATCGCCTCAGGGGAGACACCATACCTTTGTGCGATAGACCAAAACGTATCAGCTTCAGCAACCACGTGCTTAATGGCGGGTAGTTCAGGTTCAACCCTACTGACAGAATTTGAACTTACAGCAGCGACGAGCTTGGGGGATTCGACCTCCGGCGCCGTTGCTAAAGTAACTGGAGCAGGAATCATAAATGTTTCTCCTTGGGAAAAAAGACGGTTTGTTTGTGAATGAAGTAAAGCAGTGGTCTTGCCGTCACTGGTACGGGAAGCGCCCGGGAACGGGATAGCTTTACTGATGTCTTCGAAGCTGCGGCAACCCTGGGGGATACTACATTGGGCCTCTAGAATACGTCCTTCAAAAACAACCTCCTGTTTGGGTTAAGCAGTTGATAGCTGCTTCAACTTAAACAATTGAAGTCACAATTTTATCGACTTCTCGTGATTGAGATCACTTAAATTGGCACTTTAGCCAACGTCTAGGAAAGGTTACCCTGGTTTTTTATCTTTAACAAGTCTGGGTTGATATATTTTGATTTTTCTGGGGGAAAACACACCCACTCTGTAAGGTAACCCAGGATACAAATTAAGGAAAATTTTATTTGATACCTAGTTGCGTCTTTTCCCAAAGGCGATCGCCTAGCACATTTTTTATGTTTTGACAGCTTTCATGTTTTAAACCCTGATATACCAAGCTATACAAGGATTGTAATGCCATCGGTTTCTCAGATATTTTGGTCTCAAAAACTTTAATAAATTCCTTCCTAGACAGCCTGAAAATACATTTTTATCTCTGCCCAGGAAAGGGCCGATAGAAATTTCTTATCAGCGGAAACTATAATCCCAATTGACGCCGTGCTTCAAAGAGTCCCACTGCCGCACTAACGGAAAGATTAAGACTCCGAACAGCCGTCTTATTGATAGGAATGGTGAGAGTTGCATCGCAGCGTTGGAGCAGTTCTGGAGGCAATCCCTGGGTTTCACTGCCAAACAGTAACCAATCATCCTTCCGATAGGAAAATTCAGTATACGTACTGATGCCACGCACACTGTAACCGAGTAAACGTCCTCCACGCCGGCTCTGTTCTTCTAGGAAAAGGTCGAGGTTAGGATGAAAGGTAAGTTTTACATGGGGCCAATAGTCGAGGCCAGCTCGTTTCAGATAGCGATCGCCAATTTCAAAACCCAGGGGGCCAACCAAATGGAGTTCCGTATCGGTGGCGGCACAGGTGCGGGCAATATTGCCGGTATTGGGTGGGATTTGGGGATGAACAAGAACCAGTTGAGGCATTGATTGTTAAGGACAAGAGAATAACTAATAGAGGAACTTTATCGGCCGTTCCAGAACCAAGTCGGGTTCCTAGGCCACGAGGGCAGCAGGTTCACAGAGGTACTGGGCGAGTTCCTGGTCGAGGGCTGCGGCTTCGGCGATCGCCTTTTGGATGATCTGCTCTAAAGGTTGACCCTGCTCGTAGGCCCGGAGCCACTGTTGTGCCTGGTTTCCCTCCCGGAGTAATTTTTGCAGCGGACTCAGGAAACAGGCAAACCCAGCATTTTTTGCAAAGGGATAGACCTCGGCATAGATTTCTTGGATCCAATCCAGAGCGGTAATGGCTTGGCCCGTGCGCCAGTGGGTCAGAGTGGCTTCTAGGCTTTGTTGGGCCGCCAATTGCTCATTGGCATCGGTAATTTCTAAAAGACGGGCTGGGGTTAGTTGGCTGGACTTGAGGGGATCAAGGTGGGGTTGGGCCAAAAGTTGTTGAATCCTCGCTTCCACAAAGGCCACAATTGCTAACAGTTGCAGCGGGTGAATCACCAGATCACAAATTCTCAGCTCCAGACGATTTAGAGAATAGGGACGGCGATCGCCATTGGGCCGCACCGAAGACCATAGATGCCGGACATTTTGCATGGTGCCGAGGCGGAGTTGTTCATTGGTCCAATCGATAAAATGCTGGTGGCTCGTAAACAAAGGCACCTGGGCCGGCGTTTTCGGGAAAACTTGCCAACGGCGGGAATGGGAACCCGTCACCCGACCATCCAGGAAAGGGGAAGCCGCACTCAAAGCCAGCACCAACGGCGCTTCTAGACGTACTAACCGACAGGCCCGCATCAAAACCTCTGGATCTTCAATGCCAATGTTGATGTGTACACTCGCCGTCACCACATCTGTCCCATAGGTATCCTCGATGTAAGCATGGTAAGGATTTTGAGGGTCGGAGCGGAAAAAACGGCCGGAATCTCCGAGGGAGAGGGTACTTCCAGGGATGAGCGTGTAATCTCCTAGGGTTTTGAGGTATTGGCGCAGTTGGAGACGGGGCTGCAAAATCGCGCAGAGCAAACTTTCATAACTGCAACAGGGGGGCGTTGTGTATTCCACATTGCGGCTATCAGGTTCCCGGACGAAACCATCGAGAGTTTTGACAACTTGGTCCGAGAGACCAATAATTTCCCCGGTGGGCGTACCGGTGTAGATCTCGATTTCTAAACCTTTTGATAGCAGCAAAATGTATCCTCAAATCCTGACGATGACCAAGGGAAGCCCAGCAGCTTTCCCGGCAATAGACTATTTTATGCTGTGATTCTGTCCCTTTCTAGAAAATTTTCCCCTGAAGTCCCCGAACTTTTGCGTTAATATACCGATCTCTATTTAACAAATCTTATTTTTAACCTTCCACAAGCCATGAGTCAGTGTCCCATTCAAGATAAAACCGTTAGTACCTTAGCCCTAGATACTCGGGTTAAATATCTCTCCATCCAAGCGGAACTTGAACTTCTTCTCCAGCAAATCCGCACCACACCTCAGAAGCAGGAAAAATCTTAATCCCGCGAGGCAAGGCGATCGCCATAGGGGAAAGCCCCTTTTTTTTGTGACCAATCGTTCCAAGCACATCGACAAAGGAGCAACGATTTCAGCTACTTTAGGCCGTTCGTCAAAGGGAATTTAAGATTTTCTTTAGAAATAGCAACCAAAGATACAGAACAGAAAAAGACCCATGTTACTCTGAAAGGCTCTACAACATTTGATTTGACTAATTTTTACCGAGTTATTCCCACTTTTCTACTGCTTCACCCCGTTGCATAACTGCCATGTGTCCTAACAGTCCCGTCGGTAAAGTTTATCTCGTTGGTGCCGGCCCCGGTGACCCTGGTTTGTTCACCCTGAAGGGGAAAACCCTCCTTGAAATGGCCGATGTGGTGGTCTATGATGCCTTGGTGAGTAAACCGATTCTGGCAATGATTAATCCCCAGGCAGAACGAATTGATGCGGGCAAACGTCGCGGTCGCCATTCCCTAAAGCAAGAAGAAACCACCCAACTGCTCATCGAAAAAGCCCAGGAACATGCCATTGTCGTGCGATTGAAAGGCGGTGATCCCTTTGTGTTTGGCCGTGGGGGTGAAGAAATGGCGGATCTTCAAGCAGCCAATGTTCCGGTCGAAATTGTCCCAGGAATCACCTCAGGGATTGCGGCGCCGGCCTACTGTGGGATTCCCCTCACCAGTCGCGGCTACAGTTGTTCGGCGACCTTCGTTACGGGCCACGAAGCGGTGGGAAAATATAAACCCCAGGTGAATTGGCAGGCGATCGCCCAGGGTTCAGAGACTTTAGTGATTTATATGGGGATTCACAACTTACCCCAGATTATTCCGCAACTTCTTGAGGGGGGCCTAACCCCAGAAACACCCATTGCTTTAATTCGTTGGGGAACCCGTCCCGATCAAGAAGAACTCCTCGGTAATCTCGGTGATATTGTCCAGAAAGTTGAAAAAACCGGTTTTGCGGCACCGGCGATCGCCATTGTCGGTCGAGTTGTTGAACTCCATCCCCAGTATGCAGCTCTGTTACATTCGACAGATTAAGCCTCCGGCCTTTTGAGAGAATTTCACATTTTCGCGGTAGTCCACGGGGCAATCAATCACCGCTGGACAATTTTGAGCAAAGGCTTCTTTCAGGGTGGGGATTAACTCTCCGGGATTGTTGATCCGGTAACCTTTCAGACCCATACTTTCTGCAAATTTCACAAAATCCGGGTTGCCAAAGTCCACAAAGGCTGATACTCCAAATTGGTTAATCTGTTTCCAGCCAATGAGTCCATAGGCACCATCGTTAAAAATAAGGGTGACAAAATTGGCGCCAATCCGCAGAGCCGTTTCTAGTTCTTGGCAATTCATCATAAAGCCCCCATCCCCGGTCACCGCTAAAACATTTTTGTTGGGATGGACTAACTTCGCCGCCACCGCCCCGGGAATTGCAATGCCCATCGCCGCAAACCCATTGGAAATCAGGCAAGTATTGGGGCGATCGCAATGGTAGTGACGGGCCATCCACATCTTATGGGCGCCCACATCAGAGATAACGATATCTTCCGGTGCCATCACCTGTCGCAGGTCATAGATAATCTTTTGGGGCTTAACGGGAAAACCAGAATCATCCCGATGATGTTCGTAATCTTCATGGAGATCCGTCCGGATCTGCAGAAAAGTGGATTTCGGCTGGCTACTGCGGTCAGTGCGTTGACTGATTTCCCGGAGAGAATCCCCCAGATCCCCCACCACTTCTGTGATTGGGATATAGCTACTGTCAATTTCTGCGGCAATTTCACCAATGTGGATAATCGGTGTGGTGTCCTCTGGATTCCAGCGTTTGGGGGAATATTCGATCAGGTCATAGCCCACAGAAATCACGAGATCGCTCTGTTCAAAGGCACAGGTGACAAAATCTCGCTGTTGGAGGCCCACTGTCCATAACGACAGAGGATGGGTGTAGGGAATCGCGCCTTTACCCATAAAGGTATTCACCACCGGAATATTCAGTTGGGTGGCAAAATCGGTGAGGGCAGCAGCAGCTTGGGACCGGATGACTCCATTCCCGGCTAAGATTAAGGGTTTTTGTGCGTGGGCGATCGCCTCAGCCGCTTGGTTAAGGCTCCGGGTAGCAGCATAGATTTTTGCTCGACCATCTCGCCGGAGGGGTTGACCTTCTACGGGCATCGCGGCAATGTTTTCCGGCAGATCAATGTGGACGGCCCCCGGTTTTTCTTGCTGGGCGATTTTAAAGGCACGGCGGACGATTTCTGGGGTGGTGCTGGGTCGGACAATCTGTTTATTCCATTTTGTCACCGGCGCAAACATGGCGACTAAATCCAGATACTGGTGGGATTCAATGTGCATCCGGTCGGTTCCCACCTGGCCCGTAATTGCAATCAACGGCGCCCCATCTAGATTCGCATCGGCAACTCCAGTCATCAAATTCGTGGCCCCGGGCCCCAGGGTCGAAAGGCAAACTCCCGCTTTTCCCGTCAGGCGCCCATAGACATCGGCCATAAAAGCGGCTCCCTGTTCATGACGCACGGTAATCAAGCGAATAGATGATTGTTTCAAGGCTTCGAGGATATGCAGATTTTCTTCCCCCGGCAACCCAAAAATATATTCCACCCCCTCATTTTCTAGGCAGCGAACCAGTAATTCTGCGGTATTCATGGGCGATCGCCTCCTCAGGGATCAACTAATTTTGTGGGGAAACAAGACGACGAAGAGAGCGCTACTTAATCCAAACTGTTTTTGCGTTCACAAAGGTGCGGATGCCCGGCAAGCTCAACTCCCGCCCATAGCCAGATCGCTTAATGCCCCCAAAGGGAAGCCGGGGATCAGATTTCACCATGCCATTGATAAACACAGAACCCGCCTCCAGATCTCGAATAAAGCGTTCCTGTTCCGCCGGATCATGGGTCCAGGCACTGGCCCCCAAGCCAAAGGGAATATCATTGGCCAAGGCGATCGCCCCATCTAAATCTTTCACCGTAAATATCATCACCACTGGTGCAAACAGTTCTTCCTGAAGAATTGCCGCTCCTGGGGGAATTTTTGTCAGAATGGTCGGTGGATAGAAATAACCTGCTCTTGCTAGGGGTTTCCCACCCAGTAAAACCTCCACCCCGGCGGCCACTGCCAGATCCACCTGGCGAACAATGTCCTGTAAAATACCTGCCGTTGCCAAGGGGCCAATATCTGTTTCTGGATCCATGGGGTCACCCACTTTGAGACTGGCAAATTTCAGGCGGAGTTTTTCTAAAAATGTCGGGGCGATCGCCTCGTGGAGAATAAACCGTTTTGCCGCAATGCAAGATTGACCATTATTCATTGTGCGAGCAATGGTGCCCACCTCTACCGCTTCATCTAAATCTGCCGAAGGAAACACAATAAAGGGATCACTGCCCCCTAACTCCAACAATGTCGGCTTAATTTCCCGCCCCGCTAAACTCGCCAAATTTGCCCCCGCCGGCTCACTACCCGTTAGGGTGGCGCCTTTTACCCGGGGATCCTTGATCACCTGGGCCACCTGGGCCGCCTCGATCAACAGCGTTTGGAATGCATTTTCTGGAAAACCCGCTTGCCGCAGGATATCTTCCACTGCCAGGGCGCATTGGGGCACATTAGACGCATGTTTTAACACCGCAACGTTGCCCGCCATCAAGGCCGGAGCTGCAAAGCGGAACACCTGCCAAAAGGGAAAATTCCAAGGCATTACCGCTAAAATAATCCCCAAGGGCTGATATGCAACATAACTTTTTGTAGCATGGGTTTCTATATATTCATTGGTTAAAAATTGTGGCCCATGTTCTCCGTAGTAGCGACAGACTAGGGCACATTTTTGCGCTTCGGCGATCGCACTTTGATAGGTCTTCCCCATTTCCGTAGTCATTATATGCGCGAATTTTTCAGCATCCCGTTCCAGAATCATTGCCGCATTTTCAAGCCACTGACGCCGCTGCTCAAAACCAGTCAAACGATAATCTAGGAAAGCAGTCTGGGCCTGGGCTAATTTACTATCAATTTCCGCCGCTATCAGTGCTGTAAACTTTTTGAGAGTTTCTCCCGTTGCCGGATTCACCGTGGCGATCGCCATAACTTTTCTCCTTTACTCCTCTGGGCTAGTAGCCTTTCCCTTTTTTTAGTGTAAAGGGGAAATTCTACATTTTTTATACCGAAAGATAAACCTAAATAATCCTTAAATATTTAGCTAAAATTCTAATTTTTTAGAGAATTAAAGAATTCTTTCTTTTGAGTTTCTCTCCCTAGGAATCTTGTTAGCATTGGGAGCAAATAACTGATTTATCTTTTATCAATAAGTAAAAATCCCTATGCTTACTTTACAAAATTTTTTTCAGACTAGCCATTTGCACCCAACGGATTATTGCGTTTTTGGGGTTGCTGTTTGCTTTGTTCGGGATGGAAGCGAAGTACAAAGGATCAATATTATAGAACCCATCCCCTCCGCTGCCCTGGAAGCCCTTTTAAAGGATATTCCTACTTCCTATCGCCTCGCCCAAGCCCTGACCCTCGGAGAGATTATCCAAGGCGATCGCCTCCAAATCCCGGCAACCCTGGGCGACAACATCCAGATCCCCGATGATTTTCCCGAGCGTGCCGCCGCCGCCGCCCGTACCTACCAGCGCCACCCTGAGGCTCAAAATCATATTCCCTTGGGTATAACCTACGCTGACTTTAACCATTCCACCGAAAAAAAGCGGGTACTAAATCAAGTTAATATCGTCAATGCCGAGGACAATGTGAAGCAACATGCCCACACCCACAAAGTCCTCTGAACTCCACATTCAAGCGAAAAAAACAAGATGCTAAAACTCTATGGTGGGGCTCGCAGCCGGGCCTCAATTGTGCGCTGGTACCTAGAAGAATTAGGTGCTGAATACGAATTTGTATTGTTAGATATGCAGGCTGGAGAACACAAAACTGACGATTTTCTCGCCCTCAATCCCTTTGGTAAAGTGCCTGTAATCACCGATGGGGACTTCACTCTTTTTGAATCTGGGGCAATTTTGCTCTACCTCGCCGACAAATTTGGCCACCTAGGCAAAACTCCTGAACAAAAGGCGATCGCCTCCCAATGGGTTTTGTTTGCAAACTCAACCCTGGCCCAGGGACTCACCCCCAATGAAAACCGAAATGCCATGATGGCCCGCTACCTCCAACCGCTTAACGAACTCCTTGAAAAAACGCCTTATGTTTTGGGGCCGGAATTTACAGTGGCCGATGTCGCCCTGGGTTCGATTCTCGCTTACATCCCCATGATGTTCCAAGATGTTGATCTATCTGCCTATCCACATATTCAAGCCTACCTACAACGGCTTGGCGATCGCCCCGCTTTCCAAAAAGCCATTCTGAATCGCCCTTAAACTCTTTGTAACATTTCTTCTTAGCATTTTTCCCATCAAAAGAGCTGGGGTTTGCTGCGGTAAGCTCTGGCTCTGGGATAAATTTCGTCTTCATTCAAAGAAATTTTGATTAGCCAAAAACCCACAAAAAAGCATCCTTGGAGGGATGCCTAAAAATTTTTGATTTTTAAATAATTATCAGAATGGTGTTTACTTGAAGCCGATCGCCGCCTGCCACACAAAAGCAAGAAGCAAGAAGAACAAAGGAATAAGGGGCAAAACATCCACGAGGGGATCAAAAATCGAGTAGGCCTCAGGTAATTTCGCAAGTAATAATGCCGCTTCCATATATTTCCTTGTTGAATCTGATTTTTCTTATGGTTTGCAGTCAATCCTAGCATGAGTTGGCCCGGGTTCTAGCCATTCGCCGAATTCTTCCACGAAGCGATCACCTAAAATTGCCTCCCGAATTCTCACGGTAAATTGAATCAATTCTGTAACATTATGTAAAGAAAGAAGCATGTAAGCTAACATTTCCTTCGCCCTAATTAAATGGTGCAAATAGGCCCGCGTAAAATTCTGGCAAGTATAACAAGGACAACTCTCATCAAGAGGCCGAAAATCTTCCTTGAACTGGGCGTTTTTTAAGTTCCAGCGCTCTCCCTTGACTAACGCAGCACCATGTCGCCCTAATCTGGTCGGAATGACGCAGTCAAACACATCAATCCCCGCGGCGATCGCCTGGGCCATTTCCCGATAAGTGCCAACCCCCATCAAATAGCGAATTTTATCCTTGGGTAAAAGCGGTGCCGTATGCTGTACCACCTTGCGAATATTTTCCGGTGATTCCCCCACACTCACTCCCCCAATGGCATAACCCGGTAAGTCAAGTTTGACTAAGTCCGCCACTGCTTGAGACCGCAAATCCAGGAAAATTCCCCCCTGAACAATTCCAAATAAAGCTTGATCGTCCCGTGCATGGGCTTCAATACAACGCTCTAGCCAACGATATGTTCTTGCGGTCGCTGCTTCTACCACCTCTCGTCCCGCGTCCCCCGGCGGACATTCATCAAAGGCCATAATCACATCGGCTCCCAGAGCATTTTGAATTTGGATCGACCGCTCCGGCGTCATATCAATTAACCGTCCATCCTTAGGTGAACGGAAAACAACCCCCTCTTCCCGGATTTTGCGCATTTCACTCAGACTAAAGACCTGAAATCCCCCAGAATCCGTCAAAATAGGCTTATCCCATGCCATAAATTGATGCAATCCCCCCGCTTTCTGTACAATCTCTTCCCCGGGTTGAAGATGCAGATGGTAAGTATTAGACAGAACCATGTGGGCCTGGGCCTGAGCTAAATGATCCGGAGTAATGCCTTTCACATTCGCAAGGGTTCCCACTGGCATAAAACGAGGGGTTTCCACAATACCGTGGGGAGTATGGAAAACACCGACCCGTGCTTGGGTATGGGGACATTCTTTGTGGAGCGAAAAATGAAAATGACTCACAGATAACTTTCCAAGGAGCAATAAAAAAGCAAGCGAGGGCGAATTGCCCCCGCCTATTCTACCGATTTCAGGAAACAGAACCTAGAAATTGAAATTCTCTTCATCATCTAGATGAACATCCCAACGGGCTGACAATACTTGGGTCACCATTTCTTCTAGAGTACTCTCCGGAAGGGTTTTACTATTAAAGGGTTGGGTTTGGGGCTTCTCTACCACATCTAACCGCAGTACCCGATTGTCCTGTACCAGTTCAAAGTAGGTTTTGCCAGTGTCCGCTTTTTTCAGAGCGAGATAATCAAAACTATGTAAATTTAAGTACAAAGATTGGTTGACGACCAATGTCGCCTGTTGTTCATCGTCAAAAACTTCCACGACCCAGCCTTCTCCTTCTTCCTGCGGCTCACTGTCAAGGTAGTGACAATAATGCACCCAGGAAAGGTCTTGGAGAAGACGCTTCATATCACTCTTATTCACAAGAATACCGGTGGAAACCACACAGGGAGCAGGGAGAGAGGGAGTGGGGTGACATTGATGACTCATGGGGATAATGGGGGGCAAACAAAAATATGACAGATTGACTGGGAATCATCCATAACGGGAGTTGAGCGCGACAATAAGCAACCAGGATCATCTCATAATGAACCGATGGTTTTTTACTTGATTTGTCTAAAAGCTCATTTCCAAAGATAAGAAATTGTCCTAAAACAGTACTATCTTTGCGTTATGGCGGAGGATTTTTAACGGTTTCCAATGCCTCGCCATAATCTTAACTTAAGGTTTGAGTTTTGACATCTGGAAATGCCCAATTCTAATTTTAAAAAGTTCATCATCCAGCTTAGAACAAATGTTCTGCAGTTGTGGCGATCGCTTTTAGGCTCAATTTTGTTCTATACGATCTTGCCTTTACCCAAAAGCTGTCATCCATATTTTGTCCGTCTAGCGCGTTGGTCTCCTTGGCTTGGACTCGTCCTAGGGGGCATCTTAGTAGGATTATTTTTGGGTCTGAGTGCTTTGCAAGTGACCCCTTTCCTTAAAAGTAGCTTGGTTGTTACTACTTGGTTGAGCCTTACGGGGGGATTACACCTCGATGGAGCAATGGACAGCGCGGATGGCCTCGCAGTTACAGACCCCCAACGTCGTTTAACAGTGATGGCAGACAGTGTTTCCGGGGCATTTGGGGTGATGGTAGCCTTAGTGATTCTTTTGCTCAAGATTGCCGCAGGGGAAAGTTTATCGCCGACAACTTGGTGGATCCTTTTTTTTGTACCGGCCTGGGGGCGTTGGTCTCAAGTGATGGCGATCGCCTTTTATCCCTACCTCAAACCAACGGGAAAAGGGGCTTTCCACAAACAACAGTTCCGTTTTTACGCAGACTTATCCGTAGGAATTGCCCCTATCTTTTTTGGGATATGGCTTTGTTACTTTGTTTTACCAGTGGAGCAACGATTTAGCTTTCTTCTAAGTAATCTCAGCTCTCTAGTTGTGGCGATCGCCGTTAGCCACTGGTTTGGGTCACGGTTTCGAGGGCATACCGGCGATACCTATGGTGCCGTTGTCGAGTGGACAGAGGTTTTTTCTCTTATTGGTGCCGTTCTAATCGCGAATCGGCTGTAATCGTGTCACCTTCAAAGAAAAATCACCACTGCCCGTTTCCCCAAAAGCCCTGACTCGCACCGTATACTTACCTGTCTCAGTAATACGCACAAACAACAATGAATTCGTCGAGCCGTCCGCTGCATCATCATTTTCCGCAATAGTCGAGCCATCCGCTGCCAATAGCAACACAATCGTATCGAAATCATCCGATAACAAGTCGATAGCAACTTGATCCCCGGCCTGAAGGTTCACCGCATAATCCCGGGCAAACCCCCCTTCTCCCGTTGGAATATCTTGCTCTGACAGTTGATCACTGATTTCTTGACCCGAGCGAATAGCCATCGGCTTGTAAAGCATTTCATTGGCGATCGCCTGATTAGCAACCCCTAGCGTGCTCAATACCCCAAAAACACCACCCAAAACCAACCGCTTCATTCAACTACCTACTTGTTAATTACACTGTTTAAACTCTACATAACAGCCTAACAAATAAGAGTATTTCTTCAACAAAAAACAACACCCCCGATCCTTCAGAAAGAGGGTGTTGCTTATCAAGCTAAAAAATAGAAGAAAAGAATAAAATATGAAGTTTTAGAATAAGAGAGAAGCTTGGCATTGAGCTATTTTCCCGGCAGGCTACCCCACAGGTATCGTCGCCGCTATAGCGTTTCACATCTGAGTTCGGGATGGAATCAGTGTGGTTCCACTATGCTAGAAACACC
>JAYKIK010000109.1:0-19465 GCA_035284725.1 Synechococcus sp.
AGCAAACCAAACGGCTACGGTGGATTTTAGCGGCACTTCCCCCCAATCAAAGACAAACTTTAACGCCCCAAAAGCCGTAACCCAGGCGGCAGTATTGTACGTTTTTCGGAGTCTGGTGCAGGATGATATCCCGCTCAATTATGGTTGTCTCAAGCCGATCAAGGTGATTATTCCCGAGGGTTGTTTACTCAATCCCCAATATCCAGCGGCGGTGGTGGCGGGCAATGTGGAGGTGTCCCAAAATATCACCGATTGTCTGTACGGGGCTTTGGGGGTGATGGCGGCCTCCCAGGGGACGATGAATAATTTCACCTTTGGGAATGAACAGTATCAATATTACGAAACTATCTGTGGCGGTTCTGGGGCTGGCCCTACGTTTAATGGTACTGATGCCGTACAAACCCACATGACCAATTCTCGCCTGACAGATCCAGAGGTTTTGGAGTGGCGTTTTCCGGTGCTGCTAGAGGAATTTTCCATCCGTGCAAATAGCGGTGGCCGGGGGGAATTTACTGGCGGTAATGGCGTCGTGCGGCGGCTACAGTTCCGGGAACCAATGGCCGCGGCGATCCTTTCCAGTCGACGACAGGTGCAACCCTTTGGTTTAGAGGGCGGTACACCAGGGCAATGTGGGAAAAATAAGGTGATTCGTGCCGATGGTAGCGAAACGATCCTAGCGGGAACCGTTGAAGTCGCAATGCAAAAAGGCGATCGCCTCGAAATCAGAACCCCGGGGGGCGGTGGCTATGGGGCAGGGTAAATATCAGTCTCCGGGATTTCCATGGGCCAGAAAAGGCTAGATAGAATAGAAACAGCAGTCCATATTGTTTGAAGTTGTACCTACAGACAAACCTCTAAATCAAGCAAACAGTACCTGGGCTAAAGTCGCGTCCTTTTATTTAACCGATGGCCTACCTTGATCTTGAGCAATTGATTATCCCCGACCCCCTCTGTATCGCTCCAGATCAGACCCTCGCGGAGACGATCGCCCTCATGGGAGAAACCTACACCCAAGAGCAGCAGCGGCCCCACCCTGATGCTGCCTCCCCAATGATGACCTACAGTCCCCGGGCCAGTTGTGTGATTGTCAAAAGCCCGGAGGTACTCCTGGGAATTATTACCGAGCGGGATATTATCCACTGCATGAGTCAAGGCAAAGACCCCAGGAAGGTTCTTGCTAAAGAGGTGATGACCCAGCCCATCCTCACCATCAAGCACACTGACATTTATGAATCTTTCCGACTGATCGAAATTCTGAAGCAATCCCATTGCCGTCACCTCCCCGTTGTCGATGAGGCCGATCAACTACTGGGCCTTGTCACCCATACCAGTCTTCAGAGCGCTACCTGTCCCGAAGATCTCCTGAAAATGCGCCTTGTCGCAGACGTAATGATCGACAACGTGATTACTGCTCCCTCGAACACCAGTCTCCTGGAGATCTCCCGGCAGATGATTCAGCATCGGATCAGTGCTGTCGTCATCACCGTACCCCACCCGGGTGTAGCCTCCAAACAGAAACCTGTGGGCCTCATTACCGAGCAGGATCTAATCCAAGCCCAACAAGCGGGACAGACGCTACAAGCGACCCAAGCCCAGGCGGTGATGGATTCTTTCCCTCTGATCGTTGCCCCCCAGGAGTCTCTGTGGGTCGTCAATCAAATTATGACAACCCAAGGAAGGTATCATCTCCTTGTGGTCGATAGTGACCAAACATTGCAGGGCATTATTACGGCCAGTGATATTCTGCGGGCCATCAACCCCCTAGAGCTTCTAAAAGTTACAGAACTACTCCGGCAGCGGATCCAAGTCCTTGAACAAGAACAACTGAGTTTGCTGGAAAATCAAAATCAACGCCTTGTGCGGGCTGTCCGGAAACAAACCGCATCACTCCTCCGCAAAGCCAAGCAGGAAAAGTTATACCAAGCGCTTTCGATCCAAATTTTATCCGCTGGCGATTTAGATGTGATCCTCAAAACTACCGTCGAAGGCCTACGGAAATTGGTGCAATGTGAGCGGGTGATTATTTGGCAGTTCGATGGGCAAGCCTCGGGAAAGGCGATCGCCGAAGCCACCAACAGTCCCATCCGCTACCTCGGTCGTACCGTTGCCATGTCCATCACCTGCCAGGAATCCCTCCAGCATCAAGACAATCACCTCTGTTTCATTTCCCACAACGGGATCCAAGATGAATCACATCGCTGCGAGCATTTTGGTACCTGTCCTTACCTTAAAGGTGAGCTGAATGGCTGTTCCGGCGCCCTATTGGGTTTATGGTACAACGACGAACCCTGGGGCCTCCTCCAAATCAGCGAAACCCGTTCCCCCCGCACCTGGACCAAAGAAGAAATTCAACTTTTTCAAATCATTACTACCCAAGTGGCGATCGCCCTCCAGAAAGTTATTACCCAGAAAAAACTCCAGCGGGAACTGATCCAAAAAGAAGCCGCTACTTTCCAACTCCGGGAAGCCCAACGGATCGCCAAGCTCGGCCACTGGGAGTATGACCTAAAACACGATAACCTGACGTGGTCTCACCAAATCTTCGATATTTTTGAAGTTGATCCCCGCACCTTCCAACCCTCCTACCAGGCTTTTATTGCGACAATCCATCCCGAAGATCGCAAACTAGTACGCCATGCCTACAATCAACACCTAGCAACGGGCCTCCCCTACAAAATCACCCACCGTTTACTCATGGCAGATGGGCGAATCAAATACGTTCATGAACAGTGTGAAACCCTAACCGATAAAAACGGCTATAAAATCTCCAAAGGCACCATCCAAGACATTACCCCCCTCAAGCAAGCCCAACAACAACTAGAACAGCTTAATCAACAACTAGAACAGCGCATCGAAGCCAGAACAAAAGAACTACAACTAGAACAACGTAAAGTTAATAGCTTCCTGAATAATGCCAGCGATCTTGTCCAAAGCATTGATCTCAAAAGTGGTCGTTTTGAATACGTCAATAATGCTTGGTATTACAAACTAGGCTATTCCGAACTCGATCTTATTTATCTCACCTTTTGGGATATCCTCGACCCCCAAGACCATGAGCAATTTCACAATATTCTTAACGCCATTCACACCCATGTAGACCATCCCAATCACCAGGGAAAAAGTCAACTCCTCAGCAAAAATCAAAAACCCATTCCCCAGCAAATAAAAATTAGGCTTCGCAGTAAAAATCAGCAAATCATCCTCGTAGAAGGTAGCCTCGATCTTCGCCATGAAAATAGTCAACCCGTCGCTCTCCAGGGAATTTTTCGAGATATCACCGAGCGCCAAAAAATTGAAACCAAAATGCAGCTACAGCTTAGGGCGTTAAATACAGCCAGTGACGGCATTGCCATTGTCAAAAATGACCGGTATGTATTTATGAATGAAGCCCATGCTCAGATTTTTGGCTATGACTCCCCCCAAGAATTGATTGGAAAACAGTGGGAAATTTTGTACAATTCCCGGGAACTCGAATGGTTTTCGACCGATGTCTTCCCCATCCTGATGGCCCAAAAAACCTGGCGCGGTGAAACAGTTGCTAGACGTAAAGACAACTCTACTTTCGATGAAGAACTCTCCCTGACTGTTCTTGAAGATGACATCCTAATTTGTGTCTGTCGAGATATCAGCGAACGCAAAAAAGCCGAATTAGAATTACAGTCAAAAAACCGTGAATTAGCCCGGGCTACCCGCCTCAAGGATCAGTTTCTTGCGAATATGAGTCATGAACTCAGAACCCCCCTCAATGCGATTTTAGGAATGTCTGAGGGTCTCCAGGAAGAAATTTTTGGCCCCCTCGCCGCCGCCCAGAAAAAAGCCCTCAACACCATTCAACATAGTGGTACCCACCTCCTCAGTCTCATTAACGATATTCTCGACATTGCCAAAATTGAAGCTGAACAGATGGAGTTTGAATTTATACGTACTCCTTTGGGCAGTATCTGTCTAGAAGGGATTGATTTTGTCAAACATCTCGCCCACCAAAAAAACATCGCCGTTGACCTCCAGCTACCAGCCCAATTGCCTGATGTGGTCGTTGATGGCCGCCGTATCTTGCAGGTACTCATTAATCTCCTGAACAATGCTGTGAAATTCACCCCAGACCATGGTCAAATCACCGTTGGTGTGAGCGTATATCCCTACCGACCAGAACCAACAGAAACAATGGATGAAGCCACCCGTCCCAATCCTTCCCGGACGATGGCTGTCTTCTCCGCATCCGAGAAAACAAGTTTGCGCTTTCCCCACCAACCAGAGAAACCAGTGCGGGACTACCTCCGCATCACCGTGACAGATACAGGCATTGGCATTGCTGAAGCTGACCTGGAGAAACTTTTTAAACCCTTTGTGCAAATCGATAGTTCCCTTAATCGTAAGTATGCAGGGACTGGCCTTGGTCTCGCCCTTGTTAAAGATATTATTCAGGCCCATGGTGGTCGCGTAGGGGTAATGAGCGAACAGGGAAAAGGCAGTTGCTTCTATTTTGATTTGCCTTGTTTGGAAATGGTGTACGCCACAACAATGCCTGGAACGCAAACCCTGGGGGGATCTGAACTCGTCTCGACGGATTCCTCCCAGTCACTATTGGCCGAACGGGAAGTCCGGGTACTGTTGGTGGAAGATAATCCCAGCAATGTGCGTACTATCTCGAGCTATCTAAAGGCAAAGGGCTACCAAGTCATTGCGGCTCAGAATGGCATGACTGGGGTAGAACTCACGGTAACCGAACATCCAGATATTATTTTGATGGATATTCAAATGCCGGATATGGATGGCCTCGAAGCAACCCGTCAAATTCGCCGCCAGATGAGGGATGTAGCCATTCCCATTATTGCCTTGACGGCCTTAGCAATGCATGGCGATCACGATTTATGTTTGGCAGCAGGGGCTGATACCTATATGACAAAGCCGGTTAGTCTAAAAGAGCTTACCGCAACCATTGAGAGGCTTTTGAGTCCCCTAGGCTCGGGGTAAGTACAGACAAATTTTCTTACCGCAATTCGTCTTTTCGTCAATCTGAAGATAGCCATTGGCTAGGGTGACAATTTTACGGATTAAGGCAAACCCTAAGCCAATCCCTTCTTGATCGAACACTTGGCGGGTCAAACGAAAATAACGATAAATTCCTTCAACCCTGCCTGATTCAAAGGCAACACCCTGATCTTCGACGCAAAATCTGATCTGATCTCCCTGGAGACAACTACTGACTGTCACAGGAGTGCCGGGGGCAGAAAATTTAAAAGCATTGTCACACAGTTCCTGGAGGACAACGAGGATGTAATCTGGCTCGAGGGCGACGTCAAGGTTGTGGAGATCAATGACAAGATCTGCCTGCCGTCGGTAGTAGGTAGCGAGTTGCCGTAATCCTTGGATGATGCTGGTTTCAGTGATTGCTTTAACCTGCGTGATTTGTTCTGGGAGAATATTTTCCTGGAGATTTTCTAGTTGTGTGTAGATTAAGAATTTACGGTTAATTGTTTGGAGATGATAGGCAGATTGTTCTGCTGCCTGGAGATGGCTGAGCACTTCATCTCTGTTGATGTGGTCAAAATTTTGGTTGAGATATTCGAGATGATACAAAATCTCTCGCAGGGGATTATCGATTTTTTGGGACAGTCCAGACCCCATCTGACCTGCTACGGTTTTAACATTACGGCCAAGAAAATTAATGGTATCTCGCTGTAACTTAGAGAAGGCTTTGAGTTGGTAATATTGCTGACGAATTCTCAGCATTGACTTGATGCGCGCAATTAACTCCAGGCGATTGACGGGCTTATCAATAAAGTCATCAGCGCCGGCTTCTAAACACAGGGCCAGGTCTTGCTTGGAGGTAAGCGCTGTGATCATGATGATCGGGATCATGGCCCACCGGGGGCGATCGCGAATGCGTTTACATAGCTCAATGCCATCCATGACCGGCATCATCACATCAAGCAGGATAATATCGGGCTCTAGGTCTTCTAGAAACTTCAGGGCATCAGCACCGTTGGCTGCGTAATACAGTTCATAGGTTTCCCGTTGGAGAAATCCCTCGATGACATCAAAGTTGTTGGGTTCATCATCGACAATCAAAATCGAGACGTTTGTCGTCATGGACTCCTTACTCCAGCACTGTTCCTGTATTTGTGTCGTAGATATCCGCTCAATTCTACCTCAATCCCTCGCTCGATTTATGATGACAGTCATTCATATGTATTAGTATTCGTTAGATCCTGTCTCAACTTCGGTTCTAAAAAACCAACAATGAGTCGTTGAAAAAAGTAGATGAAATAGGCTTTTCAATTGGGACCAGGCATTGCCCAGTCGATCTATCTGAGGACAGTTATCGGCACCTCCAAATTGGATTGTGAAGCCTCAAGCCCTAATGAAAAGGGGACAGGGGAAACTGACTCATGTAATCTGAGGCAACGATCATGGAGCCGATACCATCGTTGGTAAAGATTTCTAGTAAGAGGGCATGGGGAATACGACCGTCAATAATGTGGGCAGCTTTTACCCCCTGGGCGAGCGATCGTACACAACAGGTAACCTTGGGGATCATGCCACCGGATACGACCCCTTTATCAATCAGCTCTCGAGCCTGCTGGAGATTTAAACGGGGAATTAAACTAGCGGGATTGTGATAGTCCTCGAGAATCCCGGCGGTGTCCGTCAGCAAGATCAATTTTTCCGCACCCAGAGCCGCAGCCAGTTCCCCGGCAACGGTGTCGGCATTGATGTTGTGGGCTTGGCCCGTTTCATCGGCGGCTACACTGGAAACCACGGGCACGTAGCCATTTTCGACTAAAGATTGAATTAATTTTGTGTCGATGCTAGAAACTTCCCCGACGAAACCGACCCCTTCTTTACCCACGTGGCGGGCCTGGATCATGTTGCCATCTTTGCCACAGAGACCCACTGCCGCGCCCCCTTCCTGGTTGATGAGGGAGACAATTTCTTTATTGACTCGACCGACTAAAACCATTTCTACCACATCCATGGTGTCGGCATCGGTGACCCGAAGGCCATCTTTAAATTGGGGTTCGATGTTGAGTTTTGCGAGCCAGGTATTGATTTCGGGACCACCGCCATGGACAACAATCGGTCGCATGCCAATACAAGAAAGAAAAACAATATCGCGAATGACTTTATCCTTGAGGGTGCTGTCTTTCATCGCCGCCCCACCGTATTTCACGACGATGGTACGCCCGGCAAATTGCTGCATGTAGGGGAGGGCTTCACTAAGGATGCGGACGCGGGTGGCTTCGGCTTCTCTGATGTATTCGCTTTCCATGAATTGTTGTCGTTGTTGAGGATGGACTGAGTGCGATTATGCAACTCGACATGGGTCGGTATTTTACGGGATCGACGATCGCCCCATTTGTTCCCGAATAGCATTTTTAAAGAATTTTTAGGTTTAAGCTTTTCCTGGAGGGCGATCGCCAATGAATTCCGGTGGTTTTCGCAACACGGAAGGAATTTGCGCGATGATATCCTCCGCTACGGCCCGGGGAGGACGATTCCCAGAAATCTGGATATGTAAATCCGCCTCGGCGTAGCGCGATCGCCGTTGTTGAAGCAGTTGGGTCAGCTTACTTTCGAGGTCAACATTCTGTAAGAGCGGACGTGACGTATCACTCCTGAGGCGTTCCACCAGCACCGGCACCGGCACATCTAGCCAAATTGTTAGACCCTGGCGCAGATAATACCAATTCCTTTGGGAGACAACGATCCCGCCCCCCGTTGCGACCACTGTCCGCGTTTGGACGGCAATTTGTTTGAGAACTTCGGTTTCCAGTTTGCGAAATTCCGCCTCCCCCATTTCCGCAAAAATCTCACTGATGGAGCGTTTCGCCAGGGTTTCAATGATGCTGTCCGAATCCAAACTGCGGTAATTCATCAACTCCGCGATAATCTCGGCGAGGGTACTTTTCCCTGTACCCATCATGCCAATGAGGTAAATATTTAAACCCTTGAGCAAATCATCCATGGATTAGCCGCACTAACACAACAAGAGACCATCATAGAAGGTTTTCTTCACTCCCCCTAACGGCTGCTCCCAATGCTGATAAAACTCCCTAAAACTAAACCGAGACCTATCCCAAAGGCCAACAGAATCCCAAAGGGCAACTGCACTGATTGCCACACTAAGAACTTGATGGAAACCAGTTCAATATTTTGAATCGAGGCCACCGCCACCGCTCCAATCACAGCAGCAAGCAATGCCATCGCCATCAAGCGGCCTAGGGTCTGCATCGGTTATGCTCCACGGCTGAACAACTTAAAATAGCTTGCCACAAAAAATTCCTTGATTGGGAAAAGTAGGTAGGTCAAAGGATTAATCGTCACGATAATATTGCGAAAATCCCGCCGCGCTCCGCCAACAACTCGTTTTGCTACCCACTGGGCCGACATCACTCCCACAGGATTTAAGGCACTTTTGAAGGGTCCCAGGATTAGCTTGCGAATAATAATCGGCGAGTCTAACCGCTGGAGGGTAACAAGATCCCCTAGGGCTCGTTTGCTTAGTTCATAGAGAGGACTAAAGGCTGGATTCACTTCCGCTTCGGAGGTATTTACCCAGATTTCCTTCCGGACTCGGTCTTGGTTCGTTGCTACAGTACTCAGGAAGAGTTCCATCAATCGCTGTTGGGAGAAGGTGTTGATGGCATAGGATTTCTGAATTGCCTCGGGGGTGCGATCGCCATGGACATTAATCCCATGGTTCAGCACGAGAATGTCAACTTTCTTGAAGGTTTCTAATAAATCCGCTTCAGCACCCACTTCCCAGGTCACCGTTTGCAAGGGCACTTCCTGGTTCTTGATATTTAAGGTGATCTGGTCTGGCCCTGAGGTGAGGGCGATCACCTTTGCCCCTGCTTGGTGGAGTTCCGTTAGTAACGCTCGCCCTAGAGTACCCGAGGCTCCCGTGACCGCAATCCGTTTGCCCTTGAGAGAAAGTGCCGTGCCCATTAACTTGTCCACGAGGGTGAAAGTGCCGCAATAGTAGGCATCTTGATTATCAAAATGGTGCCGCCAGTGGTAGGGACGATTCACGAACCAATCCCCCGGTAACTCCGTGAAAGGCCCTGGCCGGTGGGTCAGATCCGTCAGCTCATCTACATAGGGTAAACCCAAACCCCGGGCGATCGCCGCCCCCAGAAAAGACAGAGTATAGAGACAGCCCGCCAGACTTAACCACGCTGTTGGTACCCCAACAAGCCATAACCCCAACCAGAAAACAAGACCAAAACTGAGCATTACCAAGGCTTCCGGCACATCATTGTACCAGTGGGCTTTGCGGTAAATTTCCTCACTGACCGGGGTCAGATCCCGCCGAAATACCCGGTGGTGCCAAGCGTGTAACTGATAGATGGGTTGCCACACATGGGCTAATGCATGGTACAGATCCCGCACTAACTCCACCCAAAACACAGAACCCAAAACTAGACCACTGCCGAGAACAAGTTGGCTACTGCTGACCATGCCCAAAGAATTACGAAATAACGATTGAGAGTTTTGCTACCCAATTGTTGTAACACTGTTTCTCTCCCTTGGGAACTTTCCTGGGTTTTCACCAACCCTCCGGATACTCTAAACTTTTCCGCGCAAAATCCCAGGGACTCAGGTCTACCGATGGGCTCTTGACAAAAAAAGAAAAAGATAAACTGCTGATTCTAAGGCCGAGGCGATCGCCGCAACCTTCGCAAAAATAAGACTTTAACCCTTCCCGTAAATCTTAAAACACCCTGAACTTTTCCCGCTGAACAGGAGGAGGATGTATTAAAATAAAGTCGAGTTAACAAAAATTAAAATATGCTGGTTCCGATTCTCATCTTTGATGTTGCGCTGGTGGCTTGGTCTCTCCACCTCATGCAACAGGCATTCGACCAACAGGAGTTTTCTCTGATGTTGGCAGGAACCTTAGTCGCTGCTTCTGCGGCGGCGATGATGGTGGTGTACTTCCTGATGAATAACTGCCTCCATCAACTGCTCCTCTCCTAAACATTACATCAACATTACACACAACTCTCAAGCATCTCCCTACAGAGTTATGCCAGACGTTGAGGACAAAGCCAAGAACATAATTCACGAATAATCGCATTCTCTCCCTGTAACTGCCTCTGGGCAAGAATTCCCGACAACTTGGCCTGACTTCGCATAGCCAGAGCTCGTGACATCCTCCCGACGCTCATCCGAAGCGGATAGAGCGCGGGCTTCCCAAGATCGCTCTTGAGATTTCCTGCTTCATCGGGGTTCCCAGGCAACCTTCCTCCACAGGCAGTATCACCGTCTGTCCAACGGCTACACTTCGACATTGCTCAGTGCTAGCAAGACCTCGTTGTTCTACCACTTGAGCGGCAGCAACATCTCGGTCAGTTACATATCCACATTCATCGCAATGATGCACTCGTTCGCTCAGTTCTTTCTTGCCAGTGTGCGCTCCACATTGAGGGCAAGTTTGACTTGTCCGATTCGGGTCAACCTTGGCAAAGTAGACACCCCGTTTCCAAGACACCCATTTGAGAATGTCAAGAAAACTGCCCCAGGCGGCATCAAGACAATGCTTTGCCAACATACCGCGACTGGTCATTTTGAGGTTTAAGTCTTCAGCAAAGATCATCCCAGCACTATCGCAGAGCCTGTGCGCCGTCAGAAAGTGGAACTCACGTCGAACATTGTGAATGTGCTCATGCAGTTTGCGAATCTTGGCTTGAATCTTACGGTAGTTAGCAGAACCCTTTTTCTTGTTTCTCAGTTTGCGCTGCAGCCATCGAAGCTTGCTTTGCAAATCCACGAAAAAGCGAGGTCGTTCTACCAGTTCACCCGTCGATACAGCCAAGAACTTCTCCAGTCCCAAGTCAATGCCAATGGGTTCGCCATGGGGCGTGACATCAGGAACAGAAACATCGGCTTGCAGAATCAGTTGAGCATACCAACCCGATGCCTTGAACACGACCCGCACCTGCTTAATCTCAAATCCTTCTGGAATCGGTCGATGCAGATTGATGGGCATGGCTCCAATTTTCGGCAGCTTTATTTCAAATCCGTTGACTGGATTCGATTTGAACTGCGGAAATACAAACGAGCGGTACTGACCAAACTTTTTGAATCGAGGAAATCCAAATCCTCTTTCCTGCATGAACTTGAACGACTTATCCAGTCGCTTCAGGGCATCTTGCAAGACTTGAGAGTGAACAGCTTTCAGTGCTGGGATATCTGCTTTTGCTTTGGTCAGGGCGTTTTGCTGTCTGTAGTAGTCGGGATAGATGGTATCAGCCGGAATGATATATTCCTGCCTGATACTGCAAGCATTGACCGGACATTTACGCGAATGTATCCAGTCCTTGCGCTCTGCCAAAGCGTAGTTATACACGCGACGACACTGCTCCAACCAGTCAATCATCTGTGCTTCTTGGTCAACTTCTGGATAGATTCGGTAGCTGTAGGTCAAATTCAACATGCCTACATTCTAACAGGTTTGCACTTCTTGTTAGAATCGATAAGTAGTGTGTCGATTTTTGGGGCATCGAACCCCTCAATCGACGCGGGGAGTCCATGTTGTTGCTGAGTTTATCGAAGCATCCGTTCGGCTGACGCTCACGGAAGCCCGACGCTGAATCAAAGATTACAGCGCGGGACTTATAGCTCCCCGAACCCCTCATTAGTTAATTGTGATTGAATTTGATAACCTTGACCTTCCAAAACGTAAGTTATCAGCGCTCGACCGCCACAACACCAAACTTCTTCAATACCTAGATTCATCTCAATTCGTGACATCCTCCCGATCAAAAAAAAGTCCCCCCATGGTAATCACAGAGGGCTTCTTGGATTATTTTAGCAACGTAAAAATCTAGACATTAGCCTGAACCGTTGCGGTATTGAGGGCTTCAACCAGTTGGCGGACAGTTGCCACCATCGCCAGAGGATCATTGAGTTTGTTGATCGCAGAACCAACACCGATACCAGCGGCGCCAGCGGCGATCGCCATGGGCGCGGTTACATCAGACAAACCAGATGCGCACATAACGGGTACATCAACGGCCCGGGAAATTGCATGGGCAGCGGCCAGGGTGGGGGCTGCTTTTTCGATTAAGCCGAGGGTGCCAGCACTAACAGGATTACTGGAAGTCCCCCCTTCAGTCTGGATAATATCGGCACCGGCTTCTACGAGCTTTTCTGCCAAAGCCACCTGCTCATCGAGGGCCAGGATGTGGGGCACAGTTACGGAGAGGATAACATTGGGGAGCAGCGCCCGGGTTTCTTTGGCGATCGCCAGGACTTCTTCGGCTTCAAAACGAATTCCCTGGGCATAGAAAGCATCAAAGTTCCCGATTTCGATCAAGTCTGCCCCCGCGGCAACGGCTTCCACAAGCTTCTGGGGTTCCACCGCAGATACACATACAGGCAGGGAAATCGCTGCTTTGACCTGACGAATTAAATCTGCATCCGCGGCAATATCCATAAAGGTTGCGCCACCGGCTTCAGCCGCCCGGGCAACGGCCAATACATTCACAGCATCAAAATTATTCAAACCACTGATCACTTTGAGGGCCCGACGTTGGGCAAAGGCATCTTTCAGCATGAGATCCATAAAATCAAACTATTATTCAAAATTTTTGCTTCTTTATAGTGTATCCCCCAACGTTCCTTCCTTTCTTTTGGGATAACCTGGCTGGGTAAAATTATTTCGAGTCTCCCGGAGAATGTCACCTATGACAGAACAATGTGCTGCAAGTTTAAGAGTTTGTGCCCAAAACCTCGGTATTGACCGCATCGATCGCCATGTTTTTATTTGTGCTGACCAAACAAAGCCGAAGTGTTGCGATAAACAAGCCGGCATCGAAGCCTGGGACTACCTTAAAAAACGTTTGAAGGAATTAGGGTTAGACACCCCTAGCAGAGCCACCCCCCATATTTTTCGCACCAAAGCCAATTGTCTACGGGTCTGTAACCAGGGGCCGATCTTGGTAGTTTATCCCGACGGCATTTGGTATCACAGTGCCACCCCGGCAGTGATTGAACGGATCATTCAGGAACATCTTTTAGGCGATCGCCCCGTGCAAGATTACATATTTATGGCCCATCCCCTGCCAGAGACCCATCAAACCAGGGAGCCATCACAAGAATCTTGATCCCCCCCAAAATTTCCTTGCTAATATTTGGCTAAACTTGACCCTCCGCAATCTCCCTGCTATGAGCGATTCTTCCCTCACCTTAGATGCCACCCTACTGCTCATTGACGATGATCCAAACCTCATCTTGTTGGTGCGCGACTACCTTGAATTTCGGGGTTACAACATCCTTACGGCAGCCAATGGCACCGAGGGTTTGCAAATACTGGAAACCACAACTCCCGATCTGATCATTTGCGATGTGATGATGCCGGAGATGGATGGCTATGATTTTATCCAAAATGTGCGACAAAACCCTGAAATTAGCTGGATTCCCGTGATTTTTCTCTCCGCCAAGGGCCAACTCCAGGATCGCATTAAGGGTTTGAACCAAGGGGCAGATGTTTATCTCACCAAGCCCTTTGAACCGGAAGAATTAGTCGCCCAGGTGGAATCTTCCCTTAACCAAGCGCAACGACTCCTCAGCCTAGGGAGCACCACCAGCAAAGCAACAACCTTTTCGGTGCCCAGTCATGTGGAATTAACTCCTACAGAAACTAAGGTAGTCGGTTTTGTCTCCCAGGGGCTTTCTAACCGAGAAATTGCGGAGCAACTCAATGTCAGCCAGCGTACCGTCGAAAGCCATGTTTCGAATATGCTCAACAAAACCAGTTTGAATAACCGGACGGAGTTGGCACGCTGGGCCATGGATAGTGGTTTGGTCTAGGGGGGTTGACAATCACTGGTTTATTCTTGCTATAATCTCACACGGTTTGGAAACACGCCCACGTAGCTCAGTTGGTAGAGCAGCTGATTTGTAATCAGCCGGTCGCAGGTTCAAGTCCTGTTGTGGGCTTTTTAAATATCACTGTTACTAAAATTGATTAGCAGAAAGGCGATCGCCTTTTAAGGTTTCGTCTGCAAAGGAGCACCATGGCGGCAGAAATTATTTGTGTGGGCACGGAAATTCTCTTGGGAGACATTGTGAATAGCAATAGTCAGTATCTCGCCCAGGAACTCGCCAAACTCGGCATTGCCCATTATTTTCAGTCCGTGGTGGGAGACAACATCCAACGCATTCACAGTCTTTTAGACATTGTCCGACAGCGGGGTAGCAAACTTCTCATTTTCACAGGGGGACTCGGCCCGACCCCCGACGACCTCACCACCGAGGCGATCGCCACTTATTTTAAAATTCCCCTTACGGAACGACCGCAAGTTATCGCCGACATCACCGCAAAATTTGCCCAACGGGGTCGCACCATGACCCCCAACAACCGTAAACAAGCCCTTCTACCTGAAGGCGCAGAGATTTTGCCGAATCCCACCGGCACCGCCCCCGGCATGATCTGGCAGGTGGCAGGGCTGACGATCTTGACCTTTCCCGGCGTCCCCAGCGAAATGAAGCGGATGTGGCAGGATACCGCCGTGCCCTATCTCAAGGCCCAGGGCTATGGTCAAACCATTATCCATAGCGAAATGATGCGCTTCCGGGGCATTGGGGAATCCAGCCTAGCCACCAAAGTAAATCATCTGTTCGAGTTGACCAACCCCACCGTCGCCCCCTACGCCTCCCATGGGGAAGTGAAATTGCGCGTTGCTGCCCGGGCAGAATCCATTGCAGCCGCCAAACAACTCATCGATCCCGTGGTAGAGGAAATTAAGGCGATCGCCGGTTTAGATTATTTCGGCTCTGACGAGGCTACCCTGCCCACAGTGGTCGGCACTTTATTACGGGAGAAAAAACAGACCCTGAGTGTGGCGGAATCCTGCACAGGGGGCGGACTAGGGGCGCTGATCACGAGTGTTTCCGGCAGTTCTGAATACTTTGTCGGGGGGATCACGGCCTATGCCAATGGAGTCAAAATCAAGCATTTAGGAGTGAATCCAACAGATCTTGATGCCCACGGTGCGGTAAGTGAACCCGTTGCCCAACAGATGGCCCTGGGGGTAAAACAAACATTAAAAACCGATTGGGGAATCGGCATTACGGGGATTGCTGGCCCCAGAAGTGATGACTCCGCCAAGCCTGTGGGGATGGTTTGTATCGCCTGGGCAGACCCGGACAATCAAGTTTTTAGTCACACCTACTGCTATGGCAGCGATCGCCACCGGGAGCTAATTCGTTACCTGAGTGCCTGTGATGCCCTTGATGGCCTCAGACGTCGGTTATTGGGCGCTTTGTCTTAAGTTTTGTTACAGGAAAAGTAAAATTTCTCAGGGAAGACCAGGGAAAAAGACCCTGCAGGGGCGATCGCCCGGCCAAAAGCTTGTGTTATTCTTAATATATCGATAAGAACAACGTACCCAAAACGCCAGGATTTATGATGGATAAATTAGCGTGTGGTACATCGAGTTTACAGGAGTCGTCTTTTTGATGGGCTATATCGAAAAAGTACTGGAAAAACTCAGAGAATGGGCGGGTAAAGTGATTGAAACCCTCCTGGGGCCAACTGCCGAGCCTGAACCCGAACTCATCCCGATCCCTGTCCACGACCGTCAACGTCGTCGCTACTAAACCGCCAAAGTTTCGGGATTTTAAGACCATCTCACCCTACGTTAGGTTAACAACCGTTGTCTAACTTGAAAATTCTTGTGCTCCACGGGCCCAACCTGAATTTGCTGGGTCTACGGGAACCGGAGGTCTATGGTTCCACCACCCTCGGAGATATCAACACCCTCCTTGAAGCCGATGCCCAGGATTTAAACGTCTCCTTGCATTGTTTTCAGTCCAACCACGAAGGGGCTCTAATCGACCAAATCCAAGCGGCCCTGGGTCAGTTTTCTGGGATTCTCATCAATCCAGCGGCCTACACCCACACCAGCGTTGCCCTGCGGGATGCTTTGGCTGCGGTTAACCTCCCTGTGGTTGAAATTCATTTAAGCAACATCCATCGACGGGAAGCCTTTCGTCATCACTCTTACATCGCGCCGATCGCCGTTGGTCAGATTTGCGGTTTCGGGGCAGAAAGTTACCGCTTCGGCTTGCGGGCTCTGGTGCAGCACATTCGATCCTAAAGAAATTGTTAGGATCAAATTCCTGTTGTGGTGTATGTTAGGGGTTTCTCACGTGAACGTTTGGGCAATTCGAAGATGGTAAAGATTGCGGTCGTTGACTATGACATGGGGAATCTCCACTCCGCCTGTAAAGCCCTGGAAAAAGCGGGTGCAATCCCGGTGGTGACTGATCAACCAGAGCAAATCCTTGGGGCCGATGCCGTTCTCTTACCAGGGGTCGGGGCTTTCGACCCCGCGATGAAACACCTCCGCGATCGCCATCTTGAAGGGGCAATCCACCAGGCGATCGCCAGCGGCAAACCCTTCCTCGGGATTTGTTTGGGGATGCAAATCTTGTTCGATAGTTCCGCCGAGGGTGCGGAAAAAGGTTTAGGGGCAATTTCCGGCACGGTGCAACGCTTTCAGCCAGAGCCTGATATCACCATTCCCCACATGGGCTGGAACCAACTGCACCTCACCCAACCGGATCATCCCATCTGGCGAGATTTACCCACTGATCCCTTCGTTTATTTTGTGCATTCTTTCTACGTCGCACCGACGGATTCCCAAGTCAACGCGGCCACCGTCATCCACGGGAGCCAAACCGTCACGGCGGCGATCGCCAAAAATAACCTAGTAGCGATGCAATTTCACCCGGAAAAATCCTCTACCATCGGCCTAAAAATCCTGGAAAATTTTGTGCATTGGGTTGAGCAACAATGAGGCGCCTAAAGTCTCTCTTCCGAAGGGAGATTTAGAGGGATGTCTCCCCGATTCCTAATCAACTTTTTTCACTTTCTTTACCGTTACTGTTCTCCTTTACCATGGCTCAAATCAAACTGATGCACGCGAAACTTCATCATTTGCGGGTGACCCAGGCCGAGCTAGATTATGTGGGCAGCATTACCATCGACCAAGCCCTCATCGAGAAAGTGGGAATTTTGCCCCTAGAGGAAGTGAATATTTGGAACGTGGAAAATGGTAATCGCCTGACCACCTATGTTTTGCCCGGCGAGCGAGACAGTGGGGTGGTTTGTCTCAACGGAGCGGCGGCCCATCTTTGTACCCCGGGCGATCGCCTAATTGTCGCAGCCTACGAGCTACGCGATCGCGCTGATGTTTTAGATCAGGGCCATACGGCAAAGGTGATCCTGGCTGACGAGCAAAATCGCTGCCAAACCTTTTTTGAGCAACATCTCGATCCCCAGGGGATCATCGGTGCAAACCTATCGGTCACAACACCAGCCTCTGTGGGCGAATCGTCTATTCTCGATTTTCAGGGGTCTCCTGCTCTCTCAAAATCCCTATAGCAATCATTCAGTAAAATTAAAATTATTCGTAGTGGCCACCGATGGCAAAAATGTAGATTGCCTGATCGTCAAACTTGTAAATTAGACGATCTTTTTGGCTAATGCGTCTTGACCATAGACCAGAGAGATTATGCTTTAGGGGTTCTGGCTTGCCGACGCCTGTACTGGGGTCACCTCGCAACATATCTTTCAGAACTTTACAAAGAGATTTGTGTAGTTGGGGATGTTTGTGTCGTAGCTTTTCATAGACCTCCCAGGTATTTCCTTCAAAAACCAAGGATCTCATTCCTCTCCTCCGCTGTTACAAGATGGCCTTGTTGTTTAGCGTGGGTTGTGAGGGAATCCTTAATTTGCTGCATCAAGGAGTTGTTTTGAAGAACATATAGGGTTTCCTGCTCTCTGTCCCAATCTTCGGCGCTGATCACGACAAAATCTTCCCCATTACGTCGGGTTACTTTCAGGGGAACATGATCACTGATCAAAGTTTCTACGAAAGATTTCAGGTTTTCCCGGAATTGATTCACACTGACTGTATTCATAATCTTCTGTACCTGAGATAAGCGTACGGTACTACCGTACATCATAAACCATGATGACAGGAGGCGATCGCCTGATTGTGGCGGCCTATGAGTTACGCGATCGCCTTGATGTTTGAGCCCAAGGCCGCACCACAAAGGTGATCCTGGCCGATGAGCAAAATCGCTGCCAAACCTTTTTTGAACAACGCCTCAATCCCCAAGGTGCTATTGGCGAAAACTTATCGGTGACAACGCCCAACTCCGTGCACGAAGCCCAGTCGCCTCATTTATACTTTCCTCAAGGCTTACTTTCTTGAATTTTCCTAGGAGATGGAGCCGACAAACTAAACGAGACTTTATCACTCCCCAAATAGAATTTAGCCCAAACCCGAACCCAGTCGTGAAACAAGTCCTCACCTCCCCAAACCCGAACCTCATCCACATCCTTGAACAACTCCGTGACCATTTCCGGAAAAACTATCAAGATAACCTCGCCAATATAATTCTCTTTGGTTCCCAAGCTCGTGGCGATGCTACCCTTGACTCCGACATTGACATTTTGGTGCTGCTCAAAAATCCATTTGACGTCTACCAAGAAAACAAGGCAAACAGTCAGTTTATTGCTGACCTATGTCTTCAATACGATGCCGTCATTAGTTGCTTTTTAATGAACCTCGACACCTGGCAGAGTACAAATAATGCCTTTACCCGCAATGTGCGTCAGGAAGGAGTGAGCCTATGAAAAAAGAACAAATTAGCCTTATCCAAAAAGCCCAAAAAAGCCTTGATGCCGCCAAAGAACTAAAAGCACTCGGTTACTATGACTTTGCCATTTCCCGGGCCTACTACAGCATGTTTTATATCGCCTCTGCTTTCCTCGAATCCCAAGAACTCAACTTTTCTAAGCATTCCGCTGTCATTGCCGCCTTTGGGAAACACTTTGCCAAAACCCAGATTGTCAACCCCAAATATCACCGTTATCTCATCGATGCCCAAAAAGCGCGATCACAAGCCGATTACAACACCAGCATCGAATTTTCAGAGGCAGAGGTCAATGATTATCTGCAACAGGCCGAGGATTTTTTGAATCTGATTCCCATCCTCGACAATCTTTAAAACATCAATGCAGTGATCGCCTTGATGTTTTAGCCCAAGGCCACACGGCAAAGGTAATCCTGGCTGACGAGCAAAACCGCTGCCAAACGTTTTTCCACCAGCATTTTGACCCCCAGGGGCCATTGGTGAAAATTTATCGGTGACAACGCCTACCTCCGTCAATTTTTCTAATATTTTTTGATTAAGTTTTTTAGTTTATTTCATTTGATTAAGTTTTTTTTGATTTGTTTCGGTAGTTCACGTTAAATAGGGCGTGTCATCAAATAGACCTGAAAGCAAGCGAGGTCTTAGGATACGACAAGAACTAAGAGCAGTTAGGTGTGTGATATGGGACGCGGACGTTACGCCTTAAGAGATGACCAATGGGACAAAATCAAAGATTGGCTTCCGGGCAGAAAAGAGACCGTGGGGGTAACAGCCAAAGATAACC
>JAYKIK010000110.1:0-31428 GCA_035284725.1 Synechococcus sp.
TTTGGTTTGAAGCAAGAGGGAATATTCCTGGGAGCTGGCCCAGCGCCAAATTTCCTGGGCTCTGACCACTGGCAACGGGTGGGTTAGCTGGGCGGTTTGATTGGCTTGCAGCAGTTGTCCTAGTTGATTCTGACTGAGACTGTCATAGGTTTTTGCCTGCTCCATAAAGGCATCTAGATTGAGCAGGGGAGCCAAACTGGGGGAGCCGCCTGCCAACTTCATCAGTACCGACATAATCACCTTGGGATCCTGACTCACCAAAAAGGCAGCGCGATCGCAGCTCAATTCCGCACACCGGAGCCAGGCCAACATTTGATCCTGCATGGATTGGGAAAGCATCGTCCCCCAAACCGGCAGGGCATTGGTCGCCAGCATCAGTAAATTCGCCAGGGTTAGGTAAACGCCATGTTCACATTTGAGATGACCTAGTTCGTGGGCCATCACCGCCTGGAGTTCCGTTTCCGTCAGAATTTCCACCAGGGCCGTGTGAATCACCATAAAGGGTTTTTGGCCCCGCATGGCGAAGGTGTAGGCATTGGGCACTGGGTTTTGTTGGATGTAAAGATCAGGTGCTTCGAGGTCGAGAATCCGAGCAGCTTCCTGGAGCAGACGATGGAGGTGGGGCAATTGGCGATCGCCCACGAGAATACTTGATGCCAAATTATTGAATTGGAAAACCTGTTCCGCCGTTGACCCCAAAAGGGAACGTACTAACAGATCCAACCCCGGCAGCCGGCGTAGGGCAGCGGTTGCTTCGCGATCCAGAGGGTGACGAAATTGATCCGCCTTAAGACCGGTGAAATAATGTTTCGCGCCCATAACCACCTCAATCAATATCTATTCTGAGAGCCAATTTTTTACCTTGAGCATCTCTTGCCAGTCCGGTCTCCGTTTTAGACCATCTTCAATATTCTCGAAAATATCAGCGCGGACCTCTTCACTGAAATCCATAATTTTTTGCACCAATTCAATGTGCTTCCGTACCCCCTTACTCCCGGTTCCCAAAAGAGCCAGGGCAAGATTTACGTGGGCCTGGGGATTGCGGTGATCGATCTTCACGCTCCGTTGGGCCGCCGCTAGGGCCAGATCTGCTTTCCCCCGCAGGAGATGCAACCAAGCCACACAACTCCAAGCCGCCGCATTTTTGGGGTCAAGCTTACAAATTTCGAGGAATTCCGGCAGTAGGGCATCGGGACCTTCGCCCGCATCGTACCGTTGGATGCCCGCTTCGAACCGCTGTTCAATGGTTAATTCGGTCATAGTTGATTTGTTGGATGAATAGAAAAAGCAAAATCCTTGCCAACCCAGGGGGACAAAGACGCGATTTTCTATTAAACCCCAAAAGATTTCCCACAACCACAGGTTTGGTTAGCGTTGGGATTGGTGAACTGGAAGCCACCGCCAATCATCGCATTGCTGTAGTCGAGGACGAGGCCATAGAGATATAACAAACTTTTGCGATCGCAAATAATTTTAAAACCGTCTTCGTATTCAAAGACTTCATCATCTTCGCCGACGCTTTCGGGACGGTCAAAATCCATCATGTAGGACATGCCAGAACATCCCCCTTGGCGCACCCCTACCCGGAGCCAGAGGTCTTGCCCTTGTTGCTCCCGGAGCATCAGAACGTGCTTCAGCGCTGTTTCAGTTAATTGAATACCGGGGGCTGTAGTTGTCTGTGTCATGGCGATTTGCTGATTAATTTTTGCAGGGTTGATGGTCTAAACCTAATTTTTATTTTAGCTGTTCTCCGGGATTCCAGGCAGAGAAGGGGTGACAGTCAGAGGAGCGGCTTGGGTTAAATTTTCCACTTCGGGTAAGACTTCTAGGGCAAGACTTATGGTTTGTTGGCCCCCGGCTAGGCGTTTGAGGAGTTGGGGGCGGGGGTCATGGAGCAAATAAATGAGTTCATCTGCTGGTTTAAATTCAGCGGGCGATCGCACAATGGTCAGGGTTCCGGCACGACGAATCAATAGGGGGAGTAATTTCCCCTCATCAATCAGGGGCTGGAATGGCAGAGGTGCATCTTTTTCCCAGGGGCCAATGGTGGTTTTCCCAAGTTTGACCTGTTGCTCGAGAATGTATTGATTCCAGGTTTTGATCGAGAAGCCACCGCCAAAAATTTGATGGATTTTTCCTTTATTGGCGATCGCCTGCTCAGAATCTGCCTGCTCAAAAAAAGCCACTACCCTGGGGGGCTGAAATTCTTCTTTTACCCGCTGGGCCAGTACCATATTCACTCCGCCATTGGTGGTTAGAGCGGCAAAAGCCCCCATGGAACTAATGCCAATTTCCTCCAGCACATCCCCATTGAGAGCGCTGCTTTGGTAAATCTCCAATGCTTCCTGGCGGGCCGTTTCACAGGCTTCAGGATCCGTATCGATGAGCACCACCGATTCCCCTTGCTGCTGGAACAGTTGGGCCAAAAGACGACTGAGGGGATTAGACCCGACAATGACTGCTCCCCGGGCTTCTGTGGCGGTAATTTTCAGTTGTCGGGCGATCCATTTTGCCGAGAGCCCTTGAATAAAGACCGTCATCAAAATTGTGAGGAAAACTAAGGCTTTGATCGAAGCGCCCCCGTTAAAGCCTTTTTCCGTCAGAATAATCGCGAACAGAGAGGCTACCGAAGCCGACACAATTCCCCGGGGCGCAACCCAAGCGACGAAGAATTTTTGCTTCCAGTCCAAATCACTATTAATGGTGCAGAGGGCCACGCTGATGGGTCGTACCACAAACATCAGAGTCACCACCGCAAAGAAGCTGCCCCACCCCAAGGCAAAAATACTCGCCACGGACAGATCCGCCGCCAACAAAATAAACAAAACCGAAACGCAAAGGACCGTTAACTGGCTTTTAAACCGGCGTAGCAAACGCTCCTCAGGGATCGAAAAAGCGCGCAGAATAATCCCTGCCACCACCGCTGTCATGAGGCCCGATTCTCCCTGAATCGATTGGGCGAGGCCGAAAAGTCCCCAGATGCCCGCCAGCACCAGAAGATTTTTAAGATCATCGGAAAGAAAAGTGGCCAAGCGCAAAAATTGACCAATCAGCCACCCTCCCGCGGCCCCAATAACTGCCCCAATGCCCAACCGTAGCCCCAGACCGATGATGATTTCCCCGAAGCCGGCATCTACGTTCAAAATGGTGTCTAGGACGACCACCGCCAGGATTGCTCCCACCGGATCGATCAGTACCCCTTCTCCCTCCAGGAGGGTGGCCACTTTGCGGTCAACTGTCACTTGTTTCAGCAATGGCCCCACCACCGTCGGCCCGGTTACTACTACGAGAGAGGCATACAGAAAGGCGATCGCCCAAGGAAATTCCGCCAGATAATGGGCCGCTAACCCCCCGCCCAGAAGCGTAATTAGGGTGCCAATGGTGACTAGATTGCGCAGACTGCCAGAAACTTCCCTTAATTCTTTCAGTTCAAGATTGAGTCCCCCTTCGAATAAAATCACCGCCACCGCCAAGGCCACTAAAACCTCTAGACCCACCCCAAATTCGCCGGGGTGTAAAATCCCTAAGCCATCTCCCCCTAGGACAATGCCAAAAACCAAGAGGAGCACAATACTCGGAATTTTGAGAAACTCACCACACACCTGGGCACTGATACCCGCAACAACGGTGATGATGATTTGCAATGTGAGATTAAATGAATCTGCCATGCGAATGTGTTGGAAAAAAGCATCACCGCAGCTTGCCTGGGGTGATGCCATCAAGTTAATCAAAGTATAGCGGCTCCCCTCCCCTGTACCCCGGCAGAAACCGAATCCGCAAGCCTATCTCTGGGGGAAGGCACTCCCCTAAAAAATTTCCCTGGCAAATCATTATGTTCTGGAACCGAGCCCACAAATTAAAGAAAATTTACGAATTATGTCATAATTTTTCATAATTACTTCCTTAGATTTGCTAGTCAAAAACCTCCAAAACGATGAGCGATCGCCCCGTAGAAAAAACCCTTGCCGAGAAGGCCCCTGCCAGCTACGAATGTCCAAGCTGTGGCTATATCTATGACCCTGCCAAAGGCGAGAGTCGCACCAAAACCGAACCAGGCACAGCCTTTGAAGATCTTCCCCTCATTTGGAACTGCCCCGTGTGTAGCGTTGATCGCGCTCAATTTCGTAACATTGGTGCCGCCGATGCCCCCTCTGGTTTTGAGGAGAATCTGCAGTATGGTTTGGGGGTCAATAACCTTACCTCTAACCAAAAAAACCTTCTCATTTTTGGGGCTTTGGGTTTAGCTATCATCTTTTTCCTGAGCCTTTATGGCCTTGATTGAGCAAGCTTAAACCGACCTCTTTGCCTTGACATTAATCTTTACTTTTATTGCTCTCAGTAACTGCGTTATGACTCCACCGTTAGGTCTATTCAAATCCCTAAAAAAACTCTGCGCGGCGATCGCCGTTTTAATTTTGTGTATTGGTTGCGTCCAAGCACCCACCATTAGTGAAAACCCCTGGCAAGAAATCGATCTCAATACCGATTCCACCTTTGCCAATATTGCCTTCACCGATGACCTCCAGCATGGCTGGCTCGTCGGCACCAAAGAAACCCTCTTTGAAACCACTGATGGTGGTAAAACCTGGGAACAGCGAATCATTGATCTTGGCGATGAAAAAGAAAGTTTTACAGGGGTAAGCTTCTATGGCCAAGAAGGTTGGATTACTGGCCGGCCATCCATTCTCCTCCATACCAGTGATGGTGGTGACCACTGGGATCGCATTGCCTTGAGCAACCGTCTTCCCGGCGCGCCCTACAACATTACCGCCCTCGCCTCCAAGACCGCTGAAATGGTTACTGATCTTGGGGCGATCTACAAAACCACCGATGGCGGCAAAAATTGGAAAGCCCTTGTCGAAGGAGCTGTCGGTGTCGCCCGGACCATTGAACGTTCCGACGATGGTAAATATGTGGCTGTTTCTGCCCGGGGTAACTTCTATTCCACTTGGTCTCCAGGGGACACCGAATGGACACCCCACAACCGTAACTCCTCTCGCCGTCTCCAAAGTATGGGCTTTAACGGAGAAGACAAACTGTGGCTTTTGGCCCGGGGCGGTGTAGTGCAGTTTAGTGACGATACCAACCCTGATAACGCTGAAGCCTGGAGCGAACCCATCACTCCCGAGTACCGTAATAGCGTTGGCTTATTGCACATTGGCTACCGTACCCCCCAGGAATTATGGGCCGCCGGTGGCAGTGGTAGCATTGTCGTCAGTAAAGATGGCGGTCAAACTTGGTTCCGTGATGCTGAACTAGAAAGTATTCCTACGAATTTCTATCGGGTTGTCTTTTTGAATGAAAATAAAGGATTTATCTTGGGACAACAGGGGGTAATTTTACGGTACGATACATCCACGGAAGCGGCCTAAGGGCAATCCTATCTATTGTAGGAGTGTCTATGAATTCCGTATGATATAGGCTAATTTGTTTAATAAGTTTTTTTTCATTAAATAGTTAAGAGGAGCATACGCCCATGGCAGGTACCACCGGAGAACGCCCGTTTTCTGACATCGTTACCAGTATTCGGTACTGGGTTATTCACAGCATCACCATTCCGATGTTGTTCGTTGCTGGCTGGCTCTTTGTAAGTACTGGCTTGGCCTACGACGCCTTTGGGACTCCCCGTCCTGACCAATATTTCACTGAAACTCGCCAAGAGATCCCCATTGTGACGGATCGTTATCAGGCAGTTGATCAAATTACTGAGTTCGGTAACTAACTCCTTTATTTCCCTGCTGTATTTACTAGAAGGTTTTGTATTATGACAAGCGGTCCTAACCAACCTGTTTCTTATCCGATTTTTACCGTCCGTTGGTTGGCGGTGCACACCCTGGCTGTTCCCTCGGTTTTCTTCCTTGGGGCGATCGCCGCTATGCAGTTTATTCAACGCTAGGAGCTTCCGATGGAAAGAAAGCAAAACCCTAACCGCCAGCCTGTGGAGCTAAACCGGACTTCTCTGTATCTCGGTTTACTCTTGGTTGCTGTCCTCGGTATTCTGTTTTCCAGCTACTTCTTTAACTAAGCTGGCAGCCCTTTTCTAGATTTTTTATTTGTTTTTTTCGGAGGTTGTTCCTATGTCTGAAGGTGGAAAAATCCCACTTTGGATCGTTGCAGTTATTGCTGGTATGGGCGTAATTGCGGTTGTCGGTATCTTTTTCTATGGTGCCTATGCGGGCGTTGGCTCTGCGGTGTAGGTGCGCAAATCGCTCTAATTAATTTTTTTCGTTGGCCACCTGCTCTTGATGAGGGGTGGTTTTGTTTTGGGAACTTCTGGGACAATGGCGAGTCAGGCAAGTTTTAGGAATGTTCGCTAAATCTAGGTGGGTATGCAAAAGCAGTGGCGAAATTTAATGTTCTGGGGTGTCGTTAGCCTTCTGAGTGTGGGATCGGGAATAGGCCAAAGGGCGATCGCCGCGGAGACCCTCCGGTTAAAATTCGGGCCCATCCAACAAACCCTGGAATTACGGGAGTTAGAAACTTTTGTCGAAACCGGTCAAGTGCCCCGCAGTCTCCGGCCCTATGGGATGTTTTTGGATAGGGATCTACAGAAATTTCTCCAACGCCGCCTGGAAATCGAACCGGAAATGGCCAATCAATTTTTTGATCAACTATGGCGATCGCCCACGGGGAAACAGATTTTAGAACAAATCCAAACAGCCCTTCCAGGCACCTCTGTCCAGGATCTCCAGGCAACGGTGAATCTGGTATTGGGCCAGGGGGTAGAAATCAGTGCCTTGAACCTTTTACAGGCCTATCCAAAACAGGAACTGACCATTGATCTAACGGCGGTAGCAGGCTTACTACTACAGCTAAATTTACCGAACCTGCAAAATCAACTCCTAGCGCCCCGGGTGAGTACGGCCCTTGAAAGCACTGACCCTCAAATCTTTCAGCGGTCTAGTCTCGACCCCACGGCCCCAGGCCCCCAGACAGTGCGGCGGCAGAGCTTAGTTCTCCAGGATACCAAGCGCGATCGCACTATTCCCATCGATATCTTTGATAGTCCCCAGCCCCAATCCCAGTTGGTGATTTTGTCCCACGGCTTCGCGGCAAACCGTCATTTTTTGGATTATTTGGCGGTACATTTGGCCTCCTATGGGTATACCGTCGTTACCCTCGACCACCCTGGGAGTAATATTCAGTCTCTCTTGAACCCAGGTTTAAATCTCGATACTCTGTTGCCCGCCACGGAATTTGTGGATCGCCCCAAGGATATCCAATTTGTGCTGGATCAACTGGAACGTTTTAACAAGGAGCAAACCCTCACAACCCGCTTTGCCACGGACAATGTAACGGTGATTGGTCACTCCTTTGGGGGCTATACGGCCTTGGCGATCGCCGGAGGAATTATCGACCCTATTGCTATCCGTGCCCACTGCCAACGGGCAACCCCCTTAACCAGAGCACCGGGGGACTGGCTCCAATGTGCGGCAGCAAAACTACCCTATGACCAACTCAATTTACGGGATGAACGGGTCAAACAGGCGATCGCCCTTAATCCCCTCAGTGATCAAATTTTTGGAAAGCAAGGTTTAGCGCAGATCAAAATTCCGACTTTGATTGTTGCTAGTACCAAAGATACCGTGACCCCAAGCCTGGCCCACCAATTAAAACCCTTTCAGCAACTGGGGGGCGAAAAATATCTGGTGGTGGCCGATGGAGCAACCCACATGAGCGTAACAGATGCCAGTAATCGGGACAGTGCCCTCGCCCAGAGTACCCTGGTTCCAGAAGTGATGGGGGATGCTGCCGAACCGGTGCGCCGGCTGGTGCGGGGGGTGAGCCTCAGTTTTCTGGCCCGCCGCCAAAGCAATGGGCAAAATTATCAGCCCTTTCTCACGGGGGCCTATGTGCAATCCCTCTCCCGGGGCGCGTTTAAATTTCGCCTAACCGATACCATTGCCCCGGAATTAGAACGGTTCCTCAGTCGCCTACCCCAAGCCTCTAGTTCTGCTGAAGCAACGACCCTGACTCACCAGGCTGCTTTTTTGAACATGGGGCGATCGCCAAATGCTATCCTAAACCCGACCTATCCTGTGGGAAGGCTGACAGCGAGCCTCCAGCCATTGATGGGCAATCTGGAACCAGAAAACTTCTTCACTGGGTCACCGGAAAATTTTGATGTCTTGTATCAAAAACCCTGAAGAATTTCGCAGAAACGGTAAGATGAAAAAGTTCAATTTTCAGGCCACTTAAATAACAATGTCTCAGGCACCTCTGTTATCGAAATTTGGGACGCAGATGTCGCGTTTAACCGGCGTGCGGGCAATTATGAAAGACATCATCGATACCCTAAAGGCAGGGGCAGGCCAAGATTTTATTAACCTCAGTGCAGGCAACCCAGTGATTATTCCCGCAGTGGAACAGCTCTGGCGCGATTGCACCCAGGATCTCCTGAACAGTCCGGAATATGGAGAAGTGGTTTGTCGCTATGGCTCATCCCAGGGCTATGAACCCCTCATTGAGGCGATCGCCAAAGATTTTAACCAGCGTTATGGCCTGAACTTAACCAGCGAAAATATCCTGATCACCCCCGGCTCCCAATCCCTGTATTTCCTCGCCGCCAATGCTTTCGGGGGTTACGATGATGCCGGCCAACTCAAATCCATTGTGCTGCCCCTGAGCCCTGACTATACCGGCTATGGAGGCGTTAGTTTATACCCAGAGGCTGTCCGTGCCTTTAAACCCAGTCTCGATATTGACCAGGACAACCACCGCTTTAAATATCGGCCTGATTTCAGTCAGCTTAATATCGATGAAAAAACCGGATGTGTAATCTTTTCACGCCCCTGCAACCCAACAGGGAACGTCCTCAGCGATGAGGAAGCGGAAAAAATAGCTGATTTAGCGGCTGTCCATGATGTGCCAGTATTCATTGATTCAGCCTATGCGCCTCCCTTCCCGGCTCTAAATTTCACAGACATGAAACCCCTCTTTGGCGGCAATGTGATCCACTGCCTGAGCCTCTCTAAAGCTGGACTACCTGGGGAACGGGTGGGCATTGCTATCGGTGAACCGCGTTTTATTGGCGTATTACAGGCGTTTTTAACCAATGCTTGTATTCACTCTTCCCGCTATGGTCAGGCGATCGCCGCCCGGGCGATTCAATCGGGGGCCTTGGCAAATCTTGCTGAAACGGTGATTCGGCCTTACTACCAAAACAAAATCCAAATCCTCGAAGCCGCCTTAGACCGCGCCATGCCTCAAGATGTGCCCTGGTATCTGCACCGGGGGGAAGGGGCGATTTTTGCTTGGTTGTGGTTTGATGAACTGCCCATGACTGACTGGGAGCTCTACCAAGAATTAAAAGCAGTGGGTGTCATTGCCGTGCCTGGCAGTCCCTTTTTCCCTGGTCTCCGGGAAGATTGGCCCCACAAGCAACAATGTCTCCGCATTAGTTTGACCGCCACGGACAGTGAAATCGAAACGGCCATGGAACGATTAGCTGAGGTCGTAAAACAAATTTATTCCGCAGTTGCCGTAGGGTGAAAATAATTGTAAATCTCTTCCGCAAGACGTGGGCCGATCCCTTTGACTTCCGCGATTTGCTTGGGTTTCGCTTCCCGGAGATAGTCGAGGGAGTGGAAATGGGCGAGGAGTTGTTTTTTGCGGTGGTGGCCTAAACCAGGGATGTCATCCAATTGCGATCGCCTGCTGGATTTGAGACGTTGCTGCCGGTGGAAACTGACCGCAAAGCGGTGGGCCTCATCCCGCACCCGGCGGAGGAGTTGAATACCGGGCTGTTCTTTGTTGCTGTCAATCGGGTTAGATTCGTAGGGCAGGTAAACCTGTTCTTGTTTTTTCGCGAGGCTAATCACATTTAACTTATCGGCGAGGTTCAGTTCCTCTAAAACCTCCATCACCGCTGACAGCTGGCCCTTGCCACCGTCAATCATAATCAAATCGGGGCAGTCTTTTTCCAAACCTTTTTTAAAGCGCCGTCGCATAATTTCGGCCATGCTGGCAAAGTCATCGGAGTGGCCAATGTGAATGTCAGGATTCTTAATTTTGTAGTGGCGATAATCTTGTTTTGCAGGGATACCGTCGATAAAAACCACCTGGGAGGCCACCGCATTCGACCCCTGGATATGGGAAATGTCATAACCTTCGATGCGTTTGGGTAGCTCCGGTAAATCCAATAAACTGGCTAAATCTTCGAGGGCCGCTAAATTCTGGGTGGCGGTGCGTTGGGTACGGCTTAGTTCATATTGGGCATTGCGTTCTACCATCGCAATCAGCTCTGCCTTCAGTTGCCGTTGGGGTTGGAGGATTTGCACCCTGCTGCCCCGGCGATCGCCTAAGAACGTTTCAAGCCATTCTTGATCTCGGAGGGGATATTGCACCAAGATTTCCGCCGGAATTTCCACCCCGTCCACGTTGGCATAATGGGTTTCCAAGACATGCTGAAGAATTTTGCCGTACTCTACCGTTAAATCTGGCCCCAAATTTTCTGGCAGGGAGGTAAAAAAGCCTAATCTTCCCACTAAACGCCCCGCCCGCACCTGAAAAAGTTGAATTGCACAGTGACGGTTATCAGCCGCTAAGGCGATCGCATCCCGGGAAATTCGATCATCGGGTAAACTCACTTTCTGGTCGGCATTGAGGGCACTAATTGCCTTGATTTGATCACGGATTTGGGCAGCCTTTTCAAACTGTAAATTTTCCGCAGCCTGATTCATTTGATCCATCAGGCTTTCAATTAATTCCCCACTGCGCCCCTGGAAGACCATCGCCACCTTCTGTACCGTTTGCCGATACTCCTGGGGGGAAACTAACTGCTGACAAACCCCCGGACAGCGCCCGATATCATAGTTCAAACAGGGGCGGTTTTTGAATAATGGTTGTCGCCGTTGCCGGAGCGGAAAAATCCGTTTCATCAAGCCCAGGGTGTGCCGCAGTAACCGCGTGTCCACATAGGGGCCATAATAGCGATCGCCTTTATTGCCGACATGGCGTTTGCGGGTAATAAAAAAGCGGGGATAATCCTCCGACCAGGTAATGCACACATAGGGATATTTTTTGTCATCCTTGAGCAGTACGTTGTAATAGGGTTGATGCTGCTTAATCAGGTTTGCTTCTAGGGCCAAAGCTTCCGCTTCCGTATCCGTGACAATAAATTCAATGTCCGCCACCTGCTGCACCATCATTTCGATGCGGGGGGAATGCAAACGAGTATCCCGAAAGTAGGACCGCACCCGATTTCGTAGGGTTTTCGACTTGCCGATGTAGAGAATATCCCCCTGACGACCGTGCATAAAATAAACCCCTGGTTCCGCCGGAATTTCTTTGAGCCGTTGTTGCAATCGCTCAGAATCCTGGAGCAGGGGAATGGGGCTAACCGTCGTCATAACTAGGGCAATCTTAGTAAATACTGGAGCGTTACAGATTGTAAGCAATTTTTCCCTGGGATATGGCACAAATAAAAAGCGAGACTATCTCTTTCGGTTGAGGCTCGCCTGGATGACTAATTATGGGCAAAACTGCGGAAAAATTTTCGTTAACTTACATACTCGTGTTGGAATTGATGGTGACAGTACCATCTGGGGTAACCGTCACCACACTTTCGATGCTGTAATCAAAGGAACTGGGGCGTCTGCCTTGGAAGGTGAAGGTGTAACTCCCATCCGCATTCAGCACATAGGGAGATTCATTGGGATTGCCATGCATGGCCGGTTCCGCCCGATAGTTACTCAGGCCCCCATTGGCTTGTTCGGCAGCTTGGCGGGCGAGGTTTTTTGCTTGGTTGAGGTCAATGGTATTCGCACCAGTCTCAATGGTTGCGTTTTCCGTGCGTATGGCCCCGTTGTAAAGGATTTGGGGGGTGCCATCGGCGAGGATTTTGACTTCCGTTTCGTAGGTGTAGTCGAAGGATTCAGGCCGACGACCTTTGAAGGTGAAAGTGTAACTGCCATCGCTATTGTTCACGTAGGGGGACTCTTCCGCGAGACCGTGCATGGCGGGTTCCGCTCGATAATTGCTTAAACCACCGTTTTCCCGTTCGGCAGCTTGACGGGCAAGGTTTTTCGCTTGGTTGAGATCAAGGCTTGCTGGGGTAATGGTGGTGTTGTTAAAGCTTTCAGAACGAATATCGCCGTTGTACTCAATGGTAGCGATGCCCTCAGCGGAAACAGTGACAACGGTTTCGTAGGTGTAATCCATGGACTCGGGACGTCTACCCCGGAAGGTGAAGGTGTAGCTGCCATCGCCATTGTCCACATAGGGGGAAGCCAGCGGGTCTCCGTGCATCGACGGTTCAGCGCGGTATTGGCCCAGGCCCCCATTGGCATCTTCGGCGGCTTGGCGGGCGAGGTTTTTTGCTTGGTTGAGGCCAAAGGCAATGATCAGGTTCCCTTGGGCGGGGCTAGGGGGAGCAAAGAAGAAAATACTGCCACCACCGAACAGGCTGAGGAGGAGCATCGATCGTAACGCAACGATTTTCATGACTTAATCAGGCTCGTAAATTAGGAAAAATTTAAAGGGCGATCGCCTTGCCTTTCATGCTAACCAAAGAAGCGATCGCCGCCAAAAAAGTTTCCATTAGGGGGAAATCCAGGGGGATAATGGAAGCGTTTTCTTGATTTCGGGAAAAAATGAGCCGATCCCTTCCCCTCTCAGCTTATTATCACCAGCGTACGAAGTACGACCCAGAAACCCTCTCCCAACGGGGGAAAGCCCTAGATTGGGCCCAGCAGCCGAGTCCCTTCAAAAACTACAAAATCGGTACCAGTTACGATCTCAAGCCCTACCTCGAGCTTGACAAAAATCAACCGGCCTGGGAGAACCTCTCCTACTTTCTATTGCTGAGCTATGGGTTAACGGCGAAAATTCCGACCTTCGGCGGAGAGTTTATTTATCTCAGAACCGCACCTTCGGCAGGGGGGTTATATCCGGCGGAATTGTATTTGATTTCCCGGGGCACGGAGTTATTACCGGCTGGCCTGTACCACTATGAACCCCAGACCCATAGCCTCCGACGCTTTTGGGACAATCACTGCTGGGTAAACCTCCAAGAGGCTTGTTTCCGACATCCTGCCCTCGAAAAAACCCAACTCGCCCTCGTTACCACGGCTATTTTTTATCGGTCGGCCTGGCGCTATGAAGACCGAGCCTACCGTCGTATTTTCCTAGATACAGGCCATCTGTTGGGCAATATTAACCTCGCCGCCACCCCCCAGGGATTCCGTCCCCATTTGATCGGTGGCTTTTGCGATCGCTTGATGAATCAATTGCTTTACCTCGACGGTGAAACGGAAGCAGTGACCAGTGTGCTCGCGTTGAATTTCCAACCCCAAACCCCGAGCCAGGGACAAACGGCCCTCCCTTCCCCGGTAAATTTGGATTATCCCGATTTTGCCGAAGGGGAATTGCTCCAGGCTCTGCACCAGGCTTCTATGATCCAAGGGAAAGCCGCTGTGCCGCCCCACCAACCGGATGTTCTGGAAGATAAATATAATTTTCCCTTTGGTTTAAAGATTTCTCTCGCGGATCCCACAGGGGAAAATCAAGCAGGCGATCGCATTGACTGGGGGGCAAACCAAGAAGATTTAGAAGATACCCTGCTGAAACGGCGTTCTACCCGCACCTATACCGGCGAAGAGCTTACCCGGGAAGAGCTAAAACTACTGCTCCACTTCACCTATCACCCAGAGGCATACCAAGATCAGGGGTTTTTAGCAGATCCGGATTATTTCGATTTGAGTTTGATTGAAACCTTCGTGGCTGTTTCCGGGGTGGAAGGGCTAGAAACCGGTTGCTATTACTACGCCCCCAAGGCCCAGGAGTTGCGGCAAATTCGCTTTAAAAACTTCCGGGAGGAGTTGCATTACCTCTGCTTGGGTCAAGATTTGGGTCGAGATGCGGCGGCAGTGGTCTTTCATACGGCGGATTTGGCTTCGGCGGTCAGTCGCTATGGCGATCGCGCTTATCGGTATCTACACATGGATGCGGGTCAACTGGGGCAAAGGCTCAACCTCGCGGCAATTCAACTGGGTTTAGGGGTCAGCGGCATTGCGGGCTTCTTCGATGATCAGGTGAATGAAGTCCTGGGCATCCCCGCAGATGAGGCAGTTTTGTACCTCACCACCCTCGGCATTCCAGAACAGGGCTAAACTCAGGTTATTCAGGGAACGAGGCAAGCCTATTCATGCTCAAAATTTGTCAGCTCAAAAAAGCCTATGGTCAACGGCAGGTCTTGCGGGGACTCAATCTCCAGATCCAACCCGGTGAAATTTATGGTCTTCTGGGGCCCAATGGGGCCGGCAAAACCACAACGATCAATATTTTGTGTAACCTACTGCGAGCTGACAGCGGTTCGATCCAAATTGCCCAGCAAGCTGTTTCCGAAGCGACAAAAAAAATTATCGGCGTCGCGCCCCAGGAAAACCTCCTCTACAAAACCCTCAGTTGTGCGGAAAATCTCCGATTCTATGGCCGTATTTATGGGCTATCTAAAAAGGATTGTGAAACCCAGGTTAAGGCCTGTTTAGAAGCTGTGGGTTTAGGTGATCGCCATGGTGCTCCCGTGGAAACCCTGAGCGGCGGCATGCAGCGACGAATGAACATTGCAGTGGCCCTGATGCACCGTCCCCAATTGCTCATTTTGGATGAACCCACCACGGGGCTGGACATTGAAACCCGCTACGAAATTTGGCAACTGATCCAACGGCTACGGGACGAAGGGATGACGATTTTACTCACCACCCACCTCCTCGACGAAGCCCAGCGCCTCTGCCAACGGATCGGTATTCTCAAGGGGGGACAAATTATCGCTGAAGGAACGCTCTCGGAACTGCGCCAACGGATTCCCGCGAAGGAAGTTGTGCTGATCCAAACGTCAGATATCCCAGGGGCGATCGCCAAAGGGACTGCCGCAGGATTTACCCAACGGAATTATGGTGGCGATCTTGCCTTTTGGTTGCCCGAAGCCCTCGAACTCTCAGAAATCTTGGCGGTTTTCCAGGGGATTTCCCTCGATTCCATTGCCCGACAAAGCATTCAACTAGAACACATCTATGTCGAGATCACCCAAAACCATGTCCTAACGGAAGCCCAAGCAGAAACCGTTTAAGGATGCTGTAAATTTTCTGCCCAAAGCTTGACAACCCCAAAATAGTTAAGGCAATATAATATTCGTGCCTAAGGGGGTATAGCTCAGTTGGTAGAGCACTTGCATGGCATGCAAGGGGTCACCGGTTCGAGTCCGGTTATCTCCATAAAACTTTAGAAACAAATAGCTACAAAAAAAGACAGAAGCTCCTGGATCTAAACGCCTGGGAGTTTTTTACTTTTGAGTCATTGGGTCATTGGTAAAAGCGAAAAAGGCGATCGCCTTTAGGTCTGTGGAGTGCGGATGTCTCTACCCTAGGGAGGGAAATCTTCGTGCTAAGATCCTAACCAATAAGTTCTATGAACAACTCTCACTTCAGAATCTTCCTGAGATAGGAACAATCTGAAACACCCTGCACACTCCAACGAGGAAAACACCACCATGGGATACGAACTTCCTGCACTCCCTTACGATTACACTGCACTCGAACCCCACATTTCTAAGAGCACTTTAGAATTCCACCACGATAAACACCATGCTGCCTATGTCAACAACTACAACAACGCAGTTGCTGGCACCGACATGGACAACAAAAGTATCGAAGACGTAATCAAAGAAGTTGCCGCCGATCCCGCCAAAGCCGGTTTATTCAATAACGCTGCCCAAGCTTGGAACCACAGCTTCTACTGGAATTGCATGAAGTCCGGTGGCGGTGGTCAACCCACTGGCGCCCTCGCTGACAAAATTAATGCAGACTTCGGTAGCTTTGAAAAATTTGTTGAAGCCTTCAAAGCTGCTGGCGCAACCCAGTTCGGTAGCGGTTGGGCCTGGCTTGTTCTCGACAATGGCACCCTCAAGGTCACGAAGACTGGTAACGCTGGTAATCCCATGACCGAAGGCCAAGTGCCCCTCCTTACCATGGATGTCTGGGAGCACGCCTACTACATCGATTACCAAAACCGCCGTCCCGACTATATCAACACCTTCCTCACTAACCTAGTGAACTGGGACTTCGTTGCTGCCAACTTTGCCGCTGCAGCATAGTTAAATTTTTTCAAATTAGCTAAATAAATCATTAGCAGGGGCTTGCACTCAAGTGAGCCTCTTTTTTGATGGCTGGAATTATGCTTACTTAAGCGAGGGATCGCAAAGATATAGACGGTAACTATAACCCGTCACCCGATGCCCTACTTCTGCTTGAAATGTGCAGACTGATTCAGGCGGCGCAAAGTGGGTATTGAACATTAAAACTTGAGTACGCTCCGTCAGTTGGGAAACGGTTTCTGCCAATACTTTGTCAGCGGTGTTCTGCTTAAAGAAGTTGTCGAGGATTAGAAATTGAGGCTGCAGGGCTGGATCCCATTGATGCAGGGCCCAGGCCAAACCCATCTGGGTACGGACAACCCCCAGTTCATAGTAGTGGGTGGCGAAAATCTGCGGATACTTCCAGTCGAGATTTTGTTGCAGAATGTGGGCGATCGCCTGATTATTTTCCGGTTTACGATAGGCCAAATCAATATTCACAAATAAGCTGCTGAATCCCATTAAAACCACAATAATCAAGACAGTAATTCGTTGATTTTTAGGGGGTAAAATATTTTTTAAATAAGGATTTCCCCACAGATGAGATAGAAGCATTCCCAAGAGAATTGCCAATCCAGGGAAATAGGTAAAGTGATAACGGGGAGCCAGAGTGATATCCAGCTTTAAAACATAGGTTGTCCCTAGAATGGTAGCTAGATTTGCGAGGACAATGCCCGAAAATATTCTAATCTCTAATTGTTGCCAGATTTGCTTCAAGGAAAATAAAATTTTGGGAATAAACCAAATAAGAAGCAATACCAAAAAAAATGCCGCGAGAATGACGATCCCTGCTTGATCTGCCTCAACGGGCAACATAAAAATCATCCCTAAAGCCCAACCTAGAGAACGTAATGGAGGTAACAAATTATCAAAACTCCAACCATAATCTTGATTGAGCCAGGAGGTGAGTTCCGCATTGTTATCACTTTGCCAATGGTTTAGCAGAATAATTGTCACAACCATCGAGGCGATCACCCAGGGGATATTCCAGCGCCAATAGGAGGGGAAAAAACATTTCCAGGATGTTCTTTTGTGCCAGTATTTTCTTATATCTCGGACATAGAAAAAAAACAAAACTAAAGCTTCAGCGCATAGGGAGAACACCATAAAATAATGGCTAGCTACCCCTAACATATTTACCATTAGCCAACTCAGATAAACATAAAAAGGAGCTCGTTTTTTCTGCTGTTGGGCTTGAAGAATTTTAGTGAGGCAGCCATAGGAGACAGTCATCCAAACCATGGCAAGGGTGTAATGCCGCGCCTCTTGGGATAGGTACAAGGCGTAAGGAGAAAGGGCCATGGCGATCGCCCCACCATGGGCAGCCCATCTATTTTTTGTTACCCACCAACTCACCCCAAAAGTCAGCGGAATTAACAACACTCCAAAAAAAGCCGCTGGCGATCGCCCCACAAAAATGCTGATGAATTCTCCGTCTATACTCCATAAATCAAGCCAGAGGTGAGTCAGCCAGTAGTACAGGGGGGGATGATTACTTTCCGTCAGGAGCATCTTGCTGACAGTGGCAAGGCTAGTGCCCGGTTCGTAGCGGAGGGGCGCCAGAAGAACCTCAGTGGAAATCAACTGATCTAAGGGGATATCTCGAAAACCATGGCCAAGGCTAAAGACTAAGGTAGCCCACTCATCACCCCAAACGGATTTAAGGGTGAGATTGACAAAGCGCAATAATGCCCCGAGCCCCACCCAAATACCGAGTAGATAAAAATCTTTATAGGAGAATTTATCAGAAAATCTTTTAGAGGTTGCCACAGTCCCTTTCACAAATCAGCCTTGAAAGGACAATAGCAGATTCTCTTCCCCTGACTCACTAATATTGGTTCGGTAATTCAAAGTCTTCGTAGCTACCCCCAACGCTGATATTCGTATTAAAAAGTTCCGCGTCGGTCAGGGTTAAATCTTCTATCACAGCACCGTAAACATGGGTATCATACATCCGTGCTGCAGTGAAATTTACTCGACTAATCCGGGCATCATCCAAGACGGCATTGGTAAGAAAGACATTGCTGAAGTCAGCCCCTGAGAGATTAGCCCCGGTGAGGTCGGCCCCTTCTAGGTTAGCATCGGTTAAGTTCGCATAGCTGAGGTTAGCATCCCGCAGATCTGCCCCAATCAGGTGGGCTTCCCGCAAATCAGCACCAATCAGGTTGCAACCTTGGCAAGCACCAGTTTCTAGCAGACGTTTTACATGGTCTGGGTTTTCCCCTTGGGCGGGTTTGGCGATCGCCGACAACAGTGTTAGGGTTGCGAGGGCTAGTAATAGACGTTTCATATTTTTTCCTCCTGCCAATTCTGCATCAAGCCGAGCCAGATCCTGACGTTTTCTGCTTCTATAGTTAGCGCTCAGGGGTAGGTCTTAGTGAGTTCGTATTACCTAGCTTTTACCATTTGGTTAATTATTGTCCCTAGGTTTGGCTATCACTTTTTGAATCCTGCAAAACCTACTTGCTTTTATTCTTATTATTTCACAACTTTATGCACCTAGCTTTCTAAGCAAAGAGAGCGTTACATTTTGTTTGATTTTTGTCAGAAACTAGCTATCACTAATAGCGTAACAAATTTTTATGGTTTTTGCCAGGAAATAGGCTATGCGGACGAAAAAAAAGGGTGATAATCTTTATGATTAGGAATAGTATTTGATTGTATTTTTAGGATTTCGATTGTGACTGATTTCCACGGGACAACTTCCTTCGCCGATACCACACTCCCCCGGTACCATGAGGCGATCGCCCAGGTTCTTGAGACCCTCCAGGGAGATGACCAACGGGGTTTAAGTCCTGAGGAAGTGGCACAACGGTTAGAGTGCTATGGGCCGAATGAAATTGAAGGGGGACGAGGCCGAAATAATTGGGAAATTTTTCTGGATCAGTTTAAAAACATTATGCTGATCATGTTGATTGTAGTTGCCCTGATTTCTGGCTTGATTGACTTTGCGGAACTGCAGTCTGGGGAACTGGCACCGGGGACAGTACCTTTCAAAGATACGATCGCCATTATGGCCATTGTGGTTCTCAATGGATTTTTAGGGTTTATGCAAGAAAGTCGAGCCGAAAAAGCCCTGGCTGCCCTAAAGAAAATGTCTTCGCCCCAGGTACGGGTTTGTCGGGGGGGGCAGTTTTTAGAAATTAAGGCAGCCCAGCTGGTGCCCGGGGATTTAATGTTCGTCGAGGCAGGCTCCCAACTCAGTGCAGACGGTCTTGTGCTAGAGGCGGCAAATCTCCAGGTCCGCGAATCCGCCCTCACCGGGGAAGCAAATCCCGTCACAAAACAGTTCTGTCCCGCTGGCTTACCCCTTGAAACTCCCCTAGGCGATCGCCTAAATATGCTATTTTCCGGTACGGAAGTACTTCAAGGGCGGGGCAAGGTACTCATAACGGCGACAGGGATGACCACAGAACTCGGGAAAATCGCCCAGATGTTACAAAACGTCGAAAGTGGACAAACCCCCCTCCAAAAGCGGATGGCCCAACTCGGCAAAATCTTGGTCACTGGCTCCCTAATCCTGGTCATGCTGGTTGTGATTTTCGGCAGTCTCCAAGTGGGCAATTTCAGCCGTATTAAAGATTTGGTAGAAGTTTCTTTGAGTATGGCTGTTGCGGTGGTACCCGAAGGTTTACCCGCGGTGATTACTGTAACCCTCGCCATTGGGACCCAACGCATGGTGAAACGCCAGGCTTTGATCCGTAAACTACCCGCCGTGGAAACCCTCGGCTCCGTCGATACAATCTGTTCCGATAAAACCGGTACCCTCACCCAAAATAAAATGGTGGTACAGCGTTTAGAGCTACCGGATCACTCCTTCCAGGTGACAGGAGAAGGCTATGCACCAATTGGGGATTTTCTCCTGGTAGGAGAAATCAAAACGATTGGTACTTCTAACTTCAGAGAAGGTTATACACCAATTGAAAACTTGCTTCTAGAAGCTGGAACTGTTGACCCAGAATCTCACCCAGAACTCCTGCAGCTATTGCGCGCTTGTGTCCTTTGTAATGATGCGGTATTAAATCAAGAGGGGCCGAATTGGCAGATTATCGGCGATCCTACGGAAGGAGCATTGTTGAGCTTGGCGGGAAAGGGTCACTTCTTTGCGGAAACCCTCCAGCAGGAATGGCCCCGGTTGGGGGAATTTCCGTTTTCCTCGGAACGAAAACGGATGAGTGTAATTTGTGCTGTTCCGGAGGTGGCTGATATGGTCGTTCCCGCCCCCCATCTGCTCTGTTGTAAAGGTTCTCCGGAGGTAGTGCTAGAGCGCTGCCAAAAGTATCAGACAGCGACTGGGGTGATGCCCCTCGAAGTCACACACCGGGAGGCAACTCTGCGACGCAATAACGAAATGGCCCAGGCAGGGTTACGGGTGCTGGGAGTTGCCCAGCGGTATCTTGGGGACATTCCCGCGACGGATGGAGAATCTGAGGCGGAACAGGAGATGATCTGGCTCGGACTGATCGGGATGATGGATGCCCCCCGGCCGGAGGTGAGAGACGCGGTGGCAAAATGTCGGGCGGCGGGAATTCGTCCGGTAATGATTACGGGGGATCACCAACTTACGGCAAAGGCGATCGCCAAACAGCTGGGGATTACCACCGGGGATGTCAAAGCCCTTACAGGAGTTGAACTTAGTAAACTGTCCCAGGCTGACCTAGAGGCGATCGTTGAAGAGGTCAGTATCTACGCCCGAGTCGCCCCAGAACACAAGTTACGCATTGTGCAAGCTCTACAGCGTCGCGGTAAGTTTGTCGCCATGACCGGGGATGGCGTCAACGATGCCCCAGCTTTGAAGCAAGCAGATATTGGTATCGCCATGGGAATTACCGGCACCGATGTCAGTAAAGAAGCCAGCGATATGGTGCTCCTCGATGATAATTTCGCCACCATTGTCGCCGCCACCGAAGAAGGTCGAGTCGTCTACACCAATATCCGTCACTTTATCCAATACATCCTCGGCAGTAACATCGGCGAAGTGATCACCATTGCCTCTGCTCCCCTGATGGGACTGTCCGAAGTACCCCTCATCCCTTTGCAAATTCTTTGGATGAACCTGGTCACCGATGGGTTACCGGCCCTGGCCCTGGCCCTGGAGCCCGCCGAGCCGGATGTCATGCAACATCGACCTTTTAACCCCCAAGAAAGTATTTTTGCCCGGGGTTTAGGGTCTTACATTATCCGCATTGGCCTGATTTTTTCAGTGATCAGTATTGCTCTCATGAACTACAGCTATGGGGAATATCCCGAGGTCTGGAAAACGATGGTATTTACCACCCTTTGCCTTTCCCAAATGGGCCACGCGATCGCCGTCCGTTCCCGTACCCAATTCACCTTTACCAGCAACCCCCTACGAAATCCCTATCTCCCCATCGCCGTCATCGTCACTACGATCCTGCAACTAATGCTGATCTATGTCGAACCCCTACGGTCTTTTTTCAATACCCAACGACTTTCCGGCCAACAGCTCCTCATCTGTTTGGGGGTTAGTACCCTCCTCTTTGTTTGGGTAGAATTGGAGAAGTTGATCATTCGTTGGCACTGGGCTTGGAAAAATCCCGCTAAGGGCAGATGAAAAAAACAAAAGTGAATTCGATTTCTGTATAGATCTTATCTGTTTTTAGGATTAGCCTTGGGTAGTATGGTGCGGTTAGATCTACGGAAAAACCTATGACTGGAAACGCCGCCCGTGTTCACGCGATTCAGCAAATCACTAATCGCACCCCGATCAAGTGTGCGCCGCCCATCAAGTTAGATGAAGTTTGGGCAACTAATGTCTTTGATCTGAGCAAAATGCAGGCCAGCCTGCCCAAGTCTGTTTTTAAGTCCATCAAGAACACCATCACGTCCGGTGAAAAGCTTGATCCGTCTATCGCTGATGCTGTAGCCACTGCGATGCGTGATTGGGCCATGGCGAAAGGGGCCCTTTACTATGCCCACGTCTTTTACCCGATGACCAACTTGACTGCGGAAAAACACGATGGTTTTGTTTCCGTACAAAGTGATGGCAAGGTCATCTCTGAATTTTCTGGCAAGGTGCTGGTACAAGGGGAACCCGATGGTTCTTCCTTCCCTAACGGTGGCATCCGGGATACCTTTGAGGCTCGTGGTTATACCGCTTGGGATGTCACCAGTCCGGCCTACATCATGGAAACGGACAACGGTTCTACCCTCTGTATTCCTACGGTGTTTGTCTCCTGGACTGGGGAAGCACTGGATAAAAAAGTGCCCTTGCTCCGTTCCATTGATGCGATGAACAAAGCGGCCCAAAAAGTGCTGCGTCTCCTGGGTCATACAGAAATTGCGCGGGTAAACTCCAGTTGTGGGGCTGAACAGGAATATTTCCTCGTTGACTCTAACTTTGCCCACCAACGTCCCGATTTACTCTTGGCAGGTCGTACTCTATTTGGTAAGTCTCCGGCCAAGGGTCAGGAATTTGATGATCACTACTTTGGGGCAATCCCTGAACGGGTACAAATCTTTATGCAGGATGTGGAAGCGCAACTGTATAAGCTCGGCATCCCGGCGAAAACTCGCCACAATGAAGTTGCCCCGGGTCAGTTTGAAATTGCCCCTGTGTTTGAAGCGGCCAACGTTGCTAGTGACCACCAGCAGCTGATCATGACGACCCTGAAGACCACGGCGAAGAAGCATGGCTTTATGTGTCTGCTCCATGAAAAACCCTTTGCGGGAATCAATGGCTCTGGTAAGCACGTAAACTGGTCTGTGGGCAATGCGACTCAAGGCAACCTTTTGGATCCCGGCGATTCTCCCCATGACAACGCTCAGTTCTTGGTTTTCTGTGGGGCTGTGATCCGTGGCGTCCACAAGTTTGGGCCTTTGATGCGGGCAGTAATTGCTAATGCAAGTAATGACCACCGTCTCGGTGCAAACGAAGCCCCCCCAGCGATTATGTCTGTCTACCTCGGTTCCCAGTTGGAAGAGGTTTTTGAACAAATCAAGAATGGTTCCATCGCAGAATCCAAGAAGAAAGGGGTAATGGACCTTGGTGTGGCAGTACTGCCTGAACTGACCAAAGACGCAGGCGATCGCAACCGGACTTCTCCCTTTGCTTTCACCGGAAACCGCTTTGAATTCCGGGCTGTGGGTTCGAGCCAATCGGTGTCCGGGCCTTTGGTCGCACTGAATACAATCCTCGCCGACTCCCTCGGCTGGATTGGCGATCGCCTTGAGAGCGAACTGGCGAAGGGTCTCGAGATGAACGAAGCGATCCTCACCGTCCTCAAGGAAATCATGATCGACCATGGCGCCGTGATTTTTGGCGGCAATGGCTATTCCGAAGAATGGCACCGTGAAGCTGTCGAAGAACGGGGTCTCCGGAATCTGCCCACCACTGCCGATGCCCTACCTGTCCTCAAGGAAGATGAAGTGGTCGCCTTATTTGACAAGCTCAAGGTTCTGACCCCCATCGAGCTCGAAAGCCGCTTTGAGGTTTACGCTGAGCAGTACATCAAATCCATCGAGGTGGAAACCAAACTCGTCCTCAATATGGCGAAAACCATGGTTTACCCCGCTGCAGTGGAATACCTCGCGCAACTGTCTGGAACAATCAATGCCCTTGGTGGTCTAGGAATCTCCCTAGAGAAGACGAGTGCTGAAACCATCTCTAGCTTGGCCAATGGTCTGATGGGTGCGGTGGCAAACCTCGGTAATGCCTTTGCGAAGGAAGATTTTGCGTCCACGGAGGAACACATGACCTATTGTGCTACTACGCTGCGTCCTCTAATGGATGAAGTCCGTAGCTACGCGGATCAATTGGAAAATGAACTCCCCGATAGCTTCTGGCCCCTGCCCAGCTACCAAGAGATGTTGTTTATCAAGTAGATAAACTCTTTCTCCTGAAAATTTCCGTATTGCCCTGAATCCCTTTACCTTCTGCAAAGTGTAGAGGGATTTTTATTGCCTTAAAAATCAAGGGTAAATGACATTGGCCGGTAAATCCTGGTAGAGGGGTGTGCTGAGGTAACGTTCCCCATAGCTCGGTTGGATGACAACGATGAGCTTGCCGCTGTTTTCTGGGCGCTGGGCGACTTTAATCCCCGCATAAAGGGCCGCGCCGGTGGAAATCCCCGATAAAATGCCTTCTTCCCGGGCGAGACGGCGTCCAAAGTTAATGGCTGCTTCGTCCGTAACGGTTACCACTTCATCAATCATGGCTCGGTTCAAAACGCTGGGGACAAAACCCGCGCCGATCCCTTGGATTTTGTGGGGGCCGGGCTTTCCACCCGAAAGGACGGGACTGTTAGCCGGTTCAACGGCGATCGCCTGACATTCCGGTTTATATTTTTTCAGCACTTCCGCAATGCCAGTAAGCGTTCCCCCAGTACCTACCCCCGCAACGATCATATCGACCTTGCCCTCGGTGTCTTCCCAAATTTCCAGGGCCGTTGTTTTGCGGTGGGCGTCAGGGTTCGCCAAATTATTAAACTGCTGGAGCATATAGGCATTGGGTAGGGTATCCACAATTTCCTGGGCCCGGGTAATGCAAGCACTCATCCCCGCATCCCCAGAGGTTAACTCCAGTTGTGCACCATAAGCCAAAAGCATTGCCCGTCGTTCCATACTCATGGTTTCTGGCATGGTCAGGATTAACTTATAACCCTTGGCTGCTGCCGCCATCGCCAGGGCAATCCCCGTATTCCCTGAGGTCGGTTCAACCAGGATTGTTTGCCCCGGTGTAATTTCTCCTGCGGCTTCAGCAGCCTCGATCATGTTGACACCGATGCGGTCTTTAACGGAGGCGGCCGGGTTCATCCCCTCTAATTTGATCACCACCTGGGCCACGCAGTTTTCCTGTTCAGGGATACGGTTTAACTGCACAAGGGGCGTTTTTCCTACTAATTCGGTGATGTTCTTGGCAATTTTCATGGTGGAGGGAAGGGTGCCGGATATAAGCGCGACAAAATGAAAGATTGATGTTTATTATAGATGCCGACTTCCCGGAAAATATCGTCCCACCGTTACCCAGACGATCAGAATCATGGTTCTCAAAATGACTCGGTATTCCTGGCCATCGTTGCTGCAGATTATGGGACTAAAGCATGACATTGTAAATCTTCGAGACGCACAATTTCCAAGGCTTTTGCGTGGGTTGCCTCAAGAATTATAGGGGGCGCAACACCCATATCAAAGGCTTCTTGCCAACGGGCCGCGCAGAGACACCAGCGATCGCCTGGCTTGAGACCAGGGAAATTGTAGTGAGGCTGGGGTGTGCTTAGATCATTGCCTTGGTTTTTGGTGAATTCTAAGAAAGCAGGGGTCATCTTCGCACAGACCACATGGCGACCGAAGTCGTTAGCTCCCGTCGTGCAACAACCATCTCGATAAAAACCTGTCATGGGATCAGTACCACAGGGTTGGAGGGGCGTTCCTAAAACATTTTTCGCAGTGGTCATGGCAATTCCAATTGTTAAACTTTGATGGCCCAATGGATCTTCACTGTAGCATTCCCCGGAGACCTGATTTTAGGGGGATTTTGACAGTCCGACGGGAGAGGGTTTGACCTGAGCTTGATTTTTGAATTTCTGGCGCCGGGTAACAACCCAATGGCGTCGACCATGATAGGCATTGTGGAGGGATGTGAAGACAATCAACAGCTTCACCACAAAAAAGAATGGGGAAACAAGGGTATAGAACCAGCCTTCTCGATACCATAGGGAACGACCATTGGCGATCGTTGCTTGAAAATGATTACAGAACAGCGATAGGTTCATCACCACGGCGGTGTAAATCAAAAACCAGAGGGGTAAATCGCTGGGCCAGAACCAATGGTGAACCATCAAGGCCAAGGCTTGATGCGTAATCCCATGGAAGAGGCTGGAATAGAGCAGCATGATCAACCAACAGATTCTCTGCCAGGGGTCGAGACTCCGCCAAAAAGGCAAATGGCACTGATATTTCAAGGCGACTTCTAACCAACCCTGGGTCCACCGTTGCCGTTGTGACCAAAAAGCCCCTAAATCAACAGGGGCTAGCTCCCGGGAAATGATTTGGGGGTCATGGACGATCCGGACTCCCTGGCTCAAACTGCGGAGGGTGGCGTCAATGTCTTCCGTAAGCCTGCGATCGCAAAATTCGATCCGCCGTAAACTTTCCGTCCGCCAGTAGCCATTAGAACCACCAAATAACGCAGCATCTACCAAAAGCGATCGCCCTGGATGACTGACCCCATAGAGACAATCGAACTCAACAGCAATCCAACGAGTTAACCAATTTTCCCGACGATTCCGAATTACATTACGGCCTTGGACAACGTCATAGCGCCCATCCTGGAGCCAGGCCCAAGCTCGGTTAAGTACATCAGCTGCCGGCCAATGGTCTGCATCAAAAATGCCAGTCATTTCTCCGGTGACCACCTCCAGGGCCGCATTGAGATTCTGAGCCTTGGAGTGACTATCTTTAACATGGAGGAGCTTTAATTCTGGATATTGGGCCGCCAAATCCCAAAGATTAGCTTCGATGGGTAAAGGGTGGGGAGTATTGTAGGCCAAGATCACCTCAAGGCCCCCGGCCGGACGAATCAAGCCCTGGAGGATTTGGGTAAGAGTCTCGAGGATAATCTCCTGTTCATTGGGTAGATATGCGACGACTACCACGCTACATTTCGGCACTTGCCAAGTTAGAAATGGTGCTTGGGTCACGGAAGTAGGAGTCAGAGTCGAGGTTTTTGGATTCACCAAAGTCTGTAAAAGTCCTCGCTTGAAACGGATTGGGGGGCAGCGCCACCACAAAGTCATACAAAAACTTTCAAGGATCAACACCAGGGTCGCCACCAGATAAAGACTAGTGATCAGCGTCGATAGCCACATCAGGTTAAACCCCTGCTGCCACAATAGATGGTAAAAACAGATCGGTAGTATCAGTAAAAAAAAGAGACTCAAGCCCATTGGTACAGAAGGGAGAGCCATAAACCGAAACTTCGGAAATTGAGATATTTCCATAAATTGTGGGTGAATTTGCGCAGCGGCACAGGGAAATGATTGAACTAATCCATCGAATAGAAACCCCTAGGCGACTATTGGTGCCGGGGGCTTAGCTTGATGTTAGCTAAATATTATCGTCACATTTGTTAACTTTAGGTTGACTTTCCTCAAAATAAATTGGGTATTTCGGCAAGGAATCCTGAGTTAGCAAGGCTTTTCCTCCCCACAAAAAAATCCCCTCCCCAGAGAGCCAGTGGAGAGAGGTTCAGTAATTGAGTAATTAAGTACTGATCAAGTCAGGGGATTAACGACTAACGACCGAGTTTTTGTTCTAGGGCGGCGATCGCCAACTTAGTTTTCAGTAAAGAATCAGGGTTCAAACTGATGGAATCAATGCCCAATTCAACGAGGAATTCAGCAAATTCAGGATAATCAGAGGGAGCCTGACCACAAATACCGATCTTGCGATTGTATTTTTTCGCTCCTTCGATCGCCATGCGAACCATGCGTTTTACTCCTTCATTCCGTTCATCGAAAATGTGGGCAACGAGGGCAGAATCGCGATCCAAACCTAACGTTAATTGGGTTAAATCGTTGGAGCCAATGGAGAAACCGTCAAATACTTCGCTGTACTCATCCACAAGGATGACGTTAGAGGGCAATTCGCACATCACGTAGACCTGTAAACCATTTTCCCCACGGCGGAGATCATGTTTTGCCAGTTCAGCGAGGACGCGGCGACCTTCTTCCGGCGTACGGCAGAATGGAACCATCGGAATGATGTTCGTCAAGCCCATTTCATTGCGGGCAATCTTGAAGGCTTCACATTCCAAACCAAAGGCATCGGAATAGTTCGGATCGTAGTAGCGGGAAGCACCACGCCAGCCGATCATCGGGTTTTCTTCTTCCGGTTCAAATTGACGACCACCTAACAAGTTGGCATACTCATTGGATTTAAAATCGGACATGCGAACAACCACGGGATTCGGATAGAATGCTGCGGCAATCATTGCGATGCCACTTGCCAATTTATCCACGAAGAAATCGGCTTTATTGGTATAGAGATGGGTGAGTTCCGCAATCTCTTTTTTCACCATGAGATCTTCGAGTTCGTCAAAGTGAATCAGGGCTTTGGGGTGGGCTTTAATGTGGTTGGCAATGATAAATTCAAGGCGAGCTAAACCAACACCATCGGCGGGATAGTGGGACAGTGAAAATGCCTGTTCCGGATCGCCCACATTAATGAGAACTTTGGTCTTGGTTTCGGGGAGATTTTCCAGGGAGGTTTCTTCCACCTCGAATTTCAATAGACCTTCGTAGATCTTGCCGTCTTCCCCTTCGCAACAGGATACGGTTACGTCTTGACCGGATTTCACCAAAGTCGTGGCATCACCGCAACCAACCACCGCAGGGATTCCCATTTCCCGGGCAATAATTGCCGCATGACAGGTTCTACCGCCTTGATCCGTGACGATCGCCGACGCTTTCTTCATGATCGGTTCCCAATCGGGATCGGTGCGGCGGGTGACCAGCACTTGACCGGGCTTGAAGAGTTTAATCTGATCCACATCAAGGATGACATTGGCTTCCCCTTGACCGACCATTTCCCCAACGCTACGACCGTGGGCGATGACATCACCTGTTTCCTGGAGCTTGTAGCTGCGGATCACGTTCCCGGCTTTCTGGGACTGTACGGTTTCGGGGCGGGCTTGGACGATGAAGAGTTGTCCGGTTTGACCATCCTTTGCCCATTCGATGTCCATGGGGGTGTATTGTCCCCGGACGGCGGAATAGTGTTCTTCGATGGTGGTCGCCCAGCGTGCCAAGGTTAAAACGTCTTCGTCGCTGACACAGAACTGGTTCTGCATCTCTTCGGGAACGTCCACGTTCTTGGTGAGTTTTGCCCCGTCGGCATAGATCATCTTGATCTTCTTGCTGCCGAGACGACGTTCCAGAATGGGTTTGTAGCCATCTTTGAGGGTCGGTTTAAAGACCACAAATTCATCGGGGTTAACCGCACCTTGTACCACGTTTTCACCTAAGCCGTAAGCGCCAGTGATAAACGCTGCATTTTTAAAGCCGCTCTCGGTATCAATGGAGAACATGACACCAGAGGTTGCCAAGTCGGAACGCACCATTTTTTGGACACCGACGGATAGAGCCACCTCAAAGTGATCAAAGCCATTGTGTTGACGGTAGGCGATCGCCCGATCCGTGAATAGTGAAGCAAAACACTTGTGGCAGGATTCCAGAACCCCTTTAACACCGTGGACATTGAGGTAGGTTTCCTGTTGACCCGCGAAACTCGCTTCCGGTAAATCTTCCGCTGTAGCACTGGAACGCACCGCCACATCGATATTGTGGGCGCTGTCTTCGCAGGCCTGCTTATCTTCGCCTTCAAAGCGTTCACAGACATCGGATTTGACCCCATACCGCTCACACATTTTTTTGTAAGCAGAGGCGATCGCCATTTCCAAATCCTGCGGGAACGGCGTATTCAAAATCAAAGCCCGCGCCTGCCGACCCCGAGCCTGAAGATTCGCCACATCATCTGTATCCAGATCAGCGAATAATACCCGTAATTTTTCCTCTAAACCCGCCGACTGGATGAAATAACGGTAGGCATGGGCTGTCGTTGCAAAGCCACCTGGAACATAAACCCCCTTCGGCTGGAGTTGCTGGATCATTTCCCCGAGGGAGGAATTTTTCCCCCCAACAAGACCCACATCCTTTGAACCGACCTCTTCAAACCAGAGGATAAGGGCTTGGGTACGCGGATCGGTCGTCGTAGCGGCATTAAAGGTGCTGACCATGGGTGAGAAGCTCCTTGGTAATCTTTCTCCATACACCATTGATCCTAAAAGTAATTAAATGTCTCCTTGCGGCCATGCAATATATCCTTACCTTTTGTGCCGTTTCAGTAAAAAAACATCAAGAAAAACAAGCTTTATGTTGTCTAAATTAGAGAAAAAACATGATTTTTAAAACTTAACCAAACCTTAATCTTGATCTTCCTTTATCTAAATTTATCCACAAAAAAGACTAGAAAAAATCTAGCCTGAACCACTTTGATTATCGTTTTTAATCAAAATAAACGGTGATCAAAATTAGCCAATGATGACCGTATCTCCTTGTCCCCAAAAACCATCATATTTTTTGACAGTAATGTCCCCTAAAACGGTGACTTGGCAGGCGAGGCGTCTTTGTGTTTCTGGACTGTGGGGCGGCAGGGAAAGGCGAGTTTTCTCTTTCCAGTCTTGCTCAGAAACGGGGCCTATAATTTCAACGGCGCAGGTGCCACAGGAACCAAATCCATGGCAATTTATCACCTTAGCATTGCCATTATAGAGGTCGATTTTATTGGCAAGTAGCACTTTGCGGAGGTTTTCACCCTGATTACAGGTAAGGGTTTGGTTTCCAATCGTAATGGTCGGCATAGTCGGTGTATTTCTCCAAGGATGGATAACAGTTTCTATGGTGGCACAGTTTCGAAAGTAGGTTAGTTAAAGACGCTGCAAAGATCGCTAATTGATCGATATCAAAAATTCCTACTGTTGCCATAGATCGCTGAGATCTAACATAAAATCTGGAAGAATTTCCTCCCCGGGGAGTTGTGGAGGTGCTGTGAGGATTTGGACGGTCTGGCCGGGGCGGTAAATTTCCACTTGGCGATCGCCTTGATTGATCAGCCAGCCCAACCGACAGCCATTGTCTAAATATTCCTGCATTTGTTGACGGGTCTGTTGCACCAGGTCGCTGGGAGAGAGGAGTTCGGCGACAAAATCAGGGCAGAGGGGGACAAACTTCCGTTGTTGATCAGGGCTAAGGCTTTCCCAGCGGGATTTTTCTACCCAAGACATATCAGGCGATTGCATGGCACCATTGGGCAAAATAAAGCCGGTCGAGGAGTCGAAACATTTTCCCAGTCCACAGCGTTTATTCCAGTACCAGAGCTGGCCATTGAGTTCAAAATTCACTCTGCCAGTTTCACCACTGGTGGGGGCCATGATCACGAGTTCTCCTTGGGCTGTACGTTCTAGTTTGGCATCGGGATTCGCCTGACAGAGCTGGGCAAACTGGCTCTGGCTCTGGGTCAAAACGGACTGGAGATCAAGGGTGATAGTAGCCATGATCATGACCTATGGGAGCAGGACAAACCCATTGTAGAGAAGTTTTTGAGGAGATGGAGAATAGGGGATTCGAACCCCTGACCTCTGCGGTGCGATCGCAGCACTCTACCAACTGAGCTAATTCCCCAGAATTGAGCAATTATTGTAGCACCTCTGTGGGGGCCGCAAGACTGGGATCGATGCGTTCGAGTTCAAGGTCAGTGAGATAGTCCACGCACCAGTT
>JAYKIK010000111.1:0-44185 GCA_035284725.1 Synechococcus sp.
AAACGGCGAGATCACCATCAATGTTGCCTCAACCTTTACCGCCAACACCACCGCTGGAGAAGACAACGAATTTGCTGCAGGCCTCTACAGTACCGGCTATCTCCTAGAAGCGGCCCCCTTTGGTGGCGGAACAACGGCCAGTGTCGGCACCGAAATCAGTAACACAATCAGCCCCAGTTGCTTCCTAGATGCTGGGTTTCGCGATACCCCGACCCCCTATACAGCCACAGGCAGCCCGCCGAACGTGACTCTACTTCAAGCAACCGACAGCGCCATCTTTGACTGTAACGCAACGACTGTAGACATTACCTTTACCGATACCGCCAACTACACAGCACCCACCGGTGGCGGCGCCAGCAACCTTACCGCCCAGCATAAATTTCAATATCAGCTTAATGAGAGTGGCAGTTTCACAGATTACCCCGTTGGTCTCAGTATTTCCAATTCCAATACCGATGCCAATGGCGACATGAAGGTAGAGGTTAGATCCACCTGGACCCCCGATGCCGATAAACTTTTTGCCAGCGAATACACCGCCGAGACGACCGTGACAGTCACTGCTAAATAAACATCATGTCACACCACGATCATCCCACTGACCCAAGTTTTTTAATTGTTTTGTGTTTGCGATTCAGCAATTTTTATTCAGCCCTGATTTAGTCCCTAAAGATTATTCATTATTCCTAATTTTTATTTTTTAATAATGATCCCGATTTTGACTATCATGTCCCTCTCGAAGCGTTCCTGGTCAATGGGCCTTAGTGCCGCCCTCTGTACCCTGGCCGGTCTCCTCCCCGTACCTGCCCAGGCCCAAATTCAGATCTCCCCCATGATTATTCGCACCACAACCAACCGGGGCATGGCTAACAGCGTGATCAATGTGACGAATCAAGGCTTTGAGACCCAACGGATCCGCGTCTATGCCGAGCCCTTTACCTATACCCCCACCGGCTTTGCGACCACCGAAATTTCTCCCTATGATCTGAGTCCCTACCTCATCTTCTCCCCCAGGGAACTCGTCCTCGAACCTGGCCAAACCCGACGGGTTCGCCTCATTGCCCGGATGCTCCCCTCCACCGCCAGTGGCGAATACCGCTCTGTGCTTTTTGCTGAACCCCTCCGGGAGCGAGCCTCCAGCGGCCAAAATACACTCCGGGTCATTGCTCGACTAGGGGTAACCGTTTATGTCCAACATGGTGAAGTCACCTTTGCCCTCATGCCCACCGCTGCCACCTACAACGCCGAAAAAAGAGAACTACAGCTCCAGGTCAACAACCCCGGTAACGGCACAGTCCGCCCCAAGGGGGCTTGGCGTCTCACCCAAAACGAGGCAACCATCGCCCAGGGCGACATTGAACAACAAACCGTTATTGCCGGCGGTGAGCGGATCTTTCCCCTGCCACTCCCCCCAGAACAGACAGAGTTAGCACCTGGTTCCTACGAACTAAGTGGTGAGTTGCAATGGGATGAGGGCGGCTCTGGTACCACAACTCCCTTCTCCTTCGCTGTGACGATCCCTACCCAAGGGTAGAACCCCAATCCCTATTGATGCTGTAAAATAAACACTATATTTACAGATTGATTCACTAAGCAAAGTTTTTATGAGCTATGGAGTATGTGCACAACTGGTTATTTTCAATGAGGGGTTTAGGCAGCACCCGTGGTTTAGTCCTGCCACTTTTGTTGTTGAGTTGTGTCGGTACCTTTTGGGGAAAAGCGGGCATGGCCCAGGGACAAACCCTTATCACCCAAGTCACAGACAAAGCAACGACTACCCCCCCCCCTCCCTCGGAAGCGAAAATAGAGAATCCCAACGCAGTCACCGACGGCACCAACGAAGATGAACTCCTTGCTGCCGACCCGAAAGCAGCTCCCAAAGCCCTGCCTAGTCCATTCGATCTGATTCCTGTGGGCATTAATCTAGGTGAACGGACGATCACCCTGGCGACCCTGGTGCGGGGGGCAGAAAATGGTATCCAGGCCGTTGACTTTAGCCGCTGGTCCATTCCCTACAATGAAGTGCTAAAGGCGCTCCAGTTCACAGCAACCCCCCTAGAAAATAACCTTGTTGAACTTCGTTCTCCCGCCGCTGTCCTACGGCTTGACCTGACAGAACTCACCAGTGATCCACAGCTGGGGCTTGTTTTTACGGTGGCCCAAATTCGTGACCTCCTCCAGGTACCCGTTGAGTTCGACATCGCTGAATATGCTATTGTTTTCACGCCCGAGTGGCTCGGTTTGCAGCGGTCCGGCCTCGGCGCCCGTTATCCCTTACCTGAGCGTCCCATTATTCTGGAGGGCTTACCACGGCTTGAGGCGCCTGACTTGACCATTAGTACCATCGCCCAGGAGACAGAAATCAGCGGCGGTGGCGATCAGCCTACGACCTATGAAGGGGAAATGATCGGCATTGGTACGTTTTTTGGGGGCAGTTGGTACAGCAAAATTGATCAACCGGATTTGACCGATAGTCGCACTTGGCAACTAGAAGAGCTCCAATATCTGCGTCAAACCCCTAGCACTGATTATGTGATTGGCGATCAACAAACGTTTTGGCCAGAGGGCAGCGGGCGATACACTGGGCTCAGTATTATCCGGCGTTTTGGTTTTCAGCCTCCCAATATTTTTACCAGTGCTGATGATGGTTTTAATCCCCAACAACGGCTCAATAGTGATCGGCTGGAACGGGATATTCGTGGCCGTGCTGAACCTGGCACCTTGGTACAACTGGTGAATAAGAATGGCAACATCATTATCGGGGAACAGCTTGTTGATAATACGGGTATTTTTCGCTTTGAGAACATTGCAAGTGCATCGACAACCCGCGGTAGTGGTGGACTCTCAGGTAATCGCTATGAACTACGGCTCTATCCCGACGGTCAACTTAGTGCTTTTCCAGAAATTCGTGACGCCCAATTTACTTCCCTACCGGGACAACTCAGTCAGGGCACCTCAGCGATCTTATTGTCCGCTGGCTTTGAACGCTTACGCCAAGGCGATCGGTTTTTCGGATCCTTAGATGACCAGCTCCAGGGAGGTATCGCTTACCGCTGGGGTGCCACAGAAAACCTTACCCTAGGCACAGGTCTTTTTTATGATGAGCAGCTGAAAGGCTTAGGAGAGTTCTTTTTTCAACCCGGTCGTTTGCCGCTCCGGGTCACGGGTTCAGCCACTTTTAATAGCGATGAACAACGGGGGGAAGAAAAGGGAGATACTCGATATGATCTCAATCTTCGTTTTAACCCGAGTCAAAGATTTGACTTTGAATTTGATAAAGATGAACTTTCAGAACGAATTCGTGCTCGCTGGGAACCTAGTCGGGATCTACGCCTTGCCTTTAATAGTAGTAGTGGCAACCAAACAGCCCAGGTAACCTGGCGAATCTTTCCGGGAGTCAGCTCCCAGCTTGGTTGGAATTTTAATGAAAAAGCTTTGGAAGGCGGAATTAACTTTGGTGGCTCCCTCGCTCTAGGAGAAGTTTTGATCAGTAATAGCCTCAATTTTAATGCAGATGAAAGCCCTGATTGGCGACTCCGAGCTCAATACAAAAACCTTAGCTTGGATCATCGACTTCGAAACCAACAAATTTCCAGCGAATTAGAGTATTTTTTCCGCAATTCTGCAAGACGCTCAGACTATAATCATTCCCTTTTCAGCCGTTATCAAAATAGTGATAAGGGGGCTAATGAACTTGTTGTAACAGGTTGGCGCTATAGCTCTAATTCATCAGTTGGTGATCGGCTCTCCAACTGGAACATTAACCTTGGTTATGGAATTGGCACCCAGGGCACCGGCTGGCAAGTTTCCTTGGGCACTAATCAACTCTTTGGCCTGAGTTTAACGGCAAGATATCAAGATATTTCCCTGAGTAGCAACGAACCAAGCTTTAGTATTCTATTATCTTCCAATGCTTTGCTGTCCCCTACCCTAAGCTTAAAGCCCAGCCGATTTGAGCGCCTCCGCACGGAAGGAGGGATTGCTGTAATTCCTTTTATTGATAGCAATGGTAATGGCATGCAAGATAGGGATGAACCCATTTATCTGGAAGGTATCAATGCAGGAACTGCGGACTTTTTATTTTTAATCAATGATCAGCCCGGTAGTCGTTTTAGTGAATATGATGCAGATTTACGCCAGCGAGGAATTTTCGTGCGACTGCCCCCGGATATTTATCGTTTCGATGTAGATCCAGCGGGGTTACCCTTAGGTTGGCAAACGAGCCAATCCGCTTTTGCAGTGGAAGTCAATGCTGGTAGCTATACACCGATTTATCTGCCCTTAATTCGTTCCTACATTGTGGCGGGGATAGTGGTTAATAACGAAGGCAGACCTGTTGGTGGTATTCGTGTCGAAGCGATCAGTACGGAAAATCCCCGAGATCGGGTTTTCTCGGTCACGAATGGGGCTGGTATTTATTATTTAGAGTCTTTGGGCCTAGGAGAGTATGAACTGTTCATCGATGGAAAACCTGCTACACCCCGCTTACTGCGTGTCGAAGCTGATTTTGAAGAAATTACAGAGGTCAATCTACAGGCTCAGTAGACATTAAAAGGTTGTCTCGCCTGTTAATACCCTCCGATCTTCGACCACCTCTTTCTATGGACACCCCTCTAGGGACTAAACCCCTAGATCAAGCTTCGCCAGATTTTCGGTTTGCGGCAGCGGTGGCAGAGTTTGGGATGTTGTTGCGGGATTCTCCCTATCGGGGTGAAAGTTCCTTTGATCAAGTTTTGGCGATCGCCCAGGGTAGCAAAGGGGCAGACCCAGAAGGGTACCGGAGTGAATTCATCCAATTGGTTAAGACAGCCCAAGCCTTGAAATTCTGAAATTTTAAGGGGCCAAGGATCCCAAGACGCTTTTCTGATTCCTGTGAGTTGTGGGTGAGGCGATCGCCAACTGCATAGGTTGGGGACTCCGGTGACTAGATCCCAGCACGAAACAAAACAACTCATCTGGAGAACAATCCCAATGAAAATGACCCAACGTACCCTTGGCAAAGCCCTAATGTTCGGCACAATGATTCTCATGGGCAGTGGTTTCAGCGCTAACGCTGCCCCCCAACCTATCTCTGGCCCCTTACCCCTAGGTTGCCCGACTAACTTACCCCCAGACCATTGCTGGATGAGAACAGCCCCCAGTGAACCCCTCACCCCTGGAGTCCTGACCGGTATACTTCCCCCAACCCAAGGCAAGCCCCAACCCCAGAACTGTCCCAATGGTTGGCAAACCCGTCCCCAAGAAGTGAATTTCCAACTCGGCCCCTGTCTCCCCGGAACCATTGCTAGCCCTTTACCAAGCTCCCAACAAGCACAACCTAAGCCCCTGAGCTGTCCTGATGGCTGGCAGCCCCGTCCCCAAGAAGTGAATTTCCAACTCGGCCCCTGTCTCCCCGGAACCGTGGTCACCCCAAATAATCAACCCCAACCAGGTCTGCTCTTACCCGCCGTACAACAGGTTCGCCTAGGTGTCCCCCGCTAAAACTGACCTACACAATAGATATCAAGACCGCTTAGATCCAATCTAAAAGCAGGAATTTGTAGCGGTCTTAGGGATTGTCTAAGAAGGACAAAATATTACTGAGGCGCTCCTTAAATTCCATGGTGTAAGGGATATCAAGGACGCTTTTTAGGGATGCTCTAAGTTAGCAAAGGTTCATGTTCAAAGCTAATAAACGGAGAGTTGAAAAACTCTTCTGCTTTGATCGGTCGGCTAAACAGGAAACCTTGAACTTCATCACAGTTAAACTTGGTCAGAAATTCTAATTCTGCTTGCTCTTCCACACCTTCTGCCACCACTTTTAAATTGAGCTTATGGGCCATTTCAATAATAGCCGTAATAATCGCTGCATTCACGGGATTTTCGTGAATTTTGTGGACAAAGGAACAATCAATTTTTAGCGTATCAAAGGAAAACTGCTGAAGATAACTCAAGGAAGAATAGCCTGTCCCAAAATCATCGAGGGCGATCTTTAAACCCAGGGAGCGTAATGCCTTCAGTCGCCGCATCGATGCATCGCCATTGCTCACCAAGGTACTTTCCGTAAGCTCCAACTGGATATCCTGGGGTTGTAGGTGATTATTGATGATGATTTGACTCAAACGATAGTGCAGATTGAGCTGGGTGAATTGTTTTGCCGAAAGATTGATGGACATATAAAAGTTTTGTAAACCAGCCACCTGCCAACGCCGCAATTGACTGCAACTTTCTTCCAATACATATTCACCAATGGGGATGATTAAGCCTGTTTCTTCTGCAAGGGGAATAAATTGACTGGGAGAAACTAGACCACGGGTCGGATGGAACCAACGCAGTAGCGCTTCTGCACCCACAACTTTACCCGTTTGTAAGTTGACTTTTGGCTGATAAAAAATCTCGAGCTCGTTGTTTTCAATGGCCTGTCTTAAATCTGCTTCCAGGGAAACCGCATTAAAACGACCAACATTCATCGCCACAGAATAGAAGGAATACTGATTCCCCCCCTGTTTTTGGACTTTCACCATGGCAGTGTGCGCATTGCCTAAAATCTCGGGCAGAGCTTGACCATCTCTCAGATAGAGGGCGATCCCAACACTGAGGCTAATGAATACGTTTTGCTTATTTTCTAAAGTGAAGGGAGCTTCAAAGGCGGTGAGTAGCTCTTGGGCAATGTTGATAATTGCGTGTTTGTGCTCTACCGGACGGAGGATTGCACAAAATTCCGAGGTATTAAGACTGGCGACCATGCCATATGTGCCAAGCACCTGTTGGAGTCTTTCGGCTACCTGTTTGAGCAGTAGGTTAACTGCACCATGTCCGAGGTACTCGTTGAGGAGTTGGAAGCGGTCGAGACCAATGGAGAAAAGAGCGGTTGGGGGGCTAGCTTCACTATCTTGGTTTGGGGGCAGGCTAGCAATGATGCTCTCAAAGGCCTCGGTCATTTTGCTTTGGTTCGGTAGACCGGTGAGGCTATCTTTCTCGCGGAGTTGATGGATTTGCTCAGCATAATATTGGGTAACCCGGGCACGTTTACTGAGTCGCACCTCCACAGCCTTTAGTAACTCTGCAGCTTGAATGGGTTTTGTGAGGTAATCATCAGCACCAGAGGTCATGCCTTGGCGGAGTTGTCTGGTTTCCGATTGGGCGGTTAGGAAAATGAAGGGAATTCTTTCTGTTTCTGGGTTTTGTTGGAGCTGTTCTAGGACGTCATAGCCGCTGAGATAGGGCATCATCACATCACAGATAATCAGATCTGGCAGGCATTCCTTGGCAATTTTAATCCCCTGTAGTCCATCTTTGGCTTCGATGACAATGTAACTACTACCGGAGAGAATTTTGCAGGTCAGTTTACGGAGAATATCGTCATCTTCGATAACTAAAATGGGTTGTTAGTTCTTTGTGGTTTTGTTCGGGATGCATAGGGTTACTCCGATGACCGCCAGTAGGTAGATTTGTATAAGTTTATGGGATTTGAAAAGATCGAAGGCTTGGATGGGGTTGCAGGGAATGTTTTATTAAGAAATTTGTAGTTGCAATGAGATTTTTAAATAAAGAAAATTTTATCTAGGATATTAACTTGACCTAATTGTAATTGGTTTATTGAGGCCAAGTTAATTAAAAAAGTGTTAACTACTTATCATTTTCGCGACTGGACATTTTTCGTTCACTTTTAAGAAATTCGACCCAGCAATGGGTTAATATCTGGCATTAGTTTGCTGAAACTTCGATGGAAAGGCGGACTTGTCTCAGGAATATGGCAAGGATTGGTTGCGGGCGAAGAATACTCACATTGACTAATGATTATGAAAAATGTGGGCGTTATGTAAAGAAATGTAACATAAGCATAAACCAAAGGCAAATCGTCCTTAAGAGATGGCTTACTTCCCAGGATGATTATCTGCTTTTATTTGGGCGATCGCCGGTGTGGATTCGGCCTCGGTAAAACGGGGTAGGCGATCGCGTTGCTGGAATAGGATAAAGGCGGCCACGGCCAGGAGAAAGTAACCAAAGCCCTTTTGGAGTTGTTTTGCGTTGAAATAGCGACCACTATAGCCACCAAGCAAAATGCCCACACTCGCCACAAAGGTAAAGTTCACCATCAGTTGCCAGTCGAAAATCACGTCTGCCTGGCCAAAGTAACCCAAGAAGCCGGCGATCGCATTCATCACAATAATCACTAGCGAGGTGCCCACGGCCTCTTTCATTTCCGTTTTACCAAGCAACACCAGGGCCGGCACAATGGCAAAGCCTCCACCAACTCCCACAAGCCCCGTCAAAATCCCGATTCCCAGGCCTTCTGTGAGTAACCAGAGCCAACAGTAGCGACATACCGGAGCCGGATAGTCTTCAAGGTGGGGTTCATTCACCGGGTGGGCGATCGCCTTGCCACTTTTGCGAATCATAAAGACCGCCGCGATTAACATCATCACCGCAAAGAGCAGCAACTGCACTGTCCCCGTAATAAAAGGCAACCGGGTCAACTGCGCCCCAAGGAAAGCCCCGACCATCGTCGCTGAGCCGAAAATGCCTGCTTTTTTCAGGTTAATATTGCCCTGCCGCCAATGGGGCACCAAACCCACCGCACTGACAATGCCGACAATGAACAATGTCATGGCGATCGCACTTTTCGGGTCAACCCCCATCACATAAACTAAAATCGGCACTGCCAACACCGAGCCACCGCCCCCCATCAAGCCCAAACTGACCCCAATACAGGCGGCTAAGAAATACCCCAAAACTTGCATCAACATCGTGCCCATGTCCTCCAAAAAAAAGTCCTCAGCAGATGTGAGGAGCAATGTCGTTTGTTAAAGCTATTTGACTTGGTTGTAGGGAAGGCGTGCCAAAAGTTTGGCCATGCCACAGAACCCTGTGAAGCCCGCAAACATCAACCCAGAGCCAACGAATCCCGTCAGCAGTAGAAACCAGGGTGAAACGAAGGCACTCAGCAGGGTTCCCGCCAGCACCAGACCGCCTGCAACAATTTGTACCTGACGCATCATCGGTAAGGGGGCTTTTTTATTTTCGTTGTAGGGTAAATTTGCACCTTTCCAGGCCGTGAACCCACCGTCGAAATGGGCCACTTGGTAATAGCCTGCTGCAAAGAAGAGTTCTGCCGCCCGGCGTGAGCGATTGCCACTCTGGCAGTAGAGGATCACATTTTTGGTGGTTTGGGGGACAGTCTCTATGGTCAGGGTTGATAGGGGAATATTTTCTGCCCCTGCCACATGTTCCCGGGCATATTCGGCTTTTTCCCGCACATCGAAAACGACGGTATTGGGGGAATTCACCTGGGTAGCAAACTCCGCTGGGGAAAGCTCAATCAATTGGCGCTGTTGTTGGATTGTAGTCATTGCTGTTTCAGAAAAATCTAAAGAGAAATTAAGGGATAACTGATTGGGAAAGAGTAACCCCAGAGGGTTCAAGGCTCCATGCATATGCAATAGGCTGAGATTGCTTTAGACGTTGCCACAGGCTTGGTTCGCGGGGACTGCCTCCATGATTTTTTTCGGATCCGGGAGATTGAGGTTATTCATTAGGTGAATGAAGCTTTGGCGATCGCCTTTGAGACGGGGGTTAAACTGCTTTTCTTCGGCGATGGTTGAAACCATGTGTCCCCGGTAATCATGGCCCGGATAAACAAGGGTTTCAGGGGGCAAACTGAATAATTTTTGAATCGAATCGTAGAGGGTGCCCGCATCACCACTTTGGAAATCCGTCCGGCCACAGCCCCGGATAAAGAGCGCATCCCCAGTAAATAGATGGGTACCATTCGCTAAAAAGGCCATGTGACTATCGGTGTGTCCAGGGGTGGCGATCGCCTTAATTTCTACTCGACCAACGTTGAGCACTTCGCCATCGGTAATGGAGCGGTCTGCACAGGCTACCTCTGCTCCCTGGGGCACAATCCCAAGGCAGTTGGTTTTTTCCCGGAGTCTGCTGGTGCCTGTGACGTGATCGGCGTGCACATGGGTTTCGAGACAATACTTTAAAGTCAGACCCAGTTCTTGCAACAACTTGAGATCCCGCTCTACCTGCTCAATCACGGAATCAATCAAGGCCGCTTCCCCGGTCTCAGGATCAGCCACGAGATAGGTGTAGGTATAGGTTTCGTAATCGAAAAGTTGGCGAAAGAGCATCGTTCTAAAAACAGCAGCTGAGTCACTAAGCCGACTGTTAAACATAATTATATCACTAAAAAGTGATTTAGTAATGGTTTTCTTAGGGTTTTCTTAAGTTTGTGGCGACCTTTGGCCCTTGAAGATCGAGTCTAAATGCCTATACTCATGGTTATAAGCGGGGCTACTCCAGGCCGATCCAGGCGCTTAAAGGCCTGCGCTCCGGAAACCAGGGAGTTCGCTACGGTCAAAACCGCCATTGCCTCCATGGTAGATCTAAGGAAAAATTTCGTGGACTTTTGTAAAAAATGGGTTCTTTTCCTGTTTGATCATTGGGGAGACTTTTTCCTGCTCCGTCGATGACTTCACCATTACCTTCCGGGAGTGCCGCTACTGTTCTCAGCAATAAAACTATGCTAATCAACCCATTCCGTCGTAGCTTCCGCAAATATTTCCGTCCCTATTCCCAACCCCTCATCACTGCTGAAAACCGTTCCCACCATCGCCTAAACCATTGGTTGAAATGGATGATGCCGGGGCTCTCGGTGAAGCGATGGATGTTAATGAGTGCCTTGGGCGTTTTATTTACGGCTTTGGGTCTGGCCGTTTGGCTGAATTTAACCCCCGTTTCCCGTTTGATGGCGTTGATGGGGGCTCTCTTGCAATGGTTGACCACAGTAGTTCCGAACAATATTTCTGGGCCGGTGGCGATCGCCTTGGGGTTGAGTCTGATTTTCTGGGGCCAAAACCGTACCTTTGGGGCAATTACCACGGTGCTCAATCCCGACGGAGATGAAGAATTGGTGGATATGCTCCACAATCACCGGCGTTTGAACAAAGGGCCAAAAATTGTTGCCATTGGGGGCGGGACGGGTTTATCTACCCTACTCCGGGGCCTAAAAAAATACAGCAGCAATATCACTGCAGTGGTGACGGTGGCCGATGATGGGGGCTCTTCCGGACGCCTACGACGGGAAATTGGTGTCCTTCCCCCGGGGGATATCCGCAACTGTTTAGCGGCGTTTGCGGACGAAGAAAAATTACTGACAGAATTGTTTCAATACCGTTTCCAGGCGGGGGACGGCTTGGTGGGCCATAGTTTTGGGAATTTGTTCCTCACGGCGATGAGTGAAATCACCGGCGACCTCGAGCAAGCAGTCCTGGCCAGTTCAAAAGTGTTGGCGATTCGAGGGCGGGTCCTGCCAGCAACCCTGAGTGATGTGAAACTGTGGGCACGTTTAGCTGATGGTCGCTTGATTGAAGGGGAATCCAATATCCCGGAGGCAGGAGGACATATCGTTGAGCTTGGCTGTTGGCCCGAAAATCCCCCGGCACTTCCCGCAGCGATTAAGGCCATCGAGGAAGCGGACTTTATCATCATGGGGCCGGGCAGTCTTTATACCAGCGTGATCCCGAACTTATTGGTACCGGAAATCCGGGAGGCGATCGCCCGCAGTGGGGCCCCCCGGATCTATGTGTGCAACATCATGACCCAACCTGGGGAAACCGACGGCTATACCGTAGCGGATCACATCAAAGCCATTGACCGCGCCTGTGGCAAAAAGCTTTTCGATGCTGTCCTCGTTCACCAGCGATCACCTTCGGAATCTGCCTTGCGTAAATATGCCCTAGAACGGTCGCACCCCGTATTCCTTGACCGCGAAGAAGTAGCCAAACTGAGGCGGCGGGTCGTCATTGCCAACATTATGGACGAAGACCCAGAGACGGGCTATGTCCGTCATAACCACGAACGATTGGCTAATCTTTTAGTGCGTTGGTTCAGCCGGGCCGCTGAGGTGCAAGCCAAAATGGCCAATCCCCTTGATACTCTCTAGGCGCTTGCTTCGATGCCACTGATTGTTGACTGGATGACGAAACCTAAAAACCGCCGCAATAAATCATAAAAATAAAACAGAAAAAGCCCACCCCTGCGGATAGGCCATAGAGCTTCGTGATAGAAGCCTTAGATTTACAAGTACTAAATCTTAATAGTTACCGTTGTTCAAACGCTCATCCCCATCAAGGAATACATCGGAGGGAGGCGTGACGGTGAATCGGTCTAAATTCGCCTCAAGCTTGGCAATTTGGCTTTCGGATAAACCGGGGATGTTCAACACATCTTCCACATTCTCGTAGGGGCCATTCTTGACGATCAACTGTGCCAAAGTAGGATAAAAACCGCGCACCTCACGGAACAGACGGACGTTGGCATTGTTGAGGTCGATTTTCTTGCCGTACTCACTATTGAGTACTTTGTCAGCCGGGTTGATACGCTCACCGAGCACGGCCGCAGAAACAAAGCTATTGCTTAAATCGAGGGCTTGGGCTTGGGGTTGGACGCTGAAGAACGCACAACCGATCATGAGGACAAACCCCATCAATGCACTCACAACTCTACTCATTATGATTGATTCCTCCTAGGCTTTTCCCAGCTTTATCTATGATTTTAGATTTATTTAAAACACCAAGCTTCAGGCGGCCTGAAACTACAAACGTAAAAAATTCTGGCCTATTATTTCATTTTTCCGGCTTTGTTGTCACCTTTGGGTTTTTTGATTCGGAAGAATGGCAACAAAAGTTAATAAATGTTGCGGAATGTGACGGCAGTGAGGGATTGCTGACGGGCGATCGCCTCCCGTAGCCCCGGGCCAGGGGGATGGGTCATAATGGGCATTTGGTAGTCAAAGTAACAAAGGAGTATTTCGATATGTCCCTCAGACTAGGCGATGTCGCCCCCAATTTTACCCAGGATTCCACCATCGGTGAGATCGACTTTTACGAATGGGCGGGCGATAGCTGGGTTGTGCTTTTTTCCCACCCCGCAGACTTTACCCCCGTGTGCACCACCGAATTGGGGGAAGTGGCTCGGCTTAAGGGGGAGTTTGCCAAGCGGAATACCAAGGTCATTGCCCTCAGCGTTGATGACACAGAATCCCATAACAGTTGGGTGGGCGACATTGACGAAACCCAGGGATGCGCCGTTAACTACCCGATTTTGTCCGATGCGGATCAGAAGGTCGCCACCCTCTATGACATGATTCACCCCAATGCCAACCCCAAGGTGACAGTACGCACTGTTTTTGTTATTGATCCGGAGCGAAAGGTTCGTTTAACGATCACCTATCCCCCCAGCACCGGGCGCAATTTCCAAGAAATTCTCCGGGTTTTGGACTCCCTGCAACTGACCGACAACTACGGTGTGGCCACCCCCGTAAACTGGCAAGATGGCGAGGATGTGGTGGTTTCTCCGGCAATTTCCACAGAAGACGCGAAGGTGAAGTTTCCCAAAGGTGTGAAGGAAATCAAACCCTATCTGCGGATGACGCCCCAACCGAACAAATAGAAAGCGTTTGAAGCTAATCGATGAAAAGGCGATCGCCCCCGGGTGGTTGCCTTAATTTTTGGGTGTGGAATCCTTTGATTTGCGCCGTGGCAAACAATCATTTTTGATGAACAAACGCCCTTTGAATCCCGTGATTGAGATAGCCGAAATATTTCATCCAGTCTTTGGTTGTCTGTAATGGTGGGGCCGCCTGATTCCTGTGATAGGCAAGATCCGGGATTTTTGGTAGGCTTAGTATCGCTCTAAAACTCTATGCCTTAAATATATATTTTTCACTATGCGTACTCATTACTGCGGGGATTTGCGCTCCGAGCACATTGACCAGACCGTGACCCTGTATGGCTGGGTCGATCGCCGTCGGGACCATGGGGGCGTTATCTTCATCGATTTGCGCGATCGCACAGGCATTGTCCAGATTGTTAGCGATCCCCAGCGGACCCCCGCTTCCTACCAGGATGCCGATGCCAGCCGCAGTGAGTATGTCGTAAAAATCGTTGGGAAAGTGAGTGCCCGCCAGGAAGGGGCGAAAAATCCCCGTTTAGGCACCGGCGAAGTCGAAATTTACGCTGATTCCATCGAAATCCTCAATGGGGTTCACAAGCAACTACCCATTCTCATTTCCAGTAGTGCCGATGGTGATCAAGTCAAAGAAGACCTCCGGCTGAAATATCGTTACCTCGACCTGCGCCGGGAAACCATGGCGAAAAACCTCCAACTGCGCCACACCGTCGTTAAATCTATGCGCCGCTTCCTGGAAGATGATGAGCACTTTATGGAAGTGGAAACGCCGATCCTCACCCGGTCTACTCCCGAAGGGGCACGGGATTATTTGGTGCCTTCTCGCGTCAATCCAGGAGATTGGTATGCCCTACCCCAGTCGCCCCAATTGTTTAAACAGTTGCTCATGGTGGCCGGATGCGACCGCTATTATCAAATTGCCCGCTGTTTCCGGGACGAAGACCTCCGGGCCGACCGTCAGCCGGAATTTACCCAGTTGGACATGGAGATGAGCTTCATGTCCCTCGACGAAATCATTGATCTTAACGAGCGTTTGATCTGCCGCATTTTTAAAGATGCCCAAGGCCTAGAGCTTCCCCGTCCCTTCCCCCGGATTACCTATGCCGAGGCCATGGAACGCTATGGCACAGACCGCCCCGATACCCGCTTTGGTCTAGAACTGGTCAATGTTTCTGACATTGTGGCCGACATGGGCTTTAAAGTTTTCTCCGGTGCAGTGCAGAGTGGTGGCCAAGTAAAAGTGCTCCCAATTCCCGACGGCAACGATGCCATTTCCAATGTCCGGATTAAGCCCGGTGGTGATTTATTTAACGCTGCGGTAGAGATGGGGGCCAAAGGCCTTGCGTTCATCCGGGTGCGAGAAGATGGGGCGATCGATACCATTGGTGCAATTAAAGACAACCTCAGTGAAGCCCAAAAACAGGAACTTCTGACGCGCACTGGGGCAGAAGCAGGCACCCTCCTCCTCTTTGGGGCGGGGGCAACGGACATTGTGAATAAATCCCTCGACCGAGTACGACAGTTGGTAGGGGCAGAAATGGGCCTCATTGACCCGAATCAGTTGAGTTTTGTCTGGGTGACGGAATTCCCGATGTTTGAGTACAACAGTGACGAAAAACGCCTGGAAGCCCTGCACCACCCATTTACGGCCCCAAACCCTGAAGACTTAGAGGATTTAGCAACGGCACGGGCCTTGGCCTATGACATCGTTTTAAACGGTATTGAAATCGGTGGGGGTAGTTTGCGGATTTACCAGCGAGAAATTCAAGAAAAAGTCTTTCAAACTATCGGCCTTTCGGATGCTGAAGCCAAGGAAAAATTTGGATTCCTGCTCGAAGCCTTTGAATATGGCACCCCACCCCACGGGGGCATTGCCTATGGCTTAGATCGTCTGGTGATGCTCATGGCCCAGGAAGATTCTATCCGGGATGTGATCGCCTTCCCGAAGACCCAGCAGGCTGGTTGTTTACTCACCGATGCACCGGCGGGGGTAGATCGCAAACAACTAAAGGAGTTGTATGTGGCCTCCACAGCACCGGAAAAAGACTAGAAAGGAGTCCCAGGGTTAACCCCAGAAATGTAGAAAAATTTTCCCTGCCTGGGTTGGGTGGAGATTTTCTGTGGTTAGGTTTCCTGGGGGCCAAACATCATGTGGACAGCCATGGTGGGTTCCCCTCGGCGGTGGTATTTGTCGGCCCAGTGGCGCATTAGTTCATCCAGTTCGGCCTGGGCTTGGGGCAAATCTGTGGGGGCAATGTCCAGGGATTCAAACACCCGCATGACGTGGCTGTGCTTTTCTGTCCAAGCATGGCTAAGACGGAAGAATTGGGCGGTATCTTCGAGCATGGTGTAAGTGCGTTCTTCTTGATCGACCGGGGTGTAGGTGGGTCGCAGGAGAATGTAATAGGGCATTCCCCAAGGATTATCCAAACGCATAACGGTCTCGGCATGGAGGAGGCGGCGTTTGATGTGTTCGGCGAGGGCTTCGCTGAGGGCTTGTTGGCGATCGCCTGGCAGTTTGGCCTGGGCCCGTTGGTGAAGGAAAGCGATGAGGTCGGCAAATTCACCGGAGCTGATCCCCTGGGCGGGGGGGATATCCGGGGGGAGCTTGGTCTGGAAATAATCCCGTTGTTCAGCGTTGAGGCGATCGCCTGTCAGACGGGAAAGAGTGTTGCTCCAAGGGTATTGTTCGAGCCAAACATAGGGTAATTCTGTTAGGTAAGACGGTTCCTGGGAAGCAAGGAGTTTGAGCATTTGCCCCTCCTGGAGCCCCTGTTCGATTTCTTGAACGATGGCCTTGACCCGTTTGGGTTCGATATGGTGGAGGTGGCCTGTCATCCGCACATTACCCGATTGCTCGAGGTAGGTTGTATAGACTGCACACTTTGCCGCCGTGGCCGCCGCATCCAAAAATGCCCCGTGGCGATAGCTGCTTTTACGGAGGGCAAAAAATGCCAGATATAACAGGATTTGATCAAAGGCGCTTGGATTTAGTGCTTTGAGGAGATCCAATTCTGGTCTTGCCATGGCCAAGGAAACATCAGAGGGGTTTAACAACTGTTTTGTCTGATAAATCAACGGATTAGGGGATATGCGGCGAACTACTTAGTAAAAACTCAATAGGGCTTCATCTTAATCACCCATAAAGCGATATGGCAGTGAGATTAGTCACTTTTCCCGGTTGAGCCATCAATAATCCGCCATTTGAATGAGAAAAAGGTCAGGACTTCTTTACTGAAGTTTGAACAAAGGCAAAGGTTCCGCCCCTAAACCTCAATACCCTACGTCATTATGCTTAAAATGAAGCTATCGCATCTTCAACATACAAGGGTTCAGCATGGCAATGAGATTGATTTGGCTGCGGGTCAGGGACGAGTTAAGTGAACGGGGGAGCGGTCGTCGGCGATCGCCTTTCATGACCTAGGCTTTTTGGGTATTCAAACAACGGAATTTTACTGGGCCTTATCCTTCCCAAAGTCGGCGACGGGGTTTCCCATTGAGTCGTTCATGGCTCTCCCGGAGGAGTTGGGGAATATTAAGCTGTTCTGGGCAACGGGGGAGACAATCACCACAGTCCGTACAGGCATTGGCTTTTTTTCCCGGGAACCAATGGCCGGCATTTTCCAGCATCCGGTATCGGTATTCTCCATAATTTTGCATATCGTAGGCGATCGCCAAATTTCTGAGGCGGAGAATCTCGGGGATCGGAATCGCTTCGGGACAGGGTAAACAGTCGTAACATTGCAGGCATTCTGTGCCCTGGAGTTGCCGATGTTGGTGCTCGGTGAGGATGGCGAAGTGCTCCTTTTCCTCGGGGGTTAACGGATGATCTTGGTTCGCCAGGGAAACCAAAGGTTCTAGTTCAGCAGGGTTGGCCGCGCCAAAGCTGAGGGTCGTGATCCGGCGATCGCCTAATAAAAAACGGTAGGTAAGCGCCAACGGCGTTTGGGGTTGGCACAGTTCCTGGAGAGCTTGGGGCGGCGTGAAAAGTTGTCCCCCTTTGTCCCCCGGTGAAATGATAAAAATCCCCATATCCTGGGCGGTGGCTTGGGCGATCGCCCGGGCATTACGCTGAAAAAAGTAATAGTAATGGAGATTAATAAACGAAAAATGACCCGTTGCAATGGTTTCCAGGATCAGCTCTAAAGGCCCGTGGGTAGAAAAACCAAGGTGCCGAAATTTTCCCTGTTGCTGTAGTTGTTGCAGTGGTTTCAGCCCAGTTTCCAAAAACCAACGGAGATGTTCCGGGGTATTGATACCATGGATCGCGAGGCAATCTAAATACTCCGTTTGCAAGGCCCCGAGGGATTCTGTAATGGTCTGCTCAATATCGGCGGGAGTTCCTTTGGGTAATAACTTGCTCGTGAGAAAAAAGCGTGACCGGGGCAGTCCGAGACGTTGGCAAGCTTGTCCGAGAAAATGTTCGCTGGTGCCATAGCTGGGAGACGTCTCAAAATGATTGATCCCCAGTTCCCAGGCTCGCTGCACTGTTGCCGTCATGGTGGCAGGGCTCTCCAGGGCACGCATTGTCCCCAGGGAAAAAATTGAGATATTCAGTTCTGTTTTCCCGAACCGTCGGTAACGCATGGTGATAGTTAAGTCTTTCCCTGCAGCTCCTCCAGGACTGAGCTTGAAGTTAACTTTCTTGGATCGCAGCCATGAGAGATTCCGTGAGGCTAACCCCCCGGCGATCGCCTCGTTTTTGGTACAGATCCCGGGCGGTTTCTAGGGCTTCTAGGGCTTCCTGGGAACGGTTTCGACCCTGAAGGGCCATCCCAAAATTGTAGAAGGCGCCGGGATCACTGGGTGCCAATTCCGTCAGGGCCCGGTAAGCAATAATGGCATTGATATAGTCCTTGGCTTTCATTGCCGCTGACCCTAGCAAAATAAAGGCTTCAGAGGAACGGTTATCGCTAAAACTAGCTTGTTCATAGGCGGTGATCGCCTGGGGCAAAAGGTTTTGGGTTTCGTAAATTTTGCCGATCCGCATTTGCAAAGCCGCATCCCGCATCCCCAACCGCCGGGCTTCTTCGAGGAAGGCGATCGCCTGGGCAGAATCATTCAAACCAAACCAAGTTACCGCCGCTTTAATCCGTAACTCAGCATCATTGGGACGCTGGCGGAGCAATTCAGGGAAAAGGGCCGCTGCTTCTTGATTTCGTCCTAACTGCAACAGACTACTTAAACTATTTTGTAAGGCTGTGGCGTTATTGCCGTCTTTTTCTAAAACCTTGCGGTAGGCAGCAAGGGCCTCTTCATAATCCCCCACCCGAAATTGCACTGTCGCCAAACCGAGACTATAGGCCACATTATCCGGTTGGAGCTGGGTGGCCCGCTGGTAGGCATTGATCGCGCTGCGGTTATCGCCGCTTTCAGCGAGGTTAAAACCGAGGGCATTAAAAAATTCAGCATTATCGTCCTCTAGTTCTGTGGCCCGTCGGTAGGCGGTTACAGCTTCGGCATAATTGCCCAATTGAGAGAGAGCATAACCTAATGCGGCATGGATGCGTCCATTGTTGGCTTCCATAGTGAGAGCCTGTTGATAACTTTGGACAGCCTGGGTGAAATTCTGGTTTTTGAGCTGTTCATTTCCCTGTTCGAGGAGGGTGCTGAGTTGGGCATTAGCCCGGGTGACCTGGGCCGGAAAAACACCGAGGGCGATCGCCACACCGCAACCAACGAACCAACGAGAGAAACGAATACCCATAGTGAACGTAACGTTTTTTTTCAAAATGACGCATCCGATTCTAGCACGCCCCTAAATGATGCTCGGCTACCCATAGTGATGGTTTAAGGCACGCCAGAGCACAAAAAAGGGAGCTTTTCAGCATCCCTTGGGCGAATTTATGGAATTACAACATTTGACCACCACCGAGGTCTGCTATTCTTCTTCGTCAGCAGTTCCATGTTCACTGCCGTAACCCATCGCACTCATGTCCAGATTTTCCCGTACTTTTTGGGTCACTGCCGCCGCGATATCTGGGTTTTCCTCAAGATATTTCACCGCATTATCCCGGCCCTGGGCAATGTTTTCCCCTTCGTAGCTATACCAGGCCCCTTTGCGGTTAATGATGCCCGTTTGCTCGGCCAGATCCAACATACAGCCCACACTGGAGATCCCTTTACCGAAGATGATGTCAAATTCTGCCACCCGGAAAGGCGGAGCGACTTTATTTTTCGCCACTTTGACCTTAGAGCGGATCCCAAATTCCCCTTCGCTGCCTTTTTTCAAGGTTTGTACCCGGCGGATGTCGAGGCGCACGGAGGCGTAAAACTTAAGGGCGGTTCCTCCGGTGGTCACCTCTGGGTTGCCGTAGCTGATGCCGATTTTTTGGCGCAATTGGTTGAGGAAGATCACCGTACAGCCCGACCGACCCATATTCCCCGCAATCTTGCGTAGGGCTTTACTCATGAGGCGAGCCTGTAACCCCACCTGTACATCGCCCATTTCCCCTTCAATTTCTGCCCGGGGCACCAAGGCAGCGACGGAGTCAATCACGATGAGATCCACCGCCGCTGAACGGACTAACTGATCGGCAATTTCAAGGGCGGATTCTCCATTGTCTGGTTGAGCCACTAACAGGTTTTCGATATCAACCCCTAGGGCGGCGGAATAGGTGGGATCTAAAGCGTGTTCGGCATCGATAAAAGCCGCTACTCCGCCCGCTTTTTGGACTTCGGCGATCGCATGGAGAGCAACGGTGGTTTTACCGGAACTTTCGGGACCATAGATTTCGATAATTCGTCCCCGGGGGAACCCGCCTCCCATGGCCTGATCTAGGGTCAAAGCCCCACTGGGAATAGTTTCCACCTTCATCTGGGCGGCATCCCCTAGGCGCATGATTGCCCCCTTGCCAAAGTTGCGTTCGATTTGGTTGAGGACGAGGTTTAGGGCTTTTTCTTTGTCGGGGTTATTGGTAATGGCGGACATGGTCACCTCAATTTACAGGGCTGCGTAGATGCTGAACAAACGGCGTTCTAAGTTCAGTCGTACTTATCCTATCGCAATTTTTCCTAAAGATTCGCCCCGGGATTGGGGATTTTTTTCTGGGGGCGATCGCCCTGGTGGTTGCGGCGAGCTTAGGGACGCTGGAAGTGGTAAATGGTCTGGGTTTTAAGGGGGTTATCATTGATGAGGTTGGGGAGTTTAGGCCAGGGGAGAAACTGCCGATCCAGTTGAATTTGTAAGCCGCTCATGGGGTCATCCCCGGTCGCCACCATAAATTCCAGTTCGGTTAGGTCATCCCATTGGGCAATTTCTCCAAGTATTTTGGCGATCGCCTGGAGATAAGGATGTTGATCATCGGTATACCAATCAGCAGGGGCTAATTTTGCCTGGTCAAAGCCAAAATGGACGATCAAAGGCGCATTAGAAAACACCGCACTGGCCACCGGACGCGCTTCCTCCCGCACAAGTAAATGTTGACTGTGGGCGGTATGGCGAAGCCGTTCTAAATGTTCATAGCGTTGGGTAATGTTATCTTTCCCCTGCCAGCGGAGAGCAATGGTCGCCAGGTGGGTCTGCAGGAGCATATGACCCAATTTTTGCGCTTTTGTATTGAGATAACGGGTATTAAAATCATTGCTCTCGATCAACAGCGGTACCCGATCGACCACCTCTAGGCCATAGCCTTTGAGACCCGCAATTTTCCGGGGATTGTTGGTAATGAGGCGAATGGCATGGATCCCTAAATCATTCAGCATCTGGGCACCGATACCGTAATCCCGCAGGTCCGCTGGAAAGCCGAGACGTTCATTTGCTTCCACCGTATCTAAACCCAAATCCTGGAGAGAATAGGCCTTGAGCTTATTCACTAACCCAATACCCCGCCCCTCCTGACGCAGATAGACTACTACTCCCTGGCCCGCGTTCTCAATCATTTTTAGGGCGGCGATCAGCTGCATCCGACAGTCACAGCGTAGGGAACCCAAGGCATCCCCTGTTAAGCATTCTGAATGAACCCGTACCATCACTGGTTGTTCAGCGAAATCCTGGGGATTGCCCTTGACGATCGCCACATGTTCTGTGCCGTCCATGGTGTTGCGGTAGGCATAGATTTCAAACTGGCCAAATTCTGTGGGGAGTTTTGTGACGGTTTCCCGGTAGACAAAGCGGTCGTTTTTCAGACGGTAGGAAATTAGATCGGCAATGCTAATAATTTTGAGGTCGAATTTCTGGGCGTATTCCACCAGTTCCGGCAACCGGGCCATGGAACCATCGTTATTTTGAATTTCGCAGATGACCCCCGCCGGATATAAACCAGCTAGACGTGCTAAATCCACAGCGGCTTCGGTGTGACCCGCCCGTTTTAAAACCCCACCATCCCGGGCCCGCAGGGGGAAAATATGGCCAGGACGGTTGAGATCCTCCGGTCGAGCTGCTGGGTCAATAGCGACCTGGATCGTCCGGGAACGATCTTCGGCGGAAATGCCGGTGCTGACTCCGAGGCGGGGATGGGCATCGATGCTAACGGTAAAGGCCGTCTGATTGCTATCGGTATTTTTGTGAACCATCAATGGCAGATCGAGGGCATCGAGGCGATCGCCTGTCATCGCTAAGCAGATCAACCCCCGGGCTTCCACAGCCATGAAATTAATCATATCTGGGGTTGCATGTTGGGCTGCACAGATAATGTCCCCTTCATTTTCGCGATTTTCATCATCTACAACGACGATGGCCCGTCCAGCTTTAATGTCGCTTAATGCATCCTCAATCGAATCAAATTGCCAAACTGTATCCACGTATTTTTCGGTCTACTAAATGTAATGTTTCTTTAAAATTCAATCTTCATTGTAACGTTTTGGTGGAGCCGCTGTGGCCTAGATCATCACTGGAGGATCCTGGTGATTGGCCTGTTTGAGCAAAGGTTTTTGGTGCAGAGGGACCGAAAAAGTGACTGTTGATCCCAAGCCTTCACCCATACTGTAAAAGGAAATTTTGCCACCGCAAGCTTCTACTAATTTTTTGGAAATGGCCAACCCCAACCCGGTACCGCCGTACTGCCGCGTATGCCCCCCCCGCACCTGGGAAAAGTTCTGGAATAACTTACTTTGCATGTCGAGGGCCACACCAATACCGGTGTCAATGACGCTGATTTTCGCCATACCAGGAAATTGTTGTCTGGCGTAGGTAATGGGTTTAAATACAAGTTCGATGGCGATGGTAATCCCACCACTGGGGGTGAATTTGATGGCATTACTCACAAGGTTAAGCAGGACTTGAAAGATCCGGCGATAGTCTGCATAGAGGACAATCTCGTCGTGGCTTTCGGGGACGGTGATCTGCCATGTCAATGCTTTGCCTTGGAGTTGAGGACGGGCGAAGTTATTGAGATTTTCGAGGAGGTCTGAGAGGCTGATGGGTTGGGGATCGAGGTCAATTTTGCCGGATTCGATTTTGGCGATGTCGAGGATGTCGTTAATCAGGTTGAGGAGGTGGAGGGCACTCTCGTGGGCGGCGGCAATGAATTCTCGTTCTTCGGCGTGGTTGTCGGCCATGTCATCGAGAATCAGCTTGAGAAACCCAATAATGCCGTTGAGGGGGGTGCGGAGTTCGTGGGTGGTGCTCGCTAGGAAATCATTTTTAAGTCGGGTCGCTTCGGTGGCACTGTGGTGCAGTTGTTCGAGTTGTTTATAAAGGGTGGCGTGGGCGATCGCCGTTCCTAATTGTTCTGCGAGTTCCTGGGCAAATTCCTGTTCAACTTCCTGCCAAACCCTGGGGCGATCGCCTTGCTGTAAACAAATTAGGCCATTGACACTCCCCTGGTAGAAAGTAGGAATCACCAGGGTATGCTCATCCTCCTCAGACGTAGCACCGGGAATTGGGCCCTGCTGCATTTGCTGAGTCCGGTAGACTTGTTCAAGCACAGGACTGTTACCCATATCCCATTGCAGCCCCAGGTAGGAATCCAGCCCCCCTTGACGATACTCTGCCTCCACCCGAAAACTGTGCTGGTTTTCATCGATGGTCAGCAGGAGACAACGGCTTACCTGGAGCATTTCCCCTAGACCATTCACCGCCTCCTGACGAATCACCACGAGGTCGAGGGTGCTGCGGATCTTGCGGGCAATCTGGGTAAGGGCTTTTTGGTAGGACAGGGACAGTTGGTCATCGATGGCCTGGCCCATGGGCTGATGGAAACCGACACCTAGAAGTTGATTAGCAGCAAGGGGGATCAAACAGAGTTTGAGGGGAATTGTTTGCTGCTGCCAATGGAAGATGCTGTCTAGGGTGGTGGGTTGGTCCTGGTCGAGATTTTGTTGGGCGTTGGTGTATTCAGTCGGGGCGATCGCAAACCATTGGGGAAATATTTTTTGGCCCATAGGTAGCGGAGAATCCCCATCTAAATCCTGGGCCGCCTGCCACCAGAACGCGACACAATCACCATTTTCCCCCTGGAGCCAAATCAGGTCGGCCTGGAGGGATTGCCAGTAGGCGAAGTGTTGCTGCTGTTCCGCTGAAAGTTGGGGGAAGGAGTAACCCATGGTGGCACTTGGTCGGTCTAGCCAAGGTTAATAGTAGGTTAATCATAAAGGAAATAGGACTGGGGCAAAGGCGATCGCCTCAGCGGGGATGGATCACACCGAAACAACCAGGCCCACTAACCCAGGGAGATTCTAACGGGGAACACACCGAAAAGCCCACAGTTATTGAAATTCTTTAATCATTCCACTCACCTTTGGGGGGGACTGGCGGATTGCGACGAAAACGACGGGTTAATTCATCATCCCGGACCCGCTCACCCCGGAGCCATTGTTTTACGGCAGTTTCAATCACTTTACTCGGATCGTTGGTGAGGTGCTTAATCTGTTCGAGGACATCTGGATCGATGTGGATCGAAATCTGTGTCTTTTCGTTGGTTTGTTGGGTATCGGGGGGATTATTTTCCATAAAAATGGCGACCAATAGGTGAGCTACATTCTATCAAAGGCCATTGCCTCCACCGTACAGGTATAAGTTCGGAATCTGGCCGGGAAATCTTGGTAAATCCATCCGTTTCCCTCTGGAAACCTAAGGATATGGGGCGATCGCCTTCCGGTGTATTGTTGGGATGCTAGCTGCTGTACCCAGGAAAATGTAAAGATTTCTTGATAGATATTTTCCTTTTAAGCAAATTACTTGCTAACCATCAATAAAGTAGGAATCCCCTCAAACCCGATACAGCAGGGAGGGGATCAGTGCAAATTATTAAATTTTGCCGATGCCGTTTAGCCGACCGCCGCCATGGACGGCACAAGAATTTCCTTCGGGAAACCACGGTCAAATTCGGTCATCTTGCACTCCGTTGCCTGTAGCGCTTTTTGGAGGAATTTCATTGCTTCGACGGGCTTACCGCGACCACAGAAAAATAAATCAGCCGCGAAGTACCCATATTCGGGCCAAGTATGAATGGCAATGTGGGACTCAGCAAGGGTTGCGGTGGCTGTAACACCGTGGGGACTGAACTGATGGACACAGAGGTCAATTAGAGTAGCTTCTCCGGCGGCGATCGCTTCGATCATGGCCTGACGGATACCTTCGGGATCATTAAGGAGATTCGCAGGGGAACCCCAACCATCCACCACAAGGTGAGTACCCAATTTTTTCATTCCTTTTATCCTTACACTCCAAATAAAGGGGATAAACTTCCTACTAATATCACAAGGAAGACATTAGTTTCAATGATTTTTCCAAGAAAATAAATCCGTATTTTTACTTAAATTTTACCTTTGTTTACCAGAAAATTAATTTTTTTTACTTAGCTTGTCGCGTTTTTTACCCCTGGGGCCTTCCCTAGGGTGTCCCTTACGGCGGCGTTGGGGGTGTTAAACTGGGCTGATGAAAACCGTTACTCACAACCCCGAACGTCACTGATGCAGCCCACCGATTCCAGCAAATTTACTGAACAAGCTTGGGATGCGATCGTCAAGTCACAGGAGATCGCCCGTCGCTACCGACACCAAAACCTTGAGGTGGAACATCTTTTATTGTCTTTATTGGAACAGGAACAGGGGTTAGTTCAGGATATTCTTCCCCAAACCGGCGTTGATCCCCTCAGATTGCAGCAACAATTGGAACGGTTTACGCAACAGCAACCGAAGTTGATGCGGGGCGATCAGCTCTATCTCGGTTCCCAACTAGATGTGATGCTAGATCGCGCCGAGGCCTGTCGCTTGAGTTGGCAGGATGATTTTATTTCGGTGGAACATCTGCTGGTGGGTTTTGCGGAGGATGAACGGATCGGGCGGCGATCGCTGAAAAGTTTTAATCTCGACCCCCAGGATCTGGAACTGAAAATTAAAGCGATCAAAGGAACCCAAAAAATTACGGCCCAGAACCAAGAGGAAGAAGGGGAAGACCGTGCCTATGGTCGTGCCCTGAGTAAATATGGGCGGGATCTGACGGAACAAGCGAAAGCTGGCAAACTCGATCCAGTGATTGGGCGGGATGACGAAATTCGGCGGGTGATTCAGGTGTTGTCCCGTCGCTCGAAAAATAATCCGGTTTTGATCGGCGAACCGGGGGTCGGTAAAACGGCGATCGCCGAAGGTTTAGCCCAACGGATTGTCAATGGTGACGTGCCCGAATCCCTCAAAAATCGCCAGCTCATGTCCCTCGATATGGGATCTCTAATTGCTGGAGCCAAATATCGGGGCGAATTTGAAGCCCGTCTTCGTTCCGTGCTCAAAGAAGTCACCCAATCTGATGGACAAATTATTCTCTTTATCGATGAAGTCCATACCGTCGTTGGTGCAGGTTCAGCTACGGGGTCGATGGATGCCGGCAATCTACTCAAGCCGATGTTGGCACGGGGCGAACTGCGGTGTATCGGCGCGACTACCCTTGATGAATTCCGCAAACATATCGAAAAAGACCCAGCCCTTGAGCGACGTTTCCAGCAAGTCCTTGTTCAACAGCCCACCGTCGAAGATACCGTTTCCATTCTGCGGGGCTTAAAAGAACGCTACGAACTCCACCACGGCGTAAACATTACTGACTCTGCCCTCGTTGCCGCTGCTACCCTCTCCAACCGCTACATCACCGACCGTTTTCTTCCCGATAAAGCCATTGATCTCGTAGACGAAGCCGCCGCCAAATTAAAAATGGAGATCACTTCCAAACCCGTCGAACTCGAAGCCATTGATCGCCGTCTGATGCAATTACAGATGGAGCAACTCTCCCTCAAAGGGGAAGAACAACTCGGCACCACTTCCCCCGCCTATCTCGCCTCCAAGGAACGCCTAGACCGGATCGATGAAGAAATCAAAAGCCTAGAAGTTCAACAAAAGGATCTTTCTTCCCAATGGCTCGCCGAGAAAAATTTAATCGAAGAAATTAACGCCCTCAAGGAAGAAGAAGAACAACTGCGCCTCCAAGTCGAACAGGCAGAACGCGCCTACGATCTCAACAAAGCGGCTCAATTGAAATATGGTCGCCTAGAAGGGTTACAGGCAGAACTCAGCCAAAAAGAAGCGAAACTGCTCGAAATCCAAGCCGCAGGGGATGCCATGTTACGGGAGCAGGTCACGGAAGCGGATATCGCCGAAATTGTCGCCCGTTGGACAGGGATTCCGGTGAATCGTCTGATGGAATCGGAACGGCAAAAACTCCTGCAACTGGAAGGACATTTACACGAACGGGTCATCGGACAACAGGAAGCAGTGGAAGCGGTATCGGCGGCCATTCGTCGGGCTAGGGCAGGGATGAAGGACCCTAGTCGTCCCATTGGTTCTTTTATGTTTATGGGGCCGACGGGGGTTGGTAAAACGGAATTGGCACGGGCGTTGGCGGCGTTCCTTTTCGATAGCGAAGAGGCGATGGTACGCATTGACATGTCCGAATACATGGAAAAACATGCGGTATCGCGGCTGATTGGTGCGCCTCCCGGTTATGTGGGCTACGAGGAAGGGGGGCAACTGTCGGAAGCGGTGCGTCGTCGTCCCTATTCGGTGGTGCTGCTGGATGAGGTGGAAAAAGCCCATAAGGATGTGTTTAATATCCTGTTGCAGGTGCTGGATGATGGACGGATTACGGATTCCCAAGGACGGGTCGTGGATTTCCGCAATACGATCATTGTGATGACGAGCAATATCGGTAGTGAATTTATCCTGAGTTTGTCGGGGGATGATGCCAACTACGATCAGATGCGCGATCAGGTGACGGGTTCCCTCCGTAAAAACTTCCGGCCTGAATTTCTCAACCGCATTGATGAGCTAATTATTTTCCATACCCTTAAACGGGATGAATTGCGGGAAATTGTCAAATTACAAATCCATCGCATTGAAAAATTATTGGCGGATCAAAAAATCACTCTCTCCCTCACGGCTGCCGCCCTCGATCATGTAGTGGAAGCGGGCTATGATCCGACCTTTGGGGCAAGACCTCTCAAGCGGGCGATCCAACGGGAACTGGAAAACCCCATCGCCAACCGCATTTTAGAAACGGATTTCATGGAAGGCGATCGCATTTTGGTCGATTGTGTCGAGGGTGAGCTGGTTTTTGATAAGCAACGGCCTACACGGGAAGAAGTTGCGCCCCCAGCGGAGGAACCGATTGTCGAAGCAAGTCATGATGCTGAGGCGATCGCCATTACCCCTGTAGTTATTACAGCCGCCGAGGAATGGGAAGAGGAAGACGAATCGGAAACGTTCCTAGAGGCTGAAATTTCAGACGAAGCATGGTCAGCACCCGAGGGCGATCAGGATAGTACATTGCCCTACGACTTAGACAATGGCAAGGGTTTATCGCTTCCCCCCCAGGAACCCCCTGTCCCCGCCTATGGAGGGCCAGAACCTGAAATGGAAACAGATACAGAAGAAAACTGGCTAGATTCTATCTAACGTCGTTTGAGGGAAGATCGTCACTCCATTTCGGCGATCGCCCCTTTGTAGAGCCTCTGAATCGACCGAATCACCCGCTGAAAACGGGAATGGGTGGGGTGGGTACCCGGATCGAGGGATTGGAGTCGGTTTAGTAACCTGGCTTCCTCGGTATCAATTTCACTATCGCTGTAGACCATGTGACTAACGGCGTCCAACAGTTCCTGGTATTCCACCTCGTTTGTATGGTCGTCGATGTATTCCTGAATGAGGCGATAGCAATCCTCCGGTTTAACGGGAACCGCTTCACACAGTAAAGCCCGAATTTCAGGATCCTGGGCGAGGTTCTTTTGGGCGGCAATTTCGTGGAGATACTGCCGTTCTTCGGTTTGAATTTCGCCATCGATCCAGGCGGCACTGCAGAGGATTTTGAAAAGTTGCTTGTCTTTGGGGGCGGTTGTCATGGCGTTTGTTCCTCCAGACCTAGGGCGGGGCATAAAATGCAGGGCTGCCTCTACCCTAAACTGCTCCCCCAGATCCGGTGGATTTTTTGTTGAATATCTTAAGCATTTTCCAACGAGAGCCGGGGCCTAACTATCGACCACACGGCTGACGGTGCCCTGGTGATCAATTTCTAGCACGTGGGCGATCGCCTTTACCCCGAGATTTTCCCAGGTGGTTTGCATCGCTGTGGCAACGGACTGGGCAGTTTCCGGAGCTGCTAAGGCCAAGAGGGTAGGGCCGGCTCCACTAATCACCATGCCGTAGGCCCCTGCAGTGATGGCTGCCTGTTGTACTGGGTCATAGCCTTTAATTAACGCTTTGCGGTAGGGCTGGTGAATCTGATCATCGAGGGCAGCGGTGAGATATTTAGGGTTATTTTGGGCAAGTCCTTGGGGCAACAAACCCAAACGAGACGCGTTAAAAATAGCTTGGGCCCGGGCATATTGTTGGGGTAAAACGGCGCGGGCTTCTTCGGTGGAAAGTTCAAAATCGGGAATGGCGACAACTGGCACAACCGCTTTATGCCAAGTCCAGGGACAGATCACCCATTGCTGTTGATGGTTTACAGAAAGTTGACAGCCCCCCAACAAGGCGGGGACAACATTATCCGGATGGCCCTCCATCTCAATGGCGAGATTCATAATTTCCTGGTTCCTGAGGGGTGAACCGGCGATCGCATTTCCGCCGATAAGACCCCCGACAATCGCTGTGGCAGAACTGCCCAACCCCCGAGACAAAGGCACTTTGAGGTCAATGGTAATTTTAATCGGGGGGACAGCTTGGCCGAGGGTTTCAAAAACTTTCGCAAAGGCCCGGTACAGCAAGTTGTCTGCGGTAGCTTCAAGCTTTTGGGTTTCCACATCCGCTCCGACTAGTTCCAGGCTAAAAAAGGAGTCATTTTCCCCCATCAGCGTAAATTGAAACTGATTGTGGAGGCTGAGGGCAGCTCCTAGGCAGTCAAAACCGGGGCCGATATTGGCGGTGGTGGCGGGAACCTGGACGTGGATTGTGGTCATGGAATGTTTCGGAAATTTTTAAAATTCAAAGGTTAATACTGGACTTGAGGAGAATCAACTGGTCGGCGGGCACAGCGATCGCCCCGAGGCCATTTTGATTGAGACGGTTAAGGAGAGCCGTGATTTGGTTTGCGTCTTCAGTGTGGGCAGCCAGGAGATAACCCCGTTCGTTATAGGCAACTAGACCAATATCTCCCTCAACCAGGCTTTTGAGGCGGGTGGCGATCGCCAAACTACCACCATAGTCCACCAGTACTCCAAATCCTCCCCGGAGGGCCTGGGGTTGAAAACTGGCCGGGGTGCTGGTTGCTACCTGGGGGGCTGTTTTCGCCTGAGCCAAGGGTAGGGCTGGGGGTTGAGTCCCAGAAGTTGGAGTTGTCGTTGTCACAAACAGATCAGAAACGCTTGGGGCGATCGCCTGGGGTTGGTTTTGGGCCACAGCAAGGGGTTGATCACTCTCTACAGGGGTAATCACCATCAGGGGCAAACCCACCGCTTCCCCAAAATACTCCGACCACTGGGTTGCTTTTTCGAGGCTACTGAACCCCCCAATGCGACTGAGAACGCTGCCATTGTATTCACAAACAATCGGGGTTTGTGCCTCAGTGAGGGTTTGTTCTGCCTGGAGACGCACTTCATTCTGGAGGGGCTGGGACGGTGTAAACACCAGCACTAAAAATTCTGCCCCCTGGGGGGGCTGACAGAGAGATAGTCCCCGTTGAGCAACCCCCGGCAGTTGGGGGACGATCGCTACTGCTCCGCCGAGGGAGAGTCGAAAAACCGATTTCCAGAGATTGCCCATGACGCTTTGGAGATATTTGCAGATAAAAAATAGCGAAATAATCTAGGCAGCAAGGGATTGCAGCGGATCCGGGATGTCCTCGGAGGGCGCCTCAAATTCCCCGACGTAGATGTATTCCAACCGTAATTTTAACCAAGTAATGAATTGCTTTTTGGTGGAGACAATGGCGACGCAGGGTTTTGGCGTTTTCTCGTTGGCTTCCTTGAGGCTGGGGGCATTAATGAAGGCGGGATCTTTCACAACCCAGAAATCCCGCTCTTTGCCCTGTTCTTCGTAGTGGCGGATGCGCTCTTTGATGACTTCCTCGAAGGGCTCTTCCTCAAAGAGAAATTTTTGGCTGGCGAGGGCGAAATGGTAGGTGGTCATTGTTCGTTTGAATAAGAGAATTTATAAAGGTTTTGCCCCAGTAAAGATACCCTACAACTGTCCCCACATCGCAAGCTTCATCTCCCGCACCGCCCGCTCTAGGCCCACTAAGACCGCCCGGCTGATGATGGTATGCCCAATATTCAACTCTTCCATCCCCTCGATACAGGCGACAGGGTAAACATTACGATAGGTTAAGCCATGGCCTGCATTCACCCGTAACCCCAGGCCGATCGCCTGTTTCGCGCCGGTTTTTAACGCTTCCAATTCCGCTTGCTGCTGGTCAGGATGATGGGCTTCAGCATATTTTCCGGTGTGTAGCTCAATAAATTTTGCCCCAGTTTTTTGGGCTGCTTCGATTTGATCTAGTTCCGCATCAATAAACCAACTCACGGGAATCCCTGCCCCCTGTAATTGCGTGACCACCTCCTGGAACCGCGTAAAGTTACCCACGATGTCGATGCCCCCTTCTGTGGTGATTTCCTCCCGTTTTTCGGGGACGAGGGTGACATAATCAGGTTTGATCTCCAGGGCGATCGCCACCATTTCCGCCGTGGGGGCCATTTCCAAATTCAAATGGGACTGCACCGTCTGCCGCAGGATCCGCACATCCCGATCCTGAATATGGCGGCGGTCTTCCCGCAGGTGCACTGTGATGCCATCGGCCCCTCCCAATTCCGCAAGGGCAGCGGCGGCCACCGGATCCGGTTCTACCGTACGGCGTGCTTGGCGGATGGTCGCAACGTGGTCAATATTGACACCGAGAGTGAGGCGGGGATTCGGGGAAACCATTAGGAAAAATAATCTCTGTAAGGGAAAAACCAATGGCCTATTTTATCAGTCTGACCAAAGGTGAGGGAAGGTCAGTTCTACGGAATTTAAAAGGCGATCGCCCTGATCCCAACCCCTTAAACAAAAGATCCCAAAACCTTAAAATGACGGTCGAAAAAATCAGACCTATGATGGATTCTGGGGAAAAAAACTGAAAAAGTTCCCATTGTTACTTTTCGAGATCACCCCTCCAGTCATACACTTGACACAGAGGTCAAAGGCAATCGTGAGGTCTTTTTTGTGAAACGAGTCCTAGGAATCATACTTGGCGGAGGCGCAGGTACTCGCCTATATCCGCTGACAAAACTCAGAGCTAAGCCCGCAGTACCTCTAGCAGGAAAATATCGCTTGATTGATATTCCCGTTAGCAATTGCATCAACTCCGAAATCCATAAAATTTACGTTTTAACCCAATTTAATTCCGCGTCCCTAAACCGCCACATCAGCTCCACTTACAACTTTTCCGGTGGCTTTAGCGATGGCTTCGTCGAAGTATTAGCCGCCCAACAAACCAAAGAAAACCCCGATTGGTTCCAGGGTACCGCCGATGCCGTCCGCCAATACAGCTGGCTTATCGAGGAGTGGGACGTTGATGAATACGTCATTCTCTCCGGCGATCACCTCTACCGCATGGACTATCGGGAGTTCGTCGAGCACCACCGCAAAACCAACGCCGACATTACCCTTTCCGTTGTCCCCGTTGACCAAAAGGTGGCTTCCGCCTTCGGCCTCATGAAAATTGACAGCACCGGCCGTGTCGTTGACTTCAGCGAGAAACCCACCGGTGAAGCCCTCAAGGCGATGCAAGTCGATACCCAATCCCTGGGCCTCGATGTCGAGCAAGCCAAGGAGAAACCCTATATTGCCTCCATGGGAATCTATGTCTTCAAGAAGCAAGTGCTCCTCGATCTACTCCGGGAAGGCAAAGACAAAACTGACTTCGGTAAAGAAATCATCCCTGATGCTGCCAAGGACTACAACGTTCAAGCCTTCCTTTTCGATGACTATTGGGAAGATATCGGTACCATCGAAGCTTTCTATGAGGCAAACCTGGGTTTAACCAAGCAGCCAATCCCTCCCTTTAGCTTCTACGACGAAAAAGCCCCCATCTATACCCGGGCGCGCTATCTACCACCGACCAAATTGCTCAATGTTGACGTCACAGAATCGATGATCAGCGAAGGGTGCATTATCAAAAACTGCCGGATCCACCACTCAGTGTTGGGTATTCGGACCCGCATCGAAGCGGATTGCACCATCGAAGATACGATGATCATGGGGGCAGATTACTACCAACCCTACGAAAAGCGCCAGGAAAGTCTGCGTCGTGGGAAACCACCGATTGGCATTGGCTCAGGGAGCACCATTCGTCGGGCCATCATCGATAAAAACGCCCGCATTGGCAAAAACGTGATGATTGTCAATAAGGAAAACATCGAAGAAGCGAACCGCGAGGAACTCGGCTACTACATCCGCAGCGGGATCACCGTTGTGCTGAAAAATGCCGTTATTCCCGATGGCACCGTCATCTAGATTTTCTTTGTGTCCTTGCCCGATATAAAAATTTGTTTTTAGAAAAATAATTTGCGAATTTTTGATTCAGCCTGTTCTCGAGAGGACAGGTTTTTTTAATGGGAAGATTGAGAAATCTTGCCTAGGACTGACGGGGCTCGCCAAGGAATGGGAGTTAAGGTGGAGGGGAGATGACCGTGGCCCCGGCCCAATGAGTATGTCAAAATAGGGGCTCTCTGTACTGTGACTCTTGCGATTTCATGTCTGATCTGCTTGCCCAACTGAATTCCTCCCAACGTCGTGCTGTTGAACATTTCTGTGGGCCACTGCTGGTGGTGGCTGGGGCGGGCTCGGGGAAGACCAGGGCTTTAACATTTCGCATTGCCCATTTGATTCGCAACCATCGCGTTGATCCAGAGAATATCTTAGCGGTGACCTTTACGAACAAGGCGGCCCGGGAGATGAAGGAGCGGGTGGAGCTGCTCTATGCCCAACAGTTGGCGGAATTACAGCATGATCAGCCTTTGGGGGGACTGCCGGAATTTGAACAAAAAAAATTGCGATCGCAAGTTTATAAGCAAGTTACAAAGCAGCTCTGGATTGGCACCTTTCACAGTCTCTGTGCGCGGATTTTGCGGTACGACATCAACAAATATCAGGATGAACGGGGACGCACCTGGCAGCGTAATTTTACGATTATGGACGATAGTGATGTCCAAACATCGATTAAAAGAATTGTTACTCAACAGTTAAATCTCGACGATAAAAAATTTAACCCCCGCACGATCCGCTACCAGATTAGTAATGCAAAAAACCTGGGTTTATCCCCCAATGACTATGCCCGGCAACAGGGGGGCTACAAAGGAAAAGTTATCGCGGAAGTGTATGAAGCCTATCAAAATGAATTGGCGGCGAATAATGCCCTAGATTTTGATGATTTAATTCTGATTCCGGTGCGCCTGTTTCAACAGAATGAGTCAATTCTGGGCTATTGGCATAATCAGTTTCACCATATCCTCGTGGATGAATATCAGGATACGAACCGCATTCAGTACGAGTTGATTCGCCTCCTCAGTACCAATGGCGAAACTGACCGGGCGGCGTTGACTTGGCAGAACCGCTCCTTATTCGTGGTGGGGGATGCGGATCAATCTATTTATTCTTTCCGGATGGCGGACTTTACAATCCTATTGGAATTTCAGGAAAATTTTGGCGATCGCCTTCCTGATGACGAAACCCAAACCATGGTCAAACTAGAGGAAAATTACCGTTCCCGGGAGAATATCCTCAGGGCCGCCAACGCGTTAATTGAACAAAATAGCCAGCGCATCGATAAGGTACTTAAGGCTACCCGGGGAGCTGGGGAAGAAATTTATTGCCACAAGGCGGACAATGAAAACGAGGAAGCACGGTTTGTGTTAAATCAAATCCTCGGCCTAAGGCGGACAAATCCAGAGCTAGATTGGGGAGATTTTGCAATTCTCTACCGTACCAATGCCCAATCCCGTCCCTTTGAGGATTTGCTAATTCGTAACAACATTCCCTACCAGGTAGTGGGTGGTTTTAAATTCTATGACCGCAAGGAAATTAAGGATGCCCTAGCCTATCTCAAGGCGATCGCCAATCCCGCAGATACCCTGAGCCTAATGCGGGTAATCAACACCCCCAAGCGGGGCATCGGTAAAACCACCGTCGATAAACTCAACCATGCAGCCCAGGAATTAGGCTGTCCCCTGTGGGAAATTCTCAGCGATGAAACCTCCGTAGCGACTATAGCCGGACGGGCGGCGCGAAAAATCAATGAATTTGCTGGGCTAATCCAAGAAATGCAGGACAAAATGGCCACCATGCGGGCGGCGGATATCCTCGATTATGTGATGGAAAACTCCGGCTACATTGATGATTTAAAAATGCAGGGCACTGAGGAAGCCGATAGTCGTGTGGAGAATATTTCTGAGCTGTACAACGCAATGCTGCAATTCCAAGAAGAAAATGAAGACGCCAGCTTAAATGGCTTTTTGGAAAATGCATCCCTCGCTTCGGACCTCGATAACCTCGACGATGAAGCCCAGCAGGTTTCCTTAATGACCTTGCACTCGGCGAAGGGCCTGGAATTTCCGGTGGTCTTTTTGGTGGGGCTAGAACAGGGTCTTTTCCCCCACTCCCGCTCCTTGGATGATCCGGTCGCCTTAGAAGAAGAACGGCGCTTATGTTATGTAGGTCTGACCCGGGCCCAGGAGCAATTATTCCTCAGCTACACCCGGGAGCGATATATGTGGGGCTATCGGGAGCCGGCAGTAGCCTCACAGTTTTTAGCAGAATTACCAGAGGAACTGGTGACTTCCAATGTTCGATCCTTAGCAAAAGCAGCCCCGAAGCAGGAGCCAAAGGTGATGTCTATTAGTCAAAAGCAGCGCTCCCATAGCCGTCGGGAACGACAAGCCGCCCGCACTGAAGTCACCCAACAAAAATGGGCTATTGGCGATCGCGTCCACCACAATGTTTTTGGGGAAGGGGAAGTGATCAAAGTTTTCGGCGATGACCAAAAAACAAACCTGGCGATCGCCTTTCCCAGCCTCGGCAAGAAAATCATTGATCCCCGGGTGGCCCCCATGAAAAAGCTTTAAGTAGATACCAATTCAAAGAAAATTATGATTGCCCTCAGTGACCATTCCCATCTAACCCCAGAAGAATATCTCGCCTTTGAAGCCACCAGTGATATCCGCCATGAATATGTTGATGGTGAAGTTTACGCTATGGCCGGTGGTACAGGAAACCACAACCTGATTAGTTTAAATTGTGCCATGGTGTTGAGGAATCATTTAAAAGGTTCCGGCTGTCTGACGTACATGTCTGACATGAAAGTAAATGTCACAAATCAGCGACGCTTCTTTTACCCAGATGTACTCGTAACTTGCGATCGCCGTGATGATCCGGCCCAAACTTACCTCAACTTCCCGAAACTGATCATCGAAGTGCTTTCTCCCTCGACGAAAAATTTTGATCAATCTGACAAGTTCTTGTATTACCGCACCATTCCGAGCCTGGAAGAATATTTACTTGTTGGCACAGAAAGTCCGTTTGTTCAATGTTTCCGGCGGCAGACCCAGGATATTTGGACAGTACAAATTTATGAAGGTCTCGAGGCGATCGCCCATTTAGAATCCTTTGATCTCGATGCCCCCCTGAAAGACCTTTATGAAGGGGTAACTTGGCCGGCAAGCCCCCTCCCAGAAGCCGAGTAAATCACATTGGCCCCGAAACAACAGGGAAGCCTATCGACTATGATAAATGGCAAGCTTTGTAAGGTCTTTGGCCCCAACCCCAGCACATTTTTTGGAAGAGGAGAACACGCGGCATGGCAAATCAACCCTGGCAACCGGATGAAAATCATGACCCCCTTGGGGCTTTTTTGGATGAACTGACGGATCCGGAAGTGGCCGAGGCGGAGTTTCGCAGTGATTTCTTCCAGGGGTTGGGGGGACGCCGGAAAAAATCGGCTTTTATGTTGAGTTTGATTTGGGCGATCGCCTTTGTCCTGCACAGTGTGAGCTGGGGGTCAACGGCGGTTTTGGGGGCTACCGGTCTGCTTTTGATGCAGGCGATCCGTTTGGTTAGTGCCCAGCCTGATCCCCAACCCCAACCCCTAGCTGACGAAGATTTAACCACTGCGCCCATCGTTTCCCTGATTGCCTCTGCGAAAAACGAAGAAGCGGTGATCGCCCGTCTGGTCAGAAATCTTTGCCAGTTAGATTACCCCACCGAGAAATGTGAAGTGTGGCTCATTGACGATGCCAGCACCGACACAACCCCCCAAATCCTCGACCAGTTAGCGACGGAATATCCCCAGTTAAAGGTGGTGCACCGTCCCCCCAATGCGGGTGGCGGTAAATCAGGGGCTTTAAACCAGGTGCTTTCCCAGACCCAGGGGGAAATTATTGCCGTCTTTGATGCCGATGCCACGGTGCCGCCGGAATTTTTACGCCATGTGGTGCCGCTGTTTGCCGATGAAAAAGTGGGCGCCATTCAAGTCCGCAAGGCGATCGCCAATGAACCGCTGAATTTTTGGACGAAGGGCCAAGCCACAGAAATGATCCTCGATAGCTATTTCCAACAACAACGAATCGCCCTTGGTGGGATCGGGGAACTACGGGGCAATGGTCAATTTGTGCGCCGTTCTGCCCTGGATCAATGCGGTGGTTGGAACGAAGAAACGATCACCGACGATTTGGATCTCACCATCCGCCTCCACCTGGACAACTGGAAAATTGGTTTCTTACTCAATCCCGCTGTGAACGAAGAAGGAGTCACCAAGGCGATCGCCCTCTGGCACCAGCGCAGCCGTTGGGCCGAAGGAGGTTACCAGCGTTATCTCGACTACTGGCGCTATTTCTCCAATCAGCGTCTGGGTTTCGGCAAAAAAGTGGATTTATTTTCCTTTGTCTTGATGCAATATTTGCTCCCCACCGCGGCAATTCCCGACTTTGTTTTTGCCTTGCTTAAGGGACATTTACCGATCCTGATGCCGATGACGGGTTTAGCCCTCACCCTTTCCCTCTGGGCGATGGTCCAAGGTAATGTGCGGGTTTATAAGGATCTCCCCTGGAACTGGCAAAAGCTCAGCAAAATTATTTCTGCCTGTGGCCTCACCATGGTCTATATGCTCCACTGGATGATCGTAATGCCGATCACCACAGCCCGGATGTCTGTCCGCCCGAAGCGACTCAAATGGGTGAAAACGACCCACCAAGGGGAAGGGGAAAACCTGGCCTCCCAAGCTTAAGATCCCTGAAAATGGGCCCTAACGACGGAGTTAAACCTCCGTTTTTTTTATGTCCATCAAACTTTCTAAATAGCGCAAGATCAATAGACAGGGCACAATACTCAGCGCTCCCGCTAACCAAAACCCATGGGCGATCGCCGGCACCTGATCTAAGGCCCAACCGCCAATCGGTGGCCCGATGAGATAACCCATCGCCCAACACTGGGAATTTAAAGCCAGATAAATGCCCCGCTGGGGCACTGGGGCCAGATCAACCACCAAAGCTGAAGCGGCTGGCGTATAGGCATCGGTAGCCAAAGCCAAAATACCAAGACTAATAATTGCCCCCAACAGTACTGGCAACGCTTGCATCCCCGTCGCCCACATCACCGTAAACCCCATTCCCCAGAGTAAGAGGGAAACCATCAACGCCCGGGGTCGACTCAACAAGTTCAAATTACGGGCGATCGCCAACTGGCAGAGGGACGCAAAAACGATGTGCCACGCAAAGAGAGCACTGATCACCTGGGGCGAAAATTTCACAAAATTTGTCAGGTAGAGGGGCGCTGTACTCTGAATTTGGGCGATGTACATCGTGAAAATAATATTCACTGCCATGTAGATTAGCAGCCGTTGATCCCGGAGGGCCATGAGCCAGCTATTTCCTTGTTTTTCCATCTCCCCATGGTCTTGGTAGGTTTCGGCGATCGCCACCCAGATTACCCCCAAAAACACCACAAAGCTGATGCCATCAAGGACAAAGAGCAAGCGATAATTTTGAATCGTTGCAATGATCAGCCCTCCCAACATTACCCCCGTTCCCAGGCCGATATTATCCGCGAGACGCACTAGGGCAAAGGCCTCATTACGTTGATTACCCGTGCTCAGATCCGCCACCACCGTTTCTGTCGCCGGCCAGTACAAACCGATCCCTAGGCCCATTAACAAATTTCCCAACACCAAGAGCCCAAAATTATCTGCTGGAGCCAGGGCCACATCGGCGATCGCCGACACCCCAGCCGCCGTGAGGAGGGTTTTTTTCCGTCCCCAGGTGGGATGATCGACCCCTGTTCCCCCGAGGAAACGCCCCAGCACCCCCGAAACAGAAGCGCTCCCCAGGGCTAAACCCACTTGGGTAGCCGAAAGCCCCACCTGATTTACGAAAAAAATCGGTGCATAGAAAGCGGTAAACCCGGTACCAATTTGGGAGAGGAGCCGCCCCGCTGCCAAGATCCAGATTTGACGATCAAGACCCAAGAGCCAAGTTTTTGATGCATTACCCATGAAATTTTGTCAAAAGTAGATTTAGTTTGTGGTGAGTTGGAAACCGTTGGCCGTGGGGTGCGGTAAACCGAGAGACTCTGTGCGCACTTCGTTGATGAGCTGATCCACAACAGGAAAAGTGCGGGGATAGCCGCTCCCTAGGCCCAATAACGAGAGTAATTGAAAGCTTTGTAGACCTTCGGGACGCAAAACCGTATCCACTGCCTCAAAGTCTTGGTTACGATAGAGCAAGCGAGAAACTAATCTTTCGCTGCCAATAGGTTTAACCTCCTGGGAAATTTGTCTGAGCCACTCTTGGAGAGATACCCCTTCGGCCCGACGGGAGGAAAGGAGATAATTTTGAGTTGCTTCGCTGTCCGCCTGCTTCAGCTGTAAATTCAGATTAAAGTCCGGTTGGAACCAGGCCTTGAGAATTAGCCAGCGAGTATTGTTGTCGTCGGGGTTTTGGGAAATTTGTTGGTCGATGATTTCTAAAGCTTTTTCCGGTTGGCGATCGCCTAAGATCAACGCTTGCACCATCGGCGAAAACTGGGCGAGATGATCCCGGTGGGGAACCGGTAGCCCATGCCACCAAGCTAACCAAGCCATTCGCTCTTGAAGGGTGATGATATAGGGATCCTGGGGATCGAGACGGTCGATGAGGTCTTGGTACAACACCAGAGACGCTGCCACTGCTTTTTCTCGCACCGCCACAAAGGGTGCTTCGTCCCACTGGGCGAGGGTCATAATGTTGGGATCCACAAGTCCCTGGAGAGCAAATGCGGCGATCGCCTTTTCCTGTTGGTTGGTCTGGAGGTAGGTTTGTCCCAAAAGAAAATAGGTGGGTTCCGCTTCCCGGGGGAGTAGTTGAATCGCCCGTTCAAAATAAACCTGGGCCAGACTAGGGTCTACCTCGAGGAGGGCAACCCCAGCATTGATGTTTAGATAGTAATCATTGGGAATAAGTGCTTGAGCTTCGAGAAAGTATTCCGCCGCCAACTCAGCGCTTTTTTTGACATTTTCTGGATTGTCCCCCAGATGACGGGTTTCCCACAGCCACAGTCCTAACCGCAGGGGGTAGTTCACATTCCAGCCGTTGAGGGCATAGGCTTGGTTAATTGCCGTAAATGCCGCTTCCGGTTGTCCTTTCATCCAGAGGGATTGTCCCCGAGCAAAAAGATACATCCCTCCACTGTAGGGAACAGCGACCAATAATGCCCCGAGGGTACCAGCAATGCTCCCTAAACTCCACAAACGCCGTTGGGGAATGGGTAAAGATTCAGGTTGTTCTGTTCCTAGGACAGCATCGGCCACCGTCAGCAACAACACTACGGAGAGGGTCAAGGTAAGGCTAATGGGAATGTTTTCAAGCTGATAATCGGTCAAGGTCGCCATGGCGTAGGCAAACCAACCGCCCCCTAGTCCGTAGAGCAACCGTTTAATGCTGGGATCTTCTGTATAACTGTGGATACGCCAGCCTAATCGGATTAACTGAACTATCAGAAAGGCGATCGCCATCCCCCCGATTAACCCGAGTTCGCCGAGGAGTTGGATCGGATTGCTGTGGAGTTGTTGGATGTGGGCCACCCCAGCACTCGCCTCGATCGGTCGATAGAGGTTATACACCCGGGACATATTACCCAAGCCAACCCCCGTCAGAGGTCGATCTCTGAGAATATTTAGGCCCGCACGCCACATAAACAGTCGGTCTTCTGTTTCCCCATCCACCTGGAATTGAACCGTGGGAAAACCATTGTTGACATTGACCTGAATAATGCGTTGTACCCGGGGATGTTGCAATCCCGCCGTAACCATGATCCCCAGCAAAAATAGGGCAATGGTGGCGGAAATTAAGCGTTTTTTCCCCTTTGTTCGACCAATCACAAACGCGATGGAGGCGATCGCCCAGAGGAAAAGACCCACAAAGCCCCCCCGGGAGGAACAGGTGTAGAGGAGATAGGGGATAATCGCGCTGAGGGTTAAGAGGAGAAGCTGAATCCGCCGCCGTTGGGCCAAGGCAAAACTGATGATAATCGGCAGCATTAAGCAGAAATAGGCCGCCATAAAATTGTGGTGCCCAAAGGGGATGGAATTACGATCAAGGCCGTGATTTCCCAGGAGCCAACCCCCTAAGCTCACCAGACTAATGCCAAAACCGAGCCCCACTAAGCTCTGCCATTGGTTCCGCCAGTGCCAAAGTTGTGAATGCCCCAAATTACGCAGGCCATAAAGGGCGACCCCGTAGCCGGAAACCGTGACCAGATTAAACAGGGCCACCCCCTTAAAGGGCGCAAAAATCGCTGATAACCCACAGGAGATCGCCACCGCCAGCACTGCCCAATCCAAGCCATACCCCAAGGGGCGAAAGGGTTGCTCAAACTTCCGGAGCATCACCAACAGGGCCAATCCCAACAGGAAAAATCCCCCCTGCCAAATTAAAATCCAAGGAAAGGATGCCATCAAGTAGTAGCTCGGTGGCAAAAACATAAAAACTAGCAGTACCACCAAGCCCCCAAAGGCTAACCAGCGTCCCGCCGTCATCTCAGCAAAAATATCCATTCGTCCCTATCCATCGATCCGGTATGAAGTTCAAAGAAGCTATTGCCAATTTATCGTGTTAGTATTCCCGCAACGCCCTTCGCATTTTCTCATTGGTGCCCCAGGTTCTGGCAAATCCACCTTTACCCATTGGCTTCGACAAGAACTCCCCACCGCTTGGGTGATTTCTTCCGACGAAATTCGGGCAGAACTTTATGGGGATTCCGGCATTCAGGGGGATTGGTCAGTTATTGAAGCAATTATTTTGCAGCGGTTAAATCAGGCGATCCGACAGGGGCAAGCGGTGATTTATGATGCGACGAATAGTTATCAGCCCTGGCGACAGGATTTTTTGGGTAAATGTCCCCCCATGGATTGGGTCGCTTGGTACTTGTCCTGTGACTTGGAAATTTGTTTGGCTCGTAACCAAAGGCGATCGCGCCAGGTTCCCCAAGAGGTGATTGAAAAAATGCTATTGAACTTGATGGAAGCGCCACCCCAAACAACGGAGGGTTTTCTTGAGGTGATCACCCTCTCTGATATCAGTCTCGCAACCCTTAGGGCCCTGAAAAAACAGCATCCTGAATATCTCGGCGGCTGAGGGAATATTTAAATGAACGCTGGATATCGGAACCATCGGCCCCAGCTTGGAGGTAGGACACGGCTAGTTCTTCGATTTCGAGGCGAATTTCTGCCTGCCACTCGGGACGGGCGACCTTCCAGCAGTGGAGATTTTGGGGATCCTGCTCACAGCCCATCTCCCGGAGCCATTGTTCAATTTTGGGTAGGGGATGGTTGTATAGGGGACTATCGAGGGAAGGCATGGTGGACATAGTGTTAAGGTAAAGATCGAAACCTTTAGGTGAAGCCAGTACAGTGAACACCGTTCAGTCTACCAATTTCCTGTGGAGCACGGCTTTAGAACAGACCTTCTAGGTTCAAATTTTGACGACTCATCCCCAAGGCGATCGCCAATATTAGACAACCGACGAAGGTCAGACCCATGATAAACAACGCAAAAATTTCCCCTGCCGAGAGGGGCCGGTCTGTAGGGTCGAGGTAGGCAGAATTAGCATAACGGTTTTCCCCCTGTTCAGCCGGTAAAGTTTGAACTACGCTGTGGCGCGAAAAGCCAATCTGCAAATCATAAAGCGATCTCCGTTCAGGACTGCTCAAAACCCCATAGGCTTCATTGAGACGCTGGAATTTTGCGGTGGCCTCCGGTTCCGGGAGAACGGTGGTGTCCGGATGGTACTGCTTACTCAATTCCCGATATCGCTGGCGAATTTCAATGGCAGAAGCCGTAGGGGACAATCCCAACAAACCATAGTGGCTCTGGGCAATGCGCGTCTGAACATCAAGAACCTTGGTCTTTGTGCGAGACTGGGGGCAAGAACTAGCCATCGTTAACGGGATCACAGAGCACTGCCTCATATTTTATCGCTCTTGCCGAAGGGCGATCGCCTTCCCCCAAACCTAATCCAGCCAATTTTTCCGACATTACCCCATGGGACTCCAATCCGTTGACCATCTTCTAAGGCACCTCCTCAATCAACCAGCCTGGGCCCACCAGAAACGATTTACCCAGGTCACCCAGTGTTGGCAAAAAATTTCATCCCCTAAGATTCGAGCCAACAGTGACCCGCTACAGATCATTGACGATGTTCTCTGGATTGCGACCTCTAGCCATACCTGGTCTCAGCACTTGAGTCTCCAACGTCAGCGCTTCCTATTTCAACTCAATGCCGACCTCAACCCACCCCTAAAAGATTTGCGCTTTTCCACCGTCCATTGGCACCGCAAACCCGCCTATTCACCCCTGGCCGCCGATCCCAACCTACCCCATCCCAGCACGATTCCTATTACGCCACAACCCCCAGTCATCTCCCCAAAGAAACCTCAAGATCCAATCACCGCTGTGCAGCGCTGGGCCGCAACCCAACAGAAGCGTTTTGCCAATCTTCCTGCCTGTCCCTGCTGTCATAGGCCAACTCCCCCCGGAGAAATTGAGCGTTGGCAGATGTGTTCTATCTGCATTGTGCGGGAATGGCAACAGGAACAAGCCGATTTTTGTCTTGGCTTGCCTCCCGAAGCGATCGCCCCGGATCCTCTCCCCGAACCAGAAATTCCGCCTGAAGTTTAGCCTTACCTGGGACTATTCCCTAAGGAAGATCAGAAAAAAAACATTCTGCTTGTTAAATGATCCCCTCCAGTAAGTATATGGGGATCTCGAAAAATAGCTTGAAGCGGAGCAAGAATATGAGATCATGGATACCAAAGTATCGCCAAAGCAGTGTCTCAAGATGAGTCAATTAGGATTCTGGGATTGGGAAAAAC